>JAZKGM010000306.1:6957-11840 GCA_040385895.1 Bacteroidota bacterium
AGAATTACAATAAGGATCAATGCACCGGCTGAGATATAAACCCCTCCGCCCAATGGATCGGCAAGGCGTTGTTTTATAGCTAAAACCTCTTTTCGCAGCAATGCTTTTTCGCCTGTGCTTAATTCTCCTTTTGCAGCGGTATGGATTTCTTTAAGACGGCTTGTTAGCTGGTTAACCTCGGTTTGATGGAGTTTTTTTGCATGAGCAGCTTCATTAGAAATAGAAACGGCTTTTGCTTGTTCTGCCTTTACAGGCACGCTGCCCAGAGCAACCATTGCAGTGAACAGGATACAGATTAATTTTTTCATCGTATTTGATTGTTTAGTGAACTTGTAAATACAAATACGTTACCAAGAATTCTGTCGCGGAAGCACAAAATGGATTTAATGCCCCTATCCGGCCCTGTTTAATTAAGAATACCCCAACATAATGTGATAGTGATGTTATAAATAGTGTTGACACTTTAATCCAAGAATTGAAGGAGTGCACAGATTAAGCTAAAGGGTTGCAAGTCAACTTTTCTTCCGCCTTGGCGGAACAAGTAATGGCGTTTCTTATCTACACTGCTCTGCAACATAACCAATGTGGTTTCACACCAGTTCCTTAACAGATCGTTATGCTCATAAAAAAAAAGCATGGCCTACCTCGCCCTGGCGGTGCAAACTATGCTGTTCGGTTCAATTAAATAAAGGAGTTGAGCAGTGCCGGAAACAGGTTATTTAAATTTTACACCAATGAAACACCTGGTAAAAAGAACGATAGCTCCTGCCCAACTTCCTTTAAGTATTTTTACTATTCAATAATAACCCGCCTGGTTACTGCCGATTGTTTTGTTTTGAGTGTTAGAAAATAAACGCCAGCCACACTGGTTTGTGTATTAACCACCAGGTGATTATTGTGTAACGCGGTTTCAACTGCATGTTCTTTACCCAACAGATCGGTGAACAGAACGGATTGAATATCCTGGCCGGCAGGCAGGTTTATGCTGATCAGCCCCTTTGCCGGGTTCGGATAAATGCGTACCTGTGCGAGTTCATTCTCGCCCATGCCTACAGGTTCTACTGTAACCGGTTTTACCTTGATCCGCGTAGCAGATTCGTGCATGCACCCTTTATTATTTATTACCTGTAACACAATGTCATATTCCCCTTCCCTGGTAAAAGTATAGTTAACAGCTTTGCCATGAAGGATAACCGAATCAATATGCCAGGAGATATCGGAAAAGCTATCTGCATTATGCACCGATTGGCTGGTGAACAGGTATTGGCTATTCATCTGTTCAGGAATGATTTCTACTTTCATTTGTGCAAGCGGCATTGGCTTAACGACCACAAAATTTTCTTTGATCACAGAATCTGCAACACCTTTTTCTACAACGGTGAGCTTTACGGTATAAGTGCCTGTTTGTGTATAGGTATGAGAAGGGTTGGATACATTGGCGCCTGTTCCATCGCCAAAATCCCAGTAAATAAGATCGGCTTCAATCGTATCTTTATATACAAAATAAACCGTAGTGGGGCCACATGAAACAATTTCCCGTGCAGGGGTAAAATCAATTTGTGCACTTTGGCTCTTACTGCTTAATACAAGAAGCAAGGCAAGTAATCCGATTAAGTTTCTCATAGCTTTTTAAATTATGGATACAAACCTAAGTGCGGATGAAGAGGGATTATAACACCTTTACTTAAATGGACGGATGGTTTTTTATTGGGTTACCGTTCATCATTAAAGCAAGCCCGGATTGTAAATTTAAAACTAAAATTATTAGCCGCCTGATGCCTGTTTTGCCGGTAGATTTGCAGCATGGCAAGCGATGAATTTATTAAAGGAAGGGGATCGCAGTTCAACTCTTCAAACCGGTTCAGCAGGTATGAAACGGTAACTGAATTTATAGAAGGGCTTGATGAACCACTGATCAGTGGAGTAAGCACACAGGTGTTCATTGACCACCCCAAACATATTATCAACCACGTAAAAAGCCCCGATGTGAGCATGCAGTTCTCTGTAAACCCATACCAGGGTTGCGAGCATGGCTGCATCTATTGTTATGCAAGAAACGCTCACGAATACTGGGGTTTTAGTGCAGGCCTTGATTTTGAATCAAAGATCATAGCCAAACCCAATGCCCCTGAACTACTGGCTAAGGAGTTTGAGCACAGGAGCTGGAAACCTGCGGTTGTTTCTTTCTCGGGCAACACCGACTGTTACCAGCCCATCGAACGCAAGTTGCTTGAGGTTTGCCTGCGCTATAAGAACCCGGTCGGCATCATCACCAAAAACCAGCTGATCCTTCGCGATCTCGACCTGTTAAAAGAACTTGCAAAGCTGAGGCTCGTGCATGTATTTGTTACGGTTACCTCCACGGATGAAAGCATCAGGCAAAAGCTGGAACCAAGAACGGCCACTTACAAAAACAGGCTGAATGTGATCGAACAGCTTTCATCGAACGGAATACCCTGCGGTGTAATGGTGGCCCCCATCATTCCGGGTTTAACCAATTACGGAATTGCAGATGTGATTAAAAAAGCGGGAAAAGCAGGGGCCTATACAGCCGGTTATACCATCCTGCGGCTCAACGGGCAGGTCGGTAACCTTTTTACCGATTGGGTGCATAAAACATATCCGGATGCCGCGCATAAGATCTTAACACAGGTTGCCGATTGCCACGGAGGAAACATAAACGATTCGCGCTGGAGTACACGCATGCAGGGCGAGGGAAAGATAGCAGAAACCATACGCATGTTGTTTACTGCGGCACGCAAGAAACACATGAGTGGAACGCCTTTCTATGAGTATGACCTCTCTGTTTTTTCGCGCCCGCCTAAGGCCAATGACCAACTGAAGCTTCTTTGACTATTTCACGCTGCCATACGCTTTGAAAATTACTTGCATCTGTTATATTTACATCACTTTAATAACATGAAAAAACACCTATTCATTATTGCATTGCTAGCCGGGATGGCCGCATCTGCGCAAACACTTGAAAAAAAATACCCGAATGTTTCTCTTTCTGTTGCAAAATATGGACCAGGGGAAACCGGGTACGTTTCTTTTGACAAGGCCACTAAAAAGATCAGCTTTTACTCTGAATCTCATACATTGATCAAAACCACAACACTGAATGTTTTACCAGTAACAGGCGTAAACCTTCTTCATACCAGCAAAAAGACGATCAATAATGACGATAAGATTGAGGTGATTATAACGACCAACGATCCTGCAAAAGTGTATATTTTCAATGAAGACGGCCTGCAGCTTTTCACCCAGAACAACGTATATCATGCTTACCCTTATGCTACTTCAGAAGGAAATAAATTAATGCTATACCTGAACGACCAGGCCGGATTTGAAGTGTACAAGCTGTCGGGAATTTTCCTTGGTAAAAAGGAGGTGACGGAAGATGGGCAGGACGCTTTGGTATACCCGGTGCCGGGTAAGGATTTTGTTACTATCGAGTTCCCGGTATTGCATAAAAACGCTTCACTCACCGTATATGATATAAAAGGGAAAGAGATGAGCACACAAACAGTGAATGGTAATTTGCTTACAATTGAAACGAAAACATTTGCTCCCGGTAACTATACCTACACCCTTAAAACAACAGACGGGCAGATCAGCACAGGCAAGTTCATCATTACACAATAGTTCCAACATCATTTAAAACAGAAAGCAGCCCGGAATACGAGGCTGCTTTTTGTTTTGCGGCTGCTGCTGAAGACAGCAATGGCTTTTTTTAACGGAAAGTTTTTACACAATAAGATCCTTAATCGGGTTTCTTGCTATGCGGATCATCCAGGTTGCGGTCGGTGGTATCAGTGCCGGGCACCATCGACCGATCCTTTATTATCGGTGAGCCGGCTTTATGTACCACTGTATCTTCAATGTACTTTTTATCCTTGTTGCTCCCCGGTGTGCAGGACATGGCCAATACAAAAACGGATGCGGCAATTATTTTAAAAGTACTTTTCATGATGTATCTGTTAATCGTGTACAAGATAAAGCCTTTTTTAGATTTACGCAGGGTGTTTTGTTCTACACAACGGGAAGGGTTCGTCACCCCTATTGCCACAATGTATGCGGGATGTGTTTTAAAGCGTGGTAAAAAAAAGACAGGCATCATTTTTAGCCTGATACCGGTAATAACAAAACATATGCCTGAAGGACCATCATTAGTTATTCTTAAAGAAGAGCTGAAGCATTTTAAAAAGAAAACCGTAACTGCTGCATCCGGAACGGCAGCTATCGATTTTGACCTGCTTGCCGGTAAGCCGGTTACTGACCTTAAAACCTGGGGTAAACATTTACTGATCTGCTTTAAGGATGTGACCATACGTATTCATTTACTTATGTTCGGCACATACCGGATCAACGAAAAGAAAGGACTTCAACCCAAACTGCACCTTGAGTTTGGAAAAGATGAGGTGAACTTTTATACCTGCGCGGTAAAACAGATCGATGTAAAACTTGACGATGTATACGATTGGAGCGCAGATGTGATGAATAAGAACTGGGACCCCAAAAATGCAAAAAAGAAACTCAAAGATAAAGAAGGGCTAATGGTGTGCGATGCATTGCTTGATCAAACCATTTTTTCGGGCGTGGGTAATATTATAAAAAATGAGGTATTGTACCGCATCAAAGTTCATCCTGAAAGCCAAGTAGCGGCATTGCCTGTAAAAAAAGTAAATGAACTGGTGAAGGAAGCTGTGGTGTATGCTTTTGAATTCCTGGAATGGAAGAAAAATTTCACGCTTAAAGACCACTGGCTTGCCCATACCAAAAAAATGTGCAAACGGTGTAAGCTGCCCCTTACAAAAAAATACACCGGCAAAACAAAGCGCAGAAGTTTTTTTTGTGAGCATTGCCAGCCTTTGTACAGTTAA
>JAZKGM010000307.1:0-973 GCA_040385895.1 Bacteroidota bacterium
ATAAGGGTAAAGTTGAAATAATTAAACTGCAGCGTAACTAAACATGAACGCTAAAGTAATCCTTGAGAAAAAACAATTCGACATCACCATCGACCGCCTGTGTTTTGAGCTGATCGAAAAACATGGTGATTTTGCAAACACGGCCATTATTGGCCTGCAGCCGCGTGGCATCTTTTTTTCGCGCAGGATCCATACACGCATTTCGGAGATCGTAAACAATAAAAAAGTACTTTACGGGGAGCTCGACATTGCTTTTTACCGTGACGATTTCCGCAGGGGCAACGAGCAGATCGTTCCAAATGAAATGAAGATTGATTTTACGGTAGAAGACAAGAACATTATTATAGTGGATGATGTGCTGTATACAGGCCGCACCATACGCAGCGCATTAGATGCGTTAACCGATTTCGGAAGGCCGTCTAAAGTAGAGCTGCTGGTATTGGTTGACAGGCGTTACAGCCGCCACCTGCCTATTCAACCTGATTATACCGGTATTGCTGTAGATACCCGTGCCAACGATAAAGTGAAAGTGGAGTGGAAAGAAAATGCAAAGCAGGACCTTGTTCACATTGTTACAAATTGAAATACTGCCAAACGCAGCAATAGCTAACTGTTAAAAAATGAGTAAAAAATTTAGTCAGCCGCATTTATTAGGGATAAAAGACATCACCCGCGATGACATTGAACTGGTGTTTGAAACGGCCGATAATTTCAAGTCCATCATCAACAGGCCGATCAAAAAAGTACCTTCTTTGCGTGATGTAACCGTGGCTAATATCTTCTTTGAGAACTCAACCCGCACCCGCATTTCATTCGAGCTGGCCCAAAAAAGGCTGAGTGCCGATATTGTCAATTTTTCGGCCTCCTCCTCCTCTGTTTCAAAAGGAGAAACACTCATCGATACCGTTAATAACATCTTAGCCATGAAAGTGGATATGGTGGTGATGCGCCACCCGGCTCCCGGAGCCTGCCA
>JAZKGM010000307.1:983-2668 GCA_040385895.1 Bacteroidota bacterium
TGATACTGTAAAAAATATTTTGAGCATGAAGGTAGACATGGTGGTAATGCGCCATAGTGCAAGCGGCGCTGCTCATTTCCTTGCGCAGCATCTTCCCCAAACAGCAATCATTAATGCCGGTGACGGTACACATGAACACCCAACCCAGGCTTTGCTTGATGCCTATTCCATCCGCGAAAAGCTGGGAAGCGTAAAAGGCAAAAAGGTGGTGATCGTTGGCGACATCACCCATTCACGTGTGGCTTTATCAAACATATACTGCCTGCAAAAGCTGGGTGCCGAAGTAATGGTTTGCGGCCCTACCACGCTGATACCAAAACATATGGAAAGCCTGGGCGTAAAAGTAGAACACGATTTGATGAAAGCCCTTAACTGGTGCGATGTGGCCAACATGCTGCGCATTCAGCTGGAACGCCAGGATATTAAATACTTTCCAAGCCTGCGGGAATACAGCATGCTGTATGGATTAGATAAAGAACGCCTGCAAAAGCTCGATAAAGAGATCGTGATCATGCACCCCGGGCCTATTAACCGCGGTGTGGAAATGACCAGCGATGTGGCCGACAGCCAGCACAGCATTATCTTAGACCAGGTGGAGAATGGCGTTGCCACCCGCATGGCGGTGATGTATTTACTGGCTTTGCAAAAGGATAATTAATTATAACAGTACATTCAGCATATTGCCTGAACAGAAAAGAAGACGAGAATGACGAAAGAAATTGTAGTGAGCGGCATTCGCCCCACAGGAAACTTACATTTGGGAAATTACTTCGGGGCCGTGCGCAACTTTATAAAAATGCAGCACGAGTATAATTGCTATTTTTTTATTGCCGATTACCATTCGTTAACCACGCACCCTAACCCGGCCGATCTGCATAACAATGCACGCCAGGTTTTGGCCGAATACCTTGCCTGCGGAATTGATCCTGATCAATGCGCTTTATACGTACAAAGCGACCTGCCGGAAATTCCCGAATTATACATGATGCTGAACATGCATGCGTATAAAGGTGAGCTGGAACGCGTCAGCTCCTTTAAGGAAAAGGCACGCACGCAACCCGATAACATCAATGCAGGCCTGCTTACTTATCCCGTTTTGATGGCTGCCGATATCATTATTCATAAAGCTGTAAAAGTTCCGGTTGGCAAAGACCAGGAACAGCACATGGAAATGGCGCGCACCTTTGGCAACCGCTTTAACCGCATGTATCAGGTAGACCTGTTCCCTGAACCACAGGCATTTAACTATGGCAGTGAGCTGGTTAAGATCCCGGGCTTGCAGGGCGGTGGTAAAATGAGCAAAAGCGATGGTGATGGCAACGTGATCAACCTGGTGGATACGCCTGAGGTCATCCGTAAAAAAATGAGCCGCGCGGTAACCGATACCGGGCCAACAGAACAAAATTCCATTCCTTCGCAAGCGGTGCAAAACCTGTTCGACCTGATGAAGGTTGTTTCAACGGGAGATACCCTGGAATATTTTACAGACGCCTATGCTGCATGCGCCATTCGTTATGGTGACCTGAAAAAGCAGCTGGCAGAAGATACGATAGCCTTTGTAGAACCGATCCGTGAAAAAATAGAAGCTTATAAAAACGATGAGGTTCTCCTGGGCAGAGTGGCTAAGCAGGGCACAGAGAAAGCAAGGGAAAGCGCCTCTAAAACACTTGCAGAAGCCAGGCATG
>JAZKGM010000308.1:0-4193 GCA_040385895.1 Bacteroidota bacterium
GACATTACCAGGGAAGAACAATTGAAGTTTAAAGCCCTCATAAAAACCATCCCTGATCTTGACCTTACATTAAGAGAATCCTGATCCTCCTTTTTATGGCTTAGGTGCTTTATAATACCTGATGTTGTAAGAGAAACTTAACATCACATATTGTTGCAATACATTTGTCCGCACATCTTCATAATAGGTTTCTGTTGTATTACGGGTAATGCTGTTGTTTTGTTTGAGGATATCAAAAATGGTGAGCCGGAATTCAGCGGCCTTGTTTTTTAAGAACTTATAACCCATTGCTGCATTCCATAACACATAGTTCTGGTTAAAACTTTTTGAGAGCCCGCTGTTAAACTGGTGACTCACATCACTCTGTAGCACGAGCCCTTTCCAGGGCATCACCTGGATTTTAAATCGTGTATTCTGGTTATAGTAATTGCTGTTCAGGCTGGATTGCAGCGTATTTGAAATGTTATTGTATGTGGTGTTCGATGAGATCGTAAAATCCACTTTTTCGCTGATATTGCTGCTTAGTGTAAGTCCTAATCCTGCATTATAACTATTGGAATAATTAAGCCGGTCATTTACAATACCCGGGGTACGTGTATATGCACCACCGGCATTTATGCTCAGGTTCGATTTAAGCCTGGCAAGCGGGAAACTGTAGTTGTTAAATGAACGCATCGAAAAGTATCCATCGAGGTTCACGGGACGTGAAAGCTGTGATCCGGCCGCAAGGGTAATACCCTGTGTAAGCTGGGTATCCCGCGCAGCGATAAATGTATTGTTTACAATATAATCTTGTGTGTAAGTACCGCTTAGCAAGGCAAAAAAGGAAGTTGACCTTTCTGCATTTGCCGAAGAATACCTTAGTGTAACACCATTTTGCCAATCCTGTTTAAGATCAGGATTTCCTGTACTGAGCTGTAAAGGGTTGCTGTTATTGATCACATTTTGCAGTTGATTCACCGAGGGCGCATTGTTCGTGCTCCTGTAATTAATGCGCAGGTTCTTTTTAGGAGTGAATTTATACTGGAATCGTGCAGCAGGTAAAATGCTGGTGAATGTTTTGGAAAGTTCGAACGGGGCAGGGAAGAGCTGTTGCCCTTCAAGTTGTGCATATTGGTATGAAAGCCCTGCGGTGAGGTTCCATTTATCTTTCTGATACCGGTAGCTGGCTCCTAAAGATTGTGCCAGGTAGCGGCTGTTGAATGAATTGGAAAGAGAGGTATCAAATGCGCGGTAATTATCATCAGAAGGGGAAAGGTTGAATGTTTCTTTATCCGATTCGCTTTTGTTGAGGTTTGTGCCATAACTAAACATCAATTGGCTCTTTTGCCCGAGCGGTTCTGTGTATACGAGGTTCGAAGAAAGTGTCATCCCGTTCACATCCAGGTTCGAAAGCTGGTTAATGGAGTCTTCTGAAAGTGTATCCATATAAAACTCAGTCAGCGAGTTCAGCGTATTTTTACCTGTATTCTCGTTATACCCGGGTGTAAGGCTTAGTGAAATGGTTCTTCCTTTCTGTTCAAATGCATGCCTGTAATTTAAGGGGGCCGAGATCGTAAATCCGTTCAGTTCGGAAGTGTATTTGGTACTGGTATTGCTTAATGGCGTTAACAGCTGGCTGTTTTGTCCCGATAAGGTACTGGTGCCATTGTTTTGCTGTAACGAGATCCGTGGTTGAAAGATCAGGGTGTTGGACGGATTCATCTTCCACTCGAGCCGGGTATTGAAGCGGTGGTTAATATTGGTGCTGTTGTTTTCTTTGTATTCCCTGTAAGAAGGTTCAGCCTCCTGCCCGGTAATATATTGCCTGAACAGATCACTCGTGGAATGGTTATCGGTGTAGTTGAGAAAATAACTTCCGGTAACATCTATGTTCTTCCATTGGTTCACGTAATTAATTCCCAGCGAATGGGTGGTTGTGATCCCGCTTTTCTGGTCAACCAGGAAATTACCCGCATCGTTTGATTGTCCGCCCGGTCTGCCTCCTCTGCCACCGCTACTGCGTCCTCCAGAAGCTGAACGGCTCTGGCCACCGCTCATTACCCCAAGCAGGTCGTCTGACGAAAAGTTCTGTTCGTTAATATTATTTGAACTGGCCAGTACACTGATCCGCTTTTTGTCTTTAAAAAAATTGAGGTTGAGCCCGCTTTTCCATTTGTCTTCATAGCCATAACCTCCAAATGCTTTACCGAACACTCCGTCCCTGAATTGCGGTTTTGTTACAATATTGATGGTTTTAGTGGTGTTGCCATCATCAAAACCCGTCAGTTCGCTCTGGTCGCTTCTTTTGTCAAACACCTGGATCTTATCGATCACTTCTGCAGGAAGATTTTTAAGTACTGCATTCGCATCGTCACCAAAAAACTCTTTGCCATCAACAAGTACCTTCTGTACATCTTCTCCCTGTGCCTGCACTTTTCCATCCTGTACAGTAATACCCGGCATTTTAGTAACCAGGTCCTCTGCATTGGCATCGGGGTTTGTTTTGTATGCATTGGCACTCATTTCCGTGGTATCTCCCTTTTGCACCACCGGTGGTATCTTACCGGTAATGTTCACCTCCTTTAACCGGGCCGATTGTTCATTCAGCACCAGCTTTCCAATGTCTATCGATTGATCTTATAATTCACGGGTGATCAGCATTTCGTGAAAACCAAGATAGGTTATCCGGATCAATTGAATACCGGGCTGCAGTCCTTCGAGTTTAAAGTTACCCTCAAAATCTGTTGTCACACCTTTAACGATAGCTGAATCATTGGCTTTAAAGATCACAACCGAAGCACCTATCAAAGGCTCTCCCTGCTTGTCGCTAAGCTGGCCACTAATGCTAAGACTTTGAGCATTAGTAAGAAAGAAAGAAAAAGATAAAAAAAGGAAGGGGAAAAATGCTTTTGTCATTAACCGGCTTATAAAGAATATAGTTAATGAGACAATTAATACCCGGAAAGGTTTAATCTGGTATTAATCCCGTCTGGAACTGATCACTTCATTTACCGAAATGAATACGGGTAAAGCCCTTTAAAGTATAAGGTCACGTTCTTTACTGGCTTACTCCTGTAATCATAATTGAAATGTTTAGCTCAACAAAAAATCAGGTCCTGGTGTAATGCAGCTGAACCAAGCCTGTATCAAACGTTTTGGCAGTGAGGAACTTTAATACCTGTTCGGGCCTTCCATCTTTAAAAAGCGTTGTTCCGTTACCCAGCAATACAGGGATCAGCGAAATAATGAATTCATCAACCAGGCCGTCTTTCAACAACGCATTCACCACTTCCGCACCACCATCAACAAATATGTTTTTGCCGGGTTGCTGTTTCAGTTTTGAAATAAGTTCTTTCAGGTCGCCTGTATAGAAATTGGTATTGCCTATTGCGGGCCGGGATGTTCGTGTAATGATGTAGGATTGCTTATTTGCATGCGAAAATCCGGGAACATGTTTCATTACCCATTCATACGTTTTTCTTCCCTGGATCACCGTGTCTACTGATGCCATGAAATCTGCATATCCATAATCTTCCCCTTCTTTCTGAACCCGGTCTAAAAAGGCCAGGTCATCACCGGGCTTGGCAATGTAACCGTCTAAACTTGAGGCGATATACACCATTACTTTTCTTTCTGCTGTCATTACGTAACCTGTTTTATAAGGCATAAAAATACAGGAAGAAGGGTAAAAAAAAGCAGGAGCGGGGCCTTTATTTTTCAAGCACCTGGGTTTGTGCATACAAAAATAAAGGCCGGTTGTTTCCGGCCTTTATCAATGTTTAAGCAACCGTCACTTTTCGCAACTGTATGCGCAGGTAATAAGAGATGAATAAAATAACCAATGCGATCAATGGGGCAACAAAAGGTGTACTTGTTGAAAGATGCACCCATATCGCACCCAGGAAAACGAAGGTGAATCCGGCATAGGCCCATTCTTTTAATGTTTGCCATTTGGGAACCAGCAATGCAACTGCGCCAAGTAATTTAGCCAGGCCTAATAACGGCAGAAGGTATAAAGGCAGTTGGGCCAGTTTAAAGCCATCGGCCAGCGCGGGCGCTTTTGTTAAATAAAGCATAGCGCTGAACAGCATCATGGCTGAAATGAGAATAGTGGTGATCCAGTACGTAATTTTTTGTGTTTTCATTTTTGTGGTCGTTTGAGCCACAAAATTGAGCGGGTAATGCTTTACTATTGTTATGGGTTTACTTGT
>JAZKGM010000309.1:0-972 GCA_040385895.1 Bacteroidota bacterium
GATATTTTCGGGAAGCTGAAAAAGACACCAAAAGGAAACCACAACTCTACCAAAAGCGGAACGGGCGATGAGGTGGCAGCCGATACGCGCCAGTTTAACTTTGGCGACCAGCTTGACCAGATCGATGTAACCACCAGCATTCAGAACGCACAGATAAACCATGGCATTGATGAGTTCTATTTAACGGAGGCCGACCTGCAGGTGCGCGAAAAGGACCACAAAAGCCAGACGAGTACGGTGCTGATGATCGACATCAGCCACAGCATGATCCTGTATGGCGAAGACCGCATTACGCCTGCGAAAAAGGTGGCCATGGCACTGGCCGAACTCATCAGGACCAAGTATCCTAAAGACACACTGGATATTATTGTGTTTGGCAACGATGCCTGGCCCATTGAAGTAAAGGACCTTCCTTATTTACAGGTTGGGCCTTATCACACCAATACATATGCCGGGCTTGAACTGGCCATGGATATTTTGCGCAGGCGCAAGAACCCGAACAAGCAGATCTTTATGATCACCGATGGAAAACCAACCTGCTTAAAAGAGGGCAACCGCTATTATAAGAACAGCTTTGGCCTCGACCGCAAGGTGATCAATAAAACACTGAACCAGGCCGCGCAATGCCGCAGGCTGGGCATTAACATCACCACGTTTATGATCGCTACCGACCCTTACCTGCAGGAGTTTGTGCAGGAGTTTACACAGACCAATAACGGCAAAGCATTTTACAGCGGGCTGAACGGGCTTGGCGATTTCGTGTTCGAGGATTACGAAAGGAACCGCAGGAAGCGGGTGAGGTAATGCGATGATGCGTTAACGAACATACTTTTACTAAACCGAAGCTTAAAAAGATGTTAATGGTGTTAGTCATGATTGTTTAGATCGTGTTCCGCCTCAGCGGCAAAGGGCATCAATTCCCTGCTTCCCTTTGTATATCTTATGCAGAATCCCGTAAGCCAGATTCCCGCG
>JAZKGM010000309.1:982-1652 GCA_040385895.1 Bacteroidota bacterium
TCACTTAATTACCTGATCCCTTAATCACCTTCTATCCTCCACTCATCCCCTACTTCTTCTCAATAATACTAATGATCCCGTTCGTTTCCATAATGGCCAGCTCCACTTCATCAACCGTGCTGATGCCGTGCGCCCTTACCGACTCTTCCAGTTCCTCGTCCGAGATCTTTTCTTTCTTTAAGTTCTGCACGATCTTTTTGCCTTTATAGATCAGCATCACCGGTTCCCCTTCCAGCAGGCGTTTAACTTTTTTGTTCTTATAGATGAACATTTTTATCGCATAATCCACGCTGAAAAGAACAGCCGCAGCCACTAACCCTCCCGTTAACGAATTATCGGGCCCCACCATAGAGTTCTGCACTGCATTGCTCACCAGGATCACCAGCACAAAGTCAACAATAGACAACTGCGAAATTTCCTTTTTACCGGTTATCCGTATGGCAATAAAAATAAATGCATATACACTTAAGGTGCGTAAAATAATATCCAGGTAAGTATTCATCATAAATTAACAGTGAAGCCACCGCAAGGTATTATTCAAATGCATAACTTGCAGCTATGGCCCGTAAAATTATTATCACCGTGCTCGCTTTCTTCTTTGTTGTCCCTGTTTTTTCCTGGGGATTTTTTGCACACAAAATGGTGAACCGGCTGGCGGTTTTCACCTTAC
>JAZKGM010000310.1:0-9932 GCA_040385895.1 Bacteroidota bacterium
GCATGGCGGGCATCACCATTTGTTCCCAACGGGAACTGAGATGCGGTTGCCAGGCTGGTGGGTGCTGCGGTGGTGTTGTACCAGCGGCTGAATTTACCCGTTGCCCCGCAGATGATGTTACCGGCAGTATAGGTTAATGAGCCTACACTCGTAGGTCCATTGCCCAGTGTAACATTGTTATTTCCGATGCTGATGTTTCCGTAGGTCATTGTCAGCGTGTTCACAACTGTTAAGTTACGGTCTATGGTAAGGCCTTGTGCATTGGAAACAACCAGGTTATAAAGCGTATTTACAGATGGTCCGATCTCATTATAAGCACCCATTACATAAGGTGTGCTTGATGAGGCGTAATTGATCTGGGTAGGAAATGAGGTATTATCGAAATTAGGAACCGTGGCAAAAGCACCTGGGGCCGTAACCGGGCCCACTCCGCCAATGCTCAGCAGAGGGACAACAGATGGCCTTCCGATAGTGAGCTTGCCGTTGTGGGTAAGCATTCCTGAACCCAGCGAAACAGTGTTTACCACAATGGGGTTGGCCTGGTTAAAAATAACATTTACATTCGACTGGATGCCGAACCCTGAAATAGGCGGTGCAAGAGTGATCTGCGCGATATTGGTGAATGCACCGGTACCTGTCACTGTTTGTGTGCCGGTTGTATCTATAAATTGAATCACTCCTGTAATTCCGCTTGAATTCGGCTCCACACCTGCTATAGTTCCGTTGTTGATCATGTTGCCATACAAAGCAAGCGTAGAAGATGCGCCAGCATTACTCAGCATCAGGTAAGAGTTGGCATTTACTGTAATATTATTGTATACACTGTTTGCTTGTGAAACAAGGCGACAGATCCGTGTCGGGCTTAAATCTGTGCGTCCGTTGATGACAAGATTATAAACCGGGAAGCCGAGGCCCACCATAAAACCGGTGGAACTGCCCAGTGGCCCGCTTGCAAGGCCTGAAATACCATCTCCGAGCTGCAATGTACCGCCCGTGATAATTTTACTGGATCCTGCGCTTGCTGCGAAAGAAACAGAGTTTCCGCCTGTTGCCGAGTGAGGGTTCACGATCGTTACTGTTCCGCCTGTCCAGTTAATGGTGTTTCCACCCATGGTGAAAGCAGCCGTTCCTGAAGCCAGCATATTGGCCGATTGCGGATTGATGTTGATATTACCACCGCTCATGGTAAAATAAACGGCCGATGTTTGGGTGAACGTAATCGCCCCGTGTACATTCAGGGTACCTCCATTCATCATCAGGCGTGAGCCATAAGTAACACCACCTACGGTAGTGGTTGTAAAAGTTAATGTATTATTGCCGCTTCCGTAAGAAAATGTTCCGTTATCCATGCGCAGTTCACCGGCAACGGTAGGGGAGCCGGCTCCGATCAATGTGCCGAATCCTGCCTGAGAAACAGATGCGCCTGCATTGTTTATCCACAAACGTCCTGCTACAGAGCAGATCGTTTGCGAACCGAAATAAGGGGTAAGCACCGAAGCGCTGCTTAGCTTAAACGTTCCGCTTGTTACAGACAGCCTGTTGGTTGCAACAGCCGGGGTATTCATGGTGATAACGCGTGTAACATCAAGCACCGGGTTTTGAAAAGGTAAAAGAAAATTTCCTTTATTAACGGTAATGCTGTAAAAATCGCAGGTGCTGCCAGGGCCCGATATCGTTCCGTTGCCAAATCCACCGAAAGTTACATTCACACCTGATCCTGATGATGAAGACGTTGCCGTGTTCATGTCGAATGTGCCGGCTACGGTAAGGTCGCCACTCACACCATTGGCAGGAAATCCGCCCAGGGTAAGCGTGTGTGACTGAATGTTGCTGGTGCCTGCATCAAATACTGCACCTGCAGCCACTGTTATGTTGCCGTTTACGAATAGTGCAGAAGGGTTTGATGCCGAATAACGAAGTATTCCGCTTGTACCCGCACCCACTATTAAGTTATTGCAATAAGCATTCGGAACATCAATAATAACCGTGTTACCGTTTGAGATCGTTACATTATCTGTAATGGATGGAACTACACCACCTGTCCAGGTTGATGCAGAGCTCCAGTTACCGCTTCCTGCAGAAGTAATGGCCCCGCCTCCTGCAGTGATCTGATTGCCTTGCAGTGTGGTGCTGTTTCCGCCTTCACTTACAGCGACCACGCGATAAGAATAGGTAGTGGAAGGCACCAGGAAGGATTGAGTGAATGAAGTTACATTCTGGGCTGTTTGTGTAATAAAGTTATAGTTCGCGCCCCCGTCATCCGACCTGTAAATGGCATAACCAAGTTCTGTAGAAGCGTTGTCGGTCCAGTTTACGGTCATGGTATTACCGGTAACGCCAGAGAAAGTAAGTGCTGTAGGAGCTGCAGGCACAACAGGTGTCCACCTGAAATATCTTCCCGATGATAAACCGGTCAATGGTCCTGCAATGCTTTGGTTGATCACTGCATTATTAACAGAAGAAGCAATTGTAGTGGTGCTATAGGTGCTGATGTCGGTGATCGAAGAAAGGGTGTTGTTCAGGTTCTGAAGATTAGTGAAACCGATAGCGGCCTGGAAGTTTCCCGCAAAAATATTGGGAGGCAGCTGCATATTACCATACACATATTCAATAACACCTGTTCTTTCATACAACCTGGCCTGAAATACCATGTCGGCTGTGTTTGATAAAGAGCTGTTAATGGCAAGCACTCTCCATTCCACCACAAAGCACCTGTTTGGTGCTGATCCTACAACGGCAGAGCGGAGATTTCTTCCCGAACCCGGAGTGAATGCATTGATGTTCCAGAGCGGAGCCAGCATCGGAGCTGATGTAGTGCTGATGGCGTTGAAATTAACAGCCGGAGTTCCTGTATAAGGATTCAGGCCGCCCAGCCCGATGGCACCCCTTACAATAGGGGTAAGCTGGAAATAACGTGTCCCCATGAACCAATAATCAAAGCCGATATCCATTACGGCTAAATTGGCGCTCAGGCCTGGCACCTGGAGATCAGGCTGTGCGCTGAGGTCAATGACATTGGCATTCATGTCCTGGGATAGATTCCCTGAAGTGCCCGTTGAAAAAGTGTAATTGGCGCTGCTTGCCAGCTGTGCTTTTACCGGGCTGAGCCAGGGCACACACGAAAGCAACAAGAGAATGACGCGGAAAACTGTACCGCCTGATTTGTTGTGTAATTTAATTTTCATATTATTAGAGAGTTGGGTGTTTTTTTTAAATCGACAAGACAGTCCTTGCTGAGTTTATGAAAGGTCATAAACAGCCGGGTGCAATATTTTACAGAAACAGGGAGATCAAAAGGAAACCTTCAGGCGAGGTGTATCCGGCAGAAAAAATGAACAGAACACCATTCATATGCATGATCCGGATACAGCTCACGGAAGACCTGGCGCTAAATGGGCGGCTTAATGATAACCTCTTTGAATGGTTTGCTGATCTTTTCCTGGAAGGCAGATAGCCATATGGAAACCACGAGGTTTAAATGGCTGGCCTGGAACTTATAAGTGTAAAGAAGAATAGCTTTAATAAAACCTGATTGAACAGGTACGGCCCCGGAAGAGTTATTTGTAGGAACAGTTCGTTTGGAATATTTGATCGGCATCACAGGCAGACCGGTAATCGCCACTTTACTGTCTATCAGCTTTACGGTATAATGCATGATCACCTTGAAATAGGATTGGTCGGCTATACGCGATCCGATACGGTTGAACAGCGCCCCGTTCAACAGGGCTAAAACCATCACAAAAGAAGCATACCTGAGTATTTTTACTTTCATCCGAACTAACTGTATGCATATTTACTTAAAGTTTACTTAATGCTTGTCTAATAGAATTATTTTTATATTAAAATAATTTAATTATGGGATTTTGCCTGGGGAATAGCGGCCTTTTATCGCAGACGGTAAAGCCCCGCAAAGTGGCTTTGCTGTTGATGTCAAAGCAACTTATTCGCACACAAAAGAAGGTGTGCTTGAGCCTGCATTATTTGTAAGCCCTGCCAAAGAACCGGCAGAACGTGTGATCAGATCATGCTGAGCATTCCTAACAAACCACCTGTATGTATAGCAAGTATGCTGCTCCCTTGGGGATAGTATTTTTCTTCGACCAGTTGCTCAATGGCCATCATCATTTTTGCGGTATAAACCTGGTCTAATAAAATACCGGTATGTTGTGCAAAGAGTTTAATAAACGCAATCAGATCGGGATCTGTTCTGGCATAGCCGCCCCGGTGGAAGCGGTGATGAACCGTTACATCAAAACCGGATCGGGAAGCGATTTCCTTATCCATTTCTTCCGCACCTTTCAATACGCAGATGCCTTCCGGGGTTATGTTTTTTTGTATGGCAGCCCTGGCAAGGCCTGCCAGTGTTGTTCCTGTTCCTACGGCACAAATAACATGAGAGAAAGTATGGTTATCAACCGCGTTCAAAATTGCTTCGCACCCTTTTGCTGCCAGGTCACTTTTTCCACCTTCATCAATAAAATAAGTTAAGGGGTTTGATCCGGCAAAACCCAGGTATAGGTCCTGCTTCTTTTTATAAGCCTCCCGGCTCACAAAAAGAAGTTCCATTCCATACAAGCTGCACAAGCCAAGCATGGGGTTGTTTACCTCTTCCCCCCTTATAAAAGCAGTTGTTTTAAACCCATGCATGGCACCGGCACAGGCCAGCGCAACAAGGTGATTGCTGTAAGCACCACCAAAACTCACCAGGTGTGTTTTGTTCAACAGCTTCGCATCTTCCAGCACATATTTTAGCTTTCGCCATTTGTTGCCTGATATAAAAGGGTGGATCATGTCATCACGTTTCATAAAAACGTCCACACCACCTGCGGCAAACGAAGGCCGGTTTATTTTTTGAACAGGCGGTTCAAACGGAAGCTCAAGCATCAGCGTATCCTGATTTTTTGACCAACAGCAATGGTATTGTCCATGAGGGAATTCTGTTTCCGGAGTGTTTCTACGGGTACATTGTATTTGCGGCTGATGCTGTACAAGGTTTCTTTTTCTTTTACATCGTGGTAAACCGGCTCTGTGGTGTTTAAATCAGGCTCCTTGTGCTCTGTCTTTTCTCCGTTCAGCGGCACGATCACCAATTCCTGGCCCACTTCGAGGTCGTTGTTGGCAAGCTCGTTCAGCGCCATCAGTTCCTGAACCGTGGTGCCGTATTTACCCGCAATGCTATATAATGTTTCATTCTGCTTAACGATGTGATAACCGGGAACCACGGCTTCTTCTTTTTCGTTCACGGCCGGCTGGTTGGGGTTGATGATCAGTTTTGTGCCGGGTGCGATCTCATTGGTGCGAAGGGAATTCAATTCTTTAATGCCTTCTACGGTTACATTGTATTTTTTGGCAATGGCAAACAGGGTTTCCCCTTGCTGAACGGTATGGAAAAAGGCCATATCGTTCTTGTTGTCGGGAATGTTCACTTTGTATTCGTCTTCAGGCAGTAACGGCTTGGTCGTTTCTACATTTTTTTTCGGATCGTCATAAATAATGGTGTTGTACGTGCTGTCTTGTTTTTCAACAGAAGCCTTGCGCAATGCCGGTGCCGTTTCGCGGCCCGATTGCAGGTAAAGCTTTTCGCCTGCTGCAGGCTCCTGTCCTTCTTTCATCAGGTTGCGGCTATACAGTTTGCTCAGCTTAATCCCAAAACGTTGCGAGATCAGGTGCATGTTGTCTTTGGCGCCAACGGTATAGAATGCAATGCTTCCTTTGTAGTTTTTCGGTTTGATGTAAATGGTATCACCCGCTTTAATGTTTGCGTCCTTTTGCAAGTCGTTATACTTATAGACCTGCCACACCCGCATGTCGTTTTCAAGGGCAATGCTTGCATAGCTGTCGTCAGTCTTTGCTACCAATGCAGGAATTCCGTTTACGCTTACATTTCTATGTAAGGCAACCTGTTCTTTTTGCTCCTGTTTAATTTCCTGTTCTTCTTTCTGAGTGGCCAATACGCCATCATATTTATGCAATGCAAAACGGTCTATCAGGCTGATCAATAACTCGGGGTACTTGGGGTTGGTTGCATAACCGGCTGTTTTCAACCCTTTTGCCCAGCCTTTATAATCGGTAGGCTCCAGGTCGAATAAAAAAGCATACCGCTTATTTTTCATTAAAAAATCGGAATGGTCTTTATAGCTGTCGATAGGTGCAGGGTATTTGCGAAAACATTCCTGCGCCTCGTCATCATCCTCGCGGATGCTTTCGCCTGTCCATTCTTTTTTGCATTTAATGCCAAAATGGTTATTGGCCACCAAAGCCAGGCGGCTGTTCCCGTTGCCGCTTTCGAGTAAACCCTGTGCAAGCGTGATGCTTGCCGGGATCCGGCTGCGGTGCATTTCTTCAATGGCAATGGGGCTGTATTTTTCAACGTATTGCTCCACCGTCATTTTAAAAGGAAATGCAGTTGTTGGCACCGGTTGGGCCTTGGCCAGTGCGATGCACAAAAGAAAAAAGCAAACAGCTTTAAAAGCCAGTTTAAGAAACCTCATTCAACAAAAATAATTGCCGGCAGGCACTGTAAAGAATTAAGCGGGCACTGATTACCCACAGGTGTATCATTGTTTGGGCGATCGATAACAGGAACTGGTATGCCGATATAAGATTTTCTTAACATCGAGGTGCTTTAACAATAAATCCTATTTTTGCCTGTTAACGTACTGAACCAATACAAATTTTTATGATTAAACGGGCATCGCTTAACTGGGTATATCTAATACTGTTATTTGGCTTTCATAATATGTTGTGGGCCCAGCATTCACCAACATCATTAAGCAAAACCCCAGAATGGAACATCAGCATTGATAAAAAAGAGGTTAAGGCTGGGGATGAAATAACCGTAACGTTCACCAGCATAATTGAAAAAGACTGGTACATGTACAGCAACGATTTTGATCCGAACCTGGGTCCTATCGCAGCTGAATTTACTTTTGCCAAACATGCTTCGTATACGCTGGTAGGGAAACCAAAACCAATAGGATCCATCAAACACTATGAAGAGGTATGGCCGGGCGAGGTTTCATTCTTTAAAAAGAAAGCAGAATTTAGGCAGAAAATAAAAATACTGGGTGATAAGCCGCTTATTAAAGGCTCTATTTATTTCCAGGAGTGCAATGAAATAAGCGGTGTATGTATGCCTCCTTTTGATGTGGCCTTTGATGTGAAGGGAATAAATGTGCTGGCAAATGAAACGGGTACAAACCAGGTTGCGCCAGCAATAAACCAGCCCGATGATACTATTTCAAAAACGCAGGTTGAGCAGAATGATACTTTACAACAAGCTGCTATACCTGTGCAAACAGCAGGTGCGAAACAAGAAACCAAGGAAGGATCTTTTATAGGGTTTTTATTGCTGGCATTAGGGGCCGGACTCATTGCCGTTGCAACCCCCTGTGTATTCCCGATGTTGCCTATGACGGTTTCTTTTTTCACTAAAAAGAGTGAAACCCGTGCGCAGGGAATTACGCGTGCTTTTACTTTTGGTGCTTCTATTATCGGAATTTATGCTTCGCTGGGGCTTGTATTTGCATTTTTTGGTTTAGGTCCTGATTTTGGAAACTGGCTCAGCACGCACTGGCTTCCGAATGTTTTATTCTTCGTGGTTTTTATGGTGTTTGCGGCCTCGTTTCTCGGCCTGTTTGAAATTACATTGCCCCATTCGTTCGTTAACAAAATAGACCGCAAAAGCAGCATGGGAAGTATGGGTGGGATCTTTTTTATGGCGTTTACACTCGTGCTTGTTTCATTTAGCTGCACCGGTCCCATTGTTAGTAGTTTACTCATTGAAGCTGTTGGCGGAAAATTTTTAAAACCCTTACTGGGAATGGCTGCTTTCGGATCAGGCCTTGCCTTGCCTTTTACCTTATTTGCCATGTTTCCAAGCTGGTTACAAAACCTCCCAAAATCGGGTGGCTGGTTAAATTCGGTTAAAGTGGTTTTGGGCTTTGTTGAAATCGCATTTGCATTCAAGTTTTTAAGCACGGCTGATGTGGTTTACCACTGGGGCATTTTAGACCGTGAAATATACCTGTGTATCTGGATCGTTCTTTCCTTCCTGTTGGGGATGTATTTATTGGGCAAGCTAAAGTTCAGTCACGACAGCGATCTTCCTTATTTAAGCGTTCCGCGTTTTATGCTGGCCTTAATTGCTTTCGCTTTTGGTGTTTATATGATCCCGGGACTATTTGGCGCCCCGCTTAAAGGGTTGTCTGGATTATTACCCCCGATGCAAACACAGGATTTTATTTTAGGAGGAAACGTTTCCCAACCCGGCAGTGAAGCAAAGGGTCATTCAAACGCCAATATCAAGCATGCTGACTTCCTTCATTTGCCGCATGGCTTAACCGGGTACTTCGACTACAAACAGGCACTGGAGGAATCAAAGAAACAGAACAAACCCATTTTTATTGATTTTACAGGCCATGCTTGTGTGAATTGTCGTAAAATGGAGGAATATGTTTGGGCGAAACCGGAAGTGCTGAAACGTTTGCAGAACGACTTTATCATTGTGAGCTTGTATGCTGACGAAAGGAAAGAGCTGCCAGAATCGGATTGGTATACATCGAAAAGGGACGGTAAGGTGAAAAAAACGATCGGGGAGCAAAATCACGATCTGCAGATCACGAAATATAATTTCTCCGCTCAACCACAATATGTGGTTATTGACGGGGATGAAAAGCAACTTTCAGGGCCTAACTTTTTTGATACCGATGAGCAGAAATTTGTTGATTTCCTGGATGCAGGAAAAAACGCCTATAAAAAATAAGCATGAATTCAATTAAACAACATTTCACAGAAGCACAGGATGTATTAAGCCGCTTCCTGGCTGACGATAAAAACTTCGAAGCCATTGGATCTGCCGGCAAATTAATGGTTGAAGCGCTTGGCAACAGCAAAAAGATCATCAGCTGCGGAAACGGGGGAAGCCTTTGCGATGCCATGCATTTTGCCGAAGAGCTTACCGGCCGCTACCGCGATGACCGTAAACCCATGGCAGCCATTGCCATTTCGGATGTGTCGCATATGGCTTGTGTAGGGAACGATTACGGATATGATTTTGTGTTCAGCCGTTACCTGGAGGGCGTGGGAAACGAAGGCGATGTGTTGCTGGCCATTTCAACAAGCGGTAACAGCAAAAACATTTTAAATGCCATTGAAGTGGCCAAACGGAAAGGGATAAAAGTAGTTGGCTTAACAGGAAAAGACGGTGGCCTGATGAACGGGCTGTGTGATGTGGAGATCCGCGCACCGCATAGTAAGTATGCTGACCGGGCACAGGAAATCCACATCAAATGCATTCACTCGCTGATTGATTATATAGAACGGAACGTTTAGTTCAGGTGGTATCTTACCAGCCGCCTTTCCATGTACACAGAATCCATAAAAGAACCAGGGAAAGCTTCGGTTATTATTCCTACATTTTTTGAATAGCGGACGTTAAGCTGCCTTTCCTGCAGGTTTAGAACAACCCAATTTGGATAAAACCTGGAAGTGTTTCTGAAACTTGAAGTAGGAAATATGCCAGCCGGGGCCCAGGTCATTATGTCCTTATCTTCCATTTTGGTAACATAAGAACAGATCGTGTCGCTTGGTGAAGCCAGCAGATAACCGCTGTTAAATGGAGTAGAAAAATCCAGAGCGGAAAATGTAATATCCCCATTGGAATTTATAATGTAGTGAAGAGAGTCGCGTAAGTACTTTATTGATAAATTTGCAAAAATGGGATTGTAACTATACATTTTAAAATAAACATGCCCTGCTATAAGGGTGTCTTTTTCAACATAACAACTGTCATATTCGTTTAAAGGGTTTAAGCTGCCGGAGTGAGTGGCTTCGAACCTTTGATAGATCCAGTAATTTCCTGTTTTAAATGGCAGATAGGTAGCGTTAGCCGGACTGGAATTATGATCTTCTTCTTTTTTGCATGCAGATAC
>JAZKGM010000311.1:0-2898 GCA_040385895.1 Bacteroidota bacterium
GCAAATTTTAAAAAATCGACCATAGAAACTGCCTTGCTAAATTCAGGGTAATCGGCCAGCTCTTTTTGCAAACGGTTTATTTTCTGCATGGTCACCAGGTCTTTTACCCCGTTCTTTCTGCGGGTATCAATCCGGATCTCAAAAGGCAGAACACCTTTTAATTCGCGTTCAAAAAACTTCAGATCGGTGTACACCTTATCTTTCTGCGGCATATCGTCTACCACATAGCCCAATGTTCTCACCTTCATGCTCCCCCATACAGAGAAGATGCATAAAGCCAGCGTTATGGTGTAAATGAGCTTGCGCCTGTTGTAAACCCAGCTGTTGCAAATGCTCATGATCTTATTCAGCCTGATGCTGTCTAAATGTTTGGTGTGCTTTAATTTTGGAGGGGGCAGGTAGCTGTATACAATGGGTATAAACACCAACGACACCACATAGATGAGCATGATGTTGATCCCTGAAATAACCGAGAACTGATCGAGCACTGCGCTACCTGAAAAGCTGAACACGCAAAAGCCCACTGCAGTGGTAACGTTCGTTAAAAATAAGGGTAACCCGTTTTTAGAGATCAGCCTGATGAGCGCAAGCATTTTATTGCCATGTGCCCTGAACTCCTGGTGGTATACGTTTAACAGGTAAATACAGTTCTGTATCCCGATAATAACCATTAATGGCGGGATTAGGCCGGTAAGAATAGTGATGCGGTATCCAAACAGGTGAATGCTTGCCAAGGTGCAAACCACCCCGATAATAACCACGATAAGCGAAAAGATGACCGCAGAAAGGAACCGGAAGAAGATAAAAATAAAAAGCGCGGTAACAAATATGGAAAGGTAAGTGAAGATCGCGATCTCTTTGGCTACTTTAGATGCATAAACGGTACGTACATAAGGCAGGCCTGAGTAATGGATCTCGGTATGGTGCTTTGTCCCAAATTCGTTACAGGTTTTTTCGATCAGCTCAACCAGCGCAATGCGGTCTTTGCTATCCAGCTTTTGCTTGCTGAGGGTAACGGCAAGCAAAGCCACATCGCCTTTTTCGTTATATAATAACCCTTTGTAAAGCGGCATGGAAAATATCAGTTTTTTTACCGAATCCATTTCTACATCGCTTTTTACATACTCACTTACAACCGGTTTCAGCTCAAGTTCATGCTTCTCGTCATTGCGCGAAGGCATATACAGGTTCGCTATCGACACCACTTTTTCAACCCCGTCAATCTGTTCAATATGTTTGTTCAGTTCGATGAGGTCGTTAAAAAAATCTTTCTTAAAGAGCTGTTGCGACTGAACCCCGATGGCCAGGATGTTCCCGTCTTCTCCAAAGGTTTGTTTAAACTTTACGTATTCAACAAAATCAGGATCATCATTGGGAACCACCTTTGCAAAATCGTAGGTGAGCTGGACCTTTGTGGAGAAAAAGGCCATAACAGCCGTTAAAACACCTAAAGAAACAAGTAACCAGAACCGGTTACGAAGGACGTACGTTGCTAAATTCTGCCACATAATTAAAGGCTGCGAAGGTATAAAAATAAATAAGCCCACTGTTAATTTATTGTTGCTGTGGTTATAACATTTGTCAGTTTTGTTCGTTAGGTTTGAGGTGAAATTTTAAGCATACATGCCAAGAGGTTTATTTGTAGTCGTACTGTTTTTTATTATACATCCAGCAAACGCCCAATTCAAAGTTCCCGGGATCAATGGCTGGAGGGTGCATCTCCCCTATCATACCAATCAAACACTGGCTCAAAATGGCAGCATGATCTACGCAGGTTCTGCAAGCGGAATCTTTGCTTACGATCTAACGTCCAATGAAGTAGAGGTGCTGAATAAAACCAATGTGCTGTCGGATGTAGAAGTGCATAAGCTTGATTTCGACCCTGTTTCTTCCACGCTGATCATTATTTACAAAAATACCAACATCGACCTCATCACCAACGGCAGGACCTACAACATCCCTAATATTTTAAACCAAAACATTATAGGGCAAAAAATGATCAACGATGTGGCGGTTACCGATGGTTTTGCTTACCTGGCCTGTACTTTTGGTATTGTAAAAATAGACCTTAAAAAACGCCAGATCGTAGATTCCTATCAAAACATTGGCCCCAATGGAACCACCATTAATGTACAGGATGTAGCCATTTTAAACAATGAGCTGTTTGCGTCTTCTCACGATGGGCTGTTCCGCGCTTCATTAAACAGCGGCAACCTGAGCGACTTCAATTTTTGGAGCAGGATATATGCAGACAGCACCGGCCAGTTGCTTTCTTTTTCAAATTATTTGCTCGTAGGCAAAAGGGGGGTCATTGTGCGATACAATGGAATATCTTTCGATTCGCTTTCTGGTGTGAGCGCTTCCCCTGTTTTAAACCTGAGGATCATTGATAATAAAGCGTTATCCATCCAATCAGACCGGATCGTTTCTTATAATACTGCATTTGCGTTTTCCACCTATAACGAGAACGGGATCCTGGATGCGCTTAGTGATAAGAACGGAAATTATTATCTTTCCATTATGCTGCAGGGCCTCGTGCATTTTGAGCCGGGAGGCAACACATACATCGGGGTTGGCGGGCCTTATTCAACCACTGCATTTAAATTTGCGTATTCTGCCGGTCAGAAAAAATTATTTGTAGCCAGCGGATCTGTTGACGGGATAGCGATCCAGGGAGGATGGAAGAACAGCTATAACAGGAACGGGTATTATATTTTTGACGGCAATTCGTGGAGCAACGGCATCGACCTTAAAAACCCCCTTGCCGACCGTTGCATGGACCTGATCGATGTGGTTTGCGACAATTCGAATAAAACTTATTTCACTTCTTTTAACAGCGGTTTGCTTGAGTTAACCAATGCTGTTCCTTCGCAGGTATACGACACATCGAACACCAAC
>JAZKGM010000312.1:0-25798 GCA_040385895.1 Bacteroidota bacterium
ATTACTCGACAGAAAGCACCACCCACTCGGATGATCAAAACCGTTTTTCCGGTGGTGAACTTTTTTAAAAGCGGTGCATTTATGGGAAGCAGGGACTGGTACCATAATGCCTTTTTCAACAACATGAGTCGTGCTGGAAGCGATAAAGAATTTGATAAGATTGCCGTACCTGAAAGCAGGACCATAGCAAGGGACACTTTGTTAAGATCCTTTGCCAAAGTCGACCTTAAAAAACCGCACAACCCTTTGCTTTTTATAGGTGGTGAAAACGATAACATCTTCCCGGCAAGCTTCACCAGGCGGATAGCGGGTTCTTATCAAGACAAGAACAGCATCACCGATTTTAAATCGTTTGAAGGACGCAGTCATTATATCTGCGGGGAAAAAGGCTGGGAAGAAGTGGCGGGTTATATAGCAGAATGGCTTGGCAAAAAGTGATTAAGAATGGCAGGAGAAGTTAATAGATCATGGTTAATAGCGTTTGGACGATAGAAGTGGGAAGGTGGAAGTACGAAGTTCGGAGTGACAAAAATGCGCATGTCATTGCGAGCGAACTCCGGTACTCCGGGGTGAAGCGCGGCAATCTGTTTTACGGTTTACAGGGGAGGTTCATAGACAATAGAAGTTGGAGAATGGACATTGAAAATGAAGAGCAGGCAAAGGGGAAAGTAAGCAATGAGCTGGTTGCTATCATCATCAAATTCGTTGTGCACTTCGTGTTTCCTTTGCGCCCTTTGCGGTTATATCTTAATCAGTTTCCTATACAGAGCTTAATCATTAAGCAAACAGCTAAAAGACAAGGGCCAATTACCCCAATGATATATGCTAAACCAACTCTTCCAACTCTTTTTTGTAATCGTACTGAATGTCTTCATGAAGCTTTTTTAAGTTCAGGTTAATTTTTTTGATCTGGGCTTCATACAGGTTTGTTAACTGGGTGCTGTTGTAAACCGTCTTTCCCAGGTTGCGCATGTGCCTGCAAAAGTCGATCAGTAATTCAATGGCCGTTTGTGGTTGTGCACTGTACTTAATGTGCTTGTTCAACCCACGCAGTATTTTACGGATCGATTTTTTAGCATAGTACTGGTTGCTTGTATTGATCTCCTTAAACTGGGAGGCCGTTTCTTCCTTTACCTGCCTAATGTATTGCGCTTCATTGGTGGATTCGAACAGCAGGTAATGCAACAGCTCCTTGTTTTCTTTTTTATATTTGGCCATGCGCACACAAAGCTCGATAAGCTGTGGCTGTGGGATGGTTTGAAGCTCTTTTTTTAACTGCGAAAGCGTAGACGTTTGCATGGTGCAAGATAAATCCGGTACCGGTTTAATTTGCAGTAAAATTATTGCCCGCTTTGCTAACCTGAACTTCTTTATAAACCAGGAATACAACAACTGCTCCGGCAAGCAGAATGTAAATAATGCTTCCATACTTCTGGTAAGGTGTAGGCTCAGCATTTAAGTAGACTTTTTGCTGCAACAAGGCCTGTTTATTGAACGGGGTGCTTTTCAGGATCTGGCCAGAAAAACCACTTACAAAGCTCTCCCCGTTGTTCGAACATTTGATAAGCGACCTGTTAAAACAAGCGCTTGCAGGCAACAACATATTAGAGAACATCGTGCTGGTAATCGCTTTGCCGGTCCACCCTTCGTTGGCAATCACCACAAACAGGTTGGCTCCTTGCCTGCAAAACTTTCCGGCATGATCAACAAATGCACCTTCCGAACAAATCAAAGGTGCTATGCGCAGGTCTTTATATGCCAACGGAACTGTTTCATCTGTATGCGCAAAACTCGGGTACACAGAACCAATGCTGATCTTCATGGATTCCGATACCGGGAAATATTCAATGTATGGCATGCGCTCGATGAAAGGAACAAGCTTTGCCTTATGGCATTGCTGTATGGGCAACGAATCGGGAGTAACCAGTATGGCTGAATTAAACACGTCATAATAATTACCGGATACAAGATCGGCTGCACGTGCAGTGGATGAGCCTTTATCATGTTGCCCGTAAATTTTATACAACACCGTTCCGGTAAGAATGGGTTTGTTCAGTTTAACCGCCAGGTTCCTGATGTACCTGATCACCGGGTCGGTTTCGAGGCTATCCTTATTGATCATGTACCCCTGCACCGCAGATTCATGCCAGATAATAAGGTCTGTTTCCTGGTTAACACCTAAGCTGATTTCACCCAATAATTTAACCCTGTTTTTGGCTTCGTTTGCGCTTAAGCTGGCTTGCTGTGTAAAGTTGGGTTGAACAACAGCAACACTTACCGGCTTTGAAGGATGGGCTGGAACAGTAAAATAAGCAAGGGCATTCAAGAGCAAGAATGCGGCTAAAGCAGATATTGCAGCGAGGCCATACCTCTTTTTCAGGAGCTTATCTGAACAGTTGATAAAATGCCAGGCGAGGTAATTGAAGATCCAGATCATAATTACATACAGGTAGGGCCCTCCAAAACGTTGTGCAGCAGATAAAAATACCGATGAGTTAAATGCATTATTAAAGCTTAACAAAGGCATCCCGAACTCCGAGTTATGAAGCACGAACTCATAAACACACCAATATAAAGGCAGCAATAGCATGCGAAAAGGTGATTTAAGGTTGCGCGCGGTGATATAATATGCGATAACCGGGAGCAACATCATCAGCGAATACCATCCATTAAAAAACAGCAGGAGCATCAGCTTATCTTTAAGCGCCATGCCAATAAATAAAGCGCTTGAAATGGTGCCCAGGTGCCAGCAGTAAAAAACAAGAAAAAGCCTGCCCGAAAGCTTCAGCAGCGAACCGGGATTTTCAATGGCATGCACCACGGGAATAAAAACAATAAATGCCAGCACCCATAAATGAAAGGGCTGGTATAATAGCACCAGGCCTGCTGCCGATAATACGAGGGACTGATAAACCGGGGTAAGCTTCATTAAGTAAGTACGTTTTAATCTGAGCTGCCCGCAAAGCGTACATGCTCAGTTGTCAAAAATACATTTTAAGACTTAAATGTGTCTTAAAATGCAAGGAATCAAGCGAACAAGTAGTAAATTCCGATCACTAAAATTAAAACAATATGAATAAACAGTACTCTTTTTTAATTGCATCCTTAAAAATCCCTAAACACCTCGTGCTGCTCGGAGCACTATTAAGTTGTTTTGCGGCCAGTGCCATAGTGCCGGTAGTCGATTTTACAGCCAACAAAACGTCTACTTTTGAAGAGGATACCATTTTATTTACCGATGCGTCTACTCAAACACCAACTTCATGGACCTGGAATTTTCCAGGTGGAACACCCGCTGCTTCTACCTTACAAAACCCGCAGATCTCCTATGCCAGACCTGGCGTTTACAGCGTAACCCATGGCGCCACCAACAGTACCGGGGCGGGAACACCTATAACAAAGACCAACTACATTACGATCACCGAAAAAAGCAAAGGTTATAATAATGCCTCTGCCTATACACTGGTAAATCCCGTGTTTCAATGCCCGGGCCAACACGAGATAAAGGTGCTGATCAAGAACAGGGGTAAGAATATTATTAATGGCTTGTTCATAGACTGGGAACTGAACGGGGTGCCCCAGTCACAGATATACTGGAACTATCCCATTGATACCTTAAACAGTACTGACGGAAACGACACCCTGCTTACCTTAGGCAATGTTAATCTTCTGGCGGGGGCAAGTCAAAACCTTAAGGTGTGGACAAGCAACCCTAATTTTGTGGCTGATACCATTACAAAAGACGATACGCTTACGGTGCGCCTGGGGGCATCATTGGGCGGATCGTATACGATTGGCGGAACAAGCCCCGATTTTATCACCATGGGCGCAGCTATTGCAGCCATGGATTCGTTCGGGCTTTGCGGACCGGTTACTTTTAATTTAAGGAACGGAACGTATGCAGGCCAGGTTGTGATCAATGAAATAAAAGGCGCTTCAGCCACCAATACGGTAACCTTTCAGTCTGAAAACCTTGATGCTTCCCTTGTGACATTAACTTACGTTCCTGCTGGCGCTAATGATAATTATACCATACGCCTTAACAACTCAAAATATGTTTCACTGAAAGACCTCAGCATCCGCTCGACCGGCACCACGTATGCAAAAGCGATCGAACTGCTGGGCAATGTATCATTCGATACCATTACGCGCTGTTCTGTATCAAGCATTACCACTACCAGCACAGCACCTGCAAGCTATGCAGGCATTTACGCAAGTGCTGTAACAGGCAGCAACATGGTGATCAGGAACAATGTAATTACGGGCGGGGCTTCAGGATTGTATTTCGTGGGAACATCGACCACCGCTTTATTCGGAACGGGCCTTATTGTTGACAGCAATACCTTTTCGGGCGCTGCTTATTACCCGGTTTACATGTATTATATTAACGCACCTGCTTTTAAAAACAATAAAGTTATTGTTTCGGGAACAACCGCTACTACTGTGTACCCGGCTACATTCGGCTACTGCGATAACACCCTTGAAATTACCGGTAACCAGTTTACGGTAACAGGCAGCACGGCCACCATTTATGGGGTGAGGGTTTATTATTGCGATGCAACGGTATCTCAACATGCCACTTTTTCAAACAATACTTTATCGTTCCAAACATCGGGTGCTTTGTATGGCGCACTTTACAGCTATTATTCAAGCAATGTTGATTTCTTTAATAACAGCATTAATAACTATAGCAACGGAGCTACCAATTATGCAGCATACCTGTATCACACCTCCGCATCTACAGGCTGCGCATTTAAGAACAATATCATTGCAAATAACAGCACCACGGGTTTCGCACTGTATGTTTATGATCCTTTATATATTACCAGCGACTTTAATTTATTGTATTCCACTTCCGGCAACATGGTATATAAAGGCATTGCAACCACCACATCTTATCCAACCCTGAACAGTTACCGCACCGATTTTCCAGCGCAGGAAAAAAGATCACTGGTTTATCGCCCTGCCTTTACAAGCAATACAAATTTAACCCCTTTAACCACAGATACCGCCTGCTGGGCCATGAACGGACGGGGTACGCATACGGGTTTAATTGCTGATATAAACGGAAACGGCAGGCCTGTTTCACTTACGGATGGTGTTCCCGATCTTGGGGCTTACCAGTTTACACCAGATGCTGCTGTGCCCGTTGCTACTGCAACTCCTGCTACACCTGCAGCGGGCCAGACACAGGCATTTGTTTTTGCAGGCGATACCCTGGCACAGATCACGTGGGATGCCTTTGCGCCTGTACCTGCGTTTGTCGACCTTAAGTTCTATCCTGATTCACTTTCACAATTAACCAGCGATTTCCAGCTAAGGTCTCATTGGCTGATCAATATGGATCCGGGTTCTTACAACTATGCCCTGAAGCTTCGTTATAAAACCAATATGCTCCATAATATCCCATCGCAACAAAACATGATCTTGTCTAAAAAACTGGGTGGTTTCTGGAGCCATTACTACAACCCAAATACGATTACCGATAGTGCCAACAGCACCATGACGATAAGTGGCCTGAGCGATTACCAGCTGATGCTGACAGGAACGGATAATACATTCCCGCTTCCGGTAAAACTTGCCGGCATCCGTGCCATACGCAAAGGAAACAGCATTTCGGTGAACTGGACCACAGCCATGGAAAAGAACGTTTCTCATTTTGAAGTGGAGCGCGCTTTCGATTCACGGGGCTTTGAAGCGGTGGGTAAGGTAAAAGCTACCGGAAATTCTTCAATAACACGCGATTATTCGTTTGCCGATGCCGGTATCTTTAATATTCCATCTAACATCATTTACTACAGGGTAAGATCTGTTGATGTTGACGGAGCTTATCAATATTCATCCATCGTATCGGTAACAAATGATGATGCAACTATCAAAGACGGACAAAGCTTATCTGCTTATCCAAACCCGTTCAGCGATAAACTGACCATTGATGTAACAGTTACTGCAGATGCAACTGCAAATATCGAGCTGTTGAGAAATGACGGAACAGTAGCAGAGCATTTTGTTTCGGCAATGAAAGCGGGTACAAACAACATCAGCTTAGATAAATTGAGCTCACTTGGCAAAGGGTTATATATCATCCGCGTTACCGCACCAACTGAAAACTTTATTTTAAAAGCCATTAAGGAATAAGTAAATAAATGACTTATGAAAGCCCGGTGCGAATGCACCGGGCTTTTTTGTTTTTTTATCTGTTTATTTGCCGTAGATAATCCTATATCATAATATGAACAAAGATGCGCTTATAGAATGTGTGCCTAATTTTAGCGAAGGCGTTGACCTGAATATCATCAAACAGATAACCAACGAAATTGAAAGCGTAGAAGGGGTAATGCTGCTGGATGTTGACCCCGGAAAGGCAACCAACAGGACCGTGGTAACATTTGTGGGCCATCCCGATGTGGTGATCGAAGCTGCATACCGCGCTATAAAAAAAGCATCAGAGCTTATTGATATGGGTAAGCACAAAGGCGAACATCCGCGCATGGGTGCAACCGATGTGTGCCCGCTGATCCCTGTAAGTGGCATTAGCATGGAAGAGACCGCAGCATATGCGCAAAAGCTAGGTAAGCGTGTGGGTGAAGACCTGAATGTTCCTGTTTACCTATATGAATATGCACAAGCAAACGAAGCCCGTAAAAACCTGTCGGTGATCCGTGGCGGTGAATACGAAGGCTTTTTTGACAAGATAAAATTACCGGAATGGAAACCTGATTACGGGCATGCGATCATGAACCCTAAAGCAGGGGCAACTGTGATCGGTGCGCGCGATTTTCTGATCGCCTATAATGTAAACCTCAATACAAAATCTGTGCGCCTGGCCAATAGTGTTGCATTTGATGTGCGCGAAGCGGGACGTGTAAAACGGGAGGGAAACCCGGTTACCGGGAAAGTACTGAAGGATGCGGATGGAAATGATATACGCATTCCCGGAACATTAAAGGCGGTTAAAGCCATTGGCTGGTTTATTGAAGAATACGACATCGCACAGATCTCCATGAACCTGATCAATTACAAGATCACATCGGTGCACCAGGCTTTTGATGAAGTGTGCAGGAGCGCCCAAAGCCGTGGGGTGCGGGTTACGGGAAGCGAGCTTGTAGGCCTCATCCCCTTAAGCGCTTTGCTTGATGCCGGTAAACATTATTTAAAATTGCAGAACCGGAGCACCGGGGTAAGCGAAAAAGAGCTGATCCATATTGCCGTAAAAAGCCTGGGATTGGATGAGCTTGCTCCTTTTGATGCGGAGAAAAAGATCATTGAATATAAGCTGCGCCATGCAGGAACGGAAAAACTGGTGCGCATGGACCTGCGTTCGTTTGCCAACGAAACAGCAAGCGAAAGCCCTGCCCCGGGCGGGGGAAGCATAAGCGCTTATGTAGGAAGCCTTGGCGCTGCTTTAGGCACCATGGTGGCTAACTTAAGCGCAGGCAAACGTGGCTGGGAAGAGCACATCGCTTTATTTAGCGGTGAAGCAGAAAAAGGACAGCAGGTAAAAGATGAACTGCTCCGCCTGGTGGATGAGGATACGCATGCATTCAATAAAATAATGAACGGCTTTGCCTTACCTAAAAACACGGATGAAGAAAAGAAGACCCGCACAGAGGCCATACAGGATGCTACAAAATATGCCTGCGAAATTCCATTGCACGTGATGCAAACTGCTTTCTCCGCATTGGATATGCTTGCCATAATGATCGATAAAGGAAACCAGAACAGCATTACTGATGCAGGTGTTGGTGTACTCTGTGTGAAAACAGCCGTGCGTGGCGCTTACTTTAATGTAATGATCAATGCACAGGGCTTAAAGGATAAAACGTTTGCCGATGAAATTAAAGCTAAAGCCAAAGCGATCCTTGATGAGACCAATACGAAAGCGGAACGTATTTTAGAGAAAGTGGAAAGTGTGATTGGCGGGTAGAGTTGGTAATTAGTGGTTGGCTTTTAGCTGTTGGCCAAGTATACTAATAGGAAATTATGTTTGTTGTAGTTTAAGATAGAACCGCAACGAACACAAAGGAAACACAATGGGCACAGCGAAGATTCCCCTAAATCGCAATCCTCACTTCCTACTTCTAACTCCGCACTTCTATTGACTATGGTCTATTAACTTCCCCTGCGCTTTCCCCTAATTTCCCGCTCCTTTTTTAAGCGTAAACCCAAAAGTGGTTCCGAGGCCGCTGGTGCTGCGCACATTGATGGTTTGGTTGTGGGCTTCTATAATGTGCTTAACGATGGCCAGGCCAAGGCCTGTACCCCCGGCACCACCTTCGCGGGCACGGCTTTTATCAACCCGGTAAAACCGCTCGAAAATACGCGGCAGGTGCTCCTGCCCTATGCCTTCCCCGTTATCTGCAATTTCGATCAGTACATTTTCATCCATATCATAATAGGCTGCTGTTGTTGTGCCGTATTCTTTGCCATATTTTATGGAATTGGAAATGAGGTTAACAATGACCTGCCTGATGCGGTAACGGTCGGCATGAATATAAAAAGGCTTGTTACACCCTTCTTTTATCAGCAATGAAATGCCGCGGTCTTTTGCTTTTACTTCAAGCTGCTCGTATACATCTTTTATTAAGGCGTTGATGTCAAAGCGCTCAAACTCCATCACCAGCTCACCGCTTTCAAGCTGCGATATGGCCAACAGATCGGCCACCAGGTCGCTCAACCTGTCGGCACTTCTTCCTGCTTTTTGAAGGAACCGCACGTTCACTTCAGGATCGTCCATGGCCCCGTCTATTAAAGTATGGATGTAGCCCTGGATGTTAAAGATGGGGGTTTTTAATTCGTGCGAAACATTACCCAAAAACTCTTTGCGGAAATCGGCCAGTTTTTTAAGCTCTTCCATTTGCTCTTTCTGATCGCGGGCCCAGCTGATCACTTCCTTGTTCATGTTGGTAATGGGATCGTTAAGCAGGTTGTAATTGCTTAGCCGGGCATCGTATTTCTGGGTTTTGAGGCTATGAATGGTTTTGTAGATGAGCTTTATTTTGCGGTAAATAAAAAATTCCAGGCTATAGAATACCAGGAAGAAGCTGATGATAAATGTAATTCCGAATGCAAGCCCTGCCGAAAGCAGTTTCATATCATCAATAAAAAAAGTGGTGAAGCCAAGCACCACAGAAAGAACAAAAGAGACAAAAAGGGTTATATATATTGGCTTGGGGTTACGTATCATACTTCAAATTTATACCCGACACCTTTAACGGTGCCTATATATGCATCGCCAATTTTTTCACGCAGCTTGCGGATGTGCACATCAATGGTGCGGTCAACCACCAGCACTTCATCGCCCCACACTTTTTCTAAAATAAATTCACGTGTAAATACTTTTCCCGGCTTACCTGCCAATAAATAAAGCAATTCGAACTCTTTGCGGGCCAGCTGGATCTTTGCATCCCCTTTATACACCAGGAATGTTTCGCGGTCGATAATGATATCGCCAGCCATCAGTTTCTGGTCAACCACTTCTTTGTTCTTCCTGCGAAGGATCGCATTGATGCGGCTTAATAAAACCCTTGGTTTGATGGGCTTTGCAATATAATCATCGGCACCTGCATTAAAGCCGGCAATTTCACTGTATTCTTCGGCACGTGCTGTTAAAAACACCACGAACGATTTATTGAAATCTTTATCAGATTTTATTTGCTTACAGGCCTCAATTCCATCCATAACCGGCATCATCACATCAAGCAAGATCAGGTCGGGTTTGATCTTTTTACCAACGGTGATCGCTTCCTGTCCGTTATGCGCAAGATGAACCTCATATCCTTCCTTTTTCAGGTTGTATTGAATAAACTCCAATATATCATCTTCGTCATCAACCACCAGTATTTTAAAGGGTTTTTCCATGTCTGAATTTTTCTGTAACATTCGGCTTACGCTATGAGTTCAATATTACTAAAAAGTTAAGTTAATGTTAATATGGCCGATTGGAAACACGGCTGTTTTTATCAACCAACCGGCTTATTTCAACACCTCTGCCAGCTTCTCTTCCAGCTCTTTACCCCTCAGGTTTTTTGCAATGATCTTTCCTTCAGCATCCACCAGGACGGTAAACGGGATCGATTCGATATTGTACTGGCTAACTACCGCTGAGTTCCATTTTTGCAGATCGCTTACATGCGTCCACAGCAGCTTATCATCGTTGATGGCTTTCTGCCAGGCTTCGCGGTTATCATCAAGCGAAACACTGAACACCTCAAAACCCCTTGATTTGTATTTGTTGTATGCCTTAACCAGGTTAGGGCTTTCTTCCCTGCATGGCCTGCACCAGCTTGCCCAAAAATCAACCAGCACGGTTTTGCCACGCAATGATGATAAAGAAACCGTTTTGCCAAAAGGATCGGCCAGCACAATATCGGGTGCGGTGCTTCCGGGGGCCGTTTTGCCCAATACTTCAATGCGTTTATGCAGGTCCTGCGCATATTTGCTTTGCATGAATACGGTATAATTTTTTGCATCAACCTGCTTCAGGAAATTAAAATCTGCTTGTGGCATCAGGTAATTGGTGGCAAAATAAGGCACAAGGCTGTTATCCAGCTCCAGCACATAAGCCTGCATTGCACCGTCACGTGCTTTCATAATGCTGTCGTATTCTGTGCGCATCTGGTTCTGAATGGCCACCGGAGGAATATTATCTGCATATGCCGAATACTTTCCTTCCAGGTTTTGTATGGCCAGCATATATGCATTATTTAACTGGAGCAGTTTTTTTAACTTTTCAGTATCGCTGCTCCCGTTCACCCCAAAGTCTTCGGGTTTGCCCGCATCAATGTTCAGCACCATATCGGCCAGCGAATCTACGATGATAACAGCTGCACCATTGTTTACCTGGATAACAGCAAACGTCTTCTGGCTCACATTGCCGTTAAACTCAAAGCTGCCATCCGCGCCTACTGTTGCCGAATCGATAAAGACAAGGCCTTTTGCCGTAAGCTCCTGTAAGGTGAGCGTAGTTCCCGTCAGGTTCTTGATGTTCCCTTTTACGCTGAACCCTTTTTGCTCGGGCACCTTATTGCAGGCTGCTACAATTAGAACGGAGAATATAATTAGTATGTTTTTCATTTAGTTTCTATGTTATCTGAATTCGAAAATAGCCCACTGAACTTCGTTCTACATCTTGTCCAGCGTTGCTTTCACCATGGCGCTTGCTACTTTGGGGTCGGCTTTGCCTTTGCTCAGCTTCATTACTTCGCCCATAAATAATGCAACAAGGTTTACCTTGCCTGCTTTGTACTCTGCTACTTTTTCAGGGTATCTGGCAATTGCTGTATCGATCCATTGTTGCAAATCATCGCTGTTGCTCTCCTGGATCAGGTTTAAGCCTTCTGCTATTTGCAATGCTGTTTTTAGCGGCTCATTGATCATGGCCCCAAACACTTTTTGTGTGGCTACCGAGTTGCTTATTTTCCCCTCATCGATCAGCAGGATGATCTCTGCCAGATGTGACGGTTTAAGCGGAAATTCCGATATATCGATCGCCTGGTCGTTCAGGTATCCTTTTACCTGCACCATTACCCAGTTTGCTGCTGCTTTTATGTTCCTGGTATAATGGAGTATGCCTTCAAAATATTCTGCTATTTCGCGGCTCTCTGTCAATACGCCTGCATCATACTCGCTCAACCCGAATTCCTTGGTGAATTTAATGAACAAAGCTTTCGGCAAAGCAGGCATCTGCGCCTTTACATCCTCAATAAATTCATGCGTAATGTGCAATGGCGGAAGATCGGGCTCAGGAAAATAACGGTAATCGCTTGCACCTTCCTTGGTGCGCATCACCAGGGTAATTCCTTTGGTTGCTTCGAAGGTGCGGGTTTCCTGGTAAATACGCTCCCCGGCTTCCACAGCTTCTATCTGGCGCTTTATTTCATGGTCGATAGCACGTTGAACGTTACGTATCGAATTCATGTTCTTTACTTCCACTTTGGTTCCAAACTCGGGAGCCCCTTTAAGCCGCACAGAAACATTGGCATCGCAGCGCATGCTGCCTTCTTCCATGTTGCCATCGCAAATGCCTAAATAACGCACCAGCTTGCGCACTTCTGTGAGGAACTGGTAAGCCTGCTCCCCGGTGCGCATATCGGGCAAGGATACCATTTCAACAAGGGCTGTTCCGGCACGGTTATAATCAATTAAAGTATCATACACATCCTGGTCGTGCATGCTTTTTCCGGTATCTTCTTCCATGTGGATGCGGATCAGGCCCACACGCATCTCTGTTCCGTCTTTCAGTTTAATGTCTATATGCCCGTTTTCGCAGATCGGTGTGTTGTGCTGGCTGATCTGGTAGCCTTTTGGCAGATCGGCATAAAAGTAATTTTTACGTGCATAATAATTGTAGGCTGCAATGTCGCAACCACAAGCCACGCCAAGTTTTACCGCATTTTTTACGGCTTCTTTATTATGAACCGGTAATGTTCCGGGGTGACCAAGGGAAACGGGACTAACCAGGGTATTGGCAGCTTCACCGTATTCAACGGCATCGGCACAGAACGCCTTGCTTTTAGTGAGCATTTGTGCATGCACCTCAAGCCCTATCACTGCCTCGTATTTATCGTAATCAATACTCATTTAAAAACTATGAAGCGCGAAAATAACATTATTATTTTGTTATTGAAGGCGCAATCACACCTGTTTTGTTTTATATTACAGCTTAATAAATCATTCCCAAAATGAAAACGGTACATACCTGGCTTAAAGAATATTCAGAGAGTCACCAGAACAAAACCAATATTACCATACACATGATCTGTGTGCCTGCAATATTCCTTAGCATTATCGGTTTATTGTATTGCGTGCATATACTGGATACCGGAAACACCGTCATTACGCTTGCCCATGTAGCCGCGGCATTTGCAATTATATACTACCTGCGTTTATCCATTAAGCTTGGAGCCGCTTTAACCATATTTACCATTATCTGCCTAAGGTTCTGGGGCTTCGTGGAAAAGAATGAAGGGCCTGTGTTTATTATTGCCATCAGCATTTTTGCAGCCGCCTGGATCGGCCAGTTCATCGGGCATAAGATCGAAGGAAAAAAGCCTTCTTTTCTCCAGGACCTCCGGTTTTTATTGATCGGGCCATTGTGGACGATTTCCCACATCATTAAGCCTTAAAAGAGTTATTGCTGATTGCGGGTAAACAGGAATTCGTTATTGCCGTCTTTGAGGATCAGTGTGCTGTCTCCTCTTAACTGGTATGCATTTATTTGCTGAAAGATCCCGATAAAAGCCTGGTCTTTCAGGCTTGTTTTGCAGTTGATCTTAACAGAAGTAAACCCCTCAAGCTGCACACGTTCGTTTTCCGGACTGAAACCGGAATAAACAGAATCGCAGTTAAAAACACCGGATAAGATGCGGTGATCCGCATCAACAAATAAGCGGTTGTTTTTAGCGCTGCTCAGCGAAACTTTATTTCCATTGAGTGTGCTGAACTTCCAGTTCCCATTCATTTTTTTGTTGTACAGAAAAAGCGCACAGCCGGTATACATCACCTCGTTAAACCGGATCTCGGCAGTATATGGGTTTACAAAATCACTGGCGGGATCGTTGCAATCCTGCCTGGTTAATTTTAAAGTCAGCCTGTTGGTCCCTTCTTCAAAAATAAACGCCTGCCCGGCTTCTTCGGGCAATGTCATCACATGGTCGGCCTTAAAAACATAACGCGTTCCGTCATTCCCGGTAAATACCGCCTTATTTCCAAAGTCAAGCGTTAGGGTCCAGCCTGCTTCATGGCTGTAACTGTACACATCGGCCCCTTCATGATACAGGGTATTGAATGAAGTGTAGCTCAGGTTTGCCGATGGTGGAAAAGGATCGGGATTATTGCGTGGTATGGATGTTTTACATGCCGGACCAATGACCAGGGCAAAGAAGCAAAGTGTAATTATTTTATTCATATCCGTTTAAGCAATGATAAGAATAAAAGGCGAAGCGTTATTTAAAAAGGCCATTTACGAGGTCGGTATATTGTTGCATGGCCTCTTCCCTGCTCATGCCTTTGCGTGTGGCCCATGCATTGTATTTGGCCGCATTGATAAAATCGAACATGGCGGGTTTTTCGCCCTGCACATCGCCAACACAAGCTTGCTTGTGCAAGGAATATAAATTCAGCAATACTTCATTCGATGGGCGTTCGCTTAAGGTATGCACCCTTTTTGCTGCTTCTTCAAATTGTTCTTCGAGTTGTGTCATGTTGGTTGTTAGTTATTGGTTGTTGGCGGCTTGCTTAATGATTAAGCTCTGTATAGGAAACTGATTAAGATATAACCACAAAGGGCGCAAAGGAAGCACAAAGATCACAACGAATTTGATGATGATACAAAATCGGTTATTGTCTACTGCTGCATCATCAATTCCTTTCGTACTTAACTCTCACTTCCTAATCCCTTAATCTCCTAATTACTTAATCACCTAAAAACAATACTTATTCGCTTCAATTAACACATCGGCTACAGCACGTCTTGCATCTTTGGCATTAAAAGGCGCTGTCTTGGTAAATCTCTTCAACCCCAACAACATCATACGTTGTTCATCGCCCTGGGCAAAAGCATTGATCGCTTCTTTTCCATTTTTGTTGATGCGGTCGGCTGCATCATTAATAAACACACGCATCATTTCCAGCTGGGTCTTGCAGGCTTCTTCCCCGCGCATCGCTACCAGTTTTTCAACCCGCAACTGCAATGATTCGCTGATGTAAAGATCGATGAGCATATCGGAAATGTTCATGAGCACTTCCTGCTCTTTGGCCAGGTCCATCATGAGCTTCTGGGCAGCACCACCGGCCACCATCAGCACCGCCTTTTTAAAGTTGCCCAGGTATTTTTTCTCTTTGCTGAATAAGGTCTCTTCTTCTTCACTAAAATCCGGGATCGACATCAATTCCTGCATCACTTTCATGGCCGGCTCCATCAGGTTCAGTTCCCCTTTCATGGCCCGCTTAAGCATCATATCTACCATCAGCATGCGGTTGATCTCATTGGTCCCTTCAAATATCCGGTTGATCCTTGAATCCCTGTAGGCACGCTCCATCGGTGCATCTGCACTGTATCCCATTCCGCCATACACCTGCACACCTTCATCCACCACATAATCCAGCACTTCACTGCCATTCACTTTTAAAATGGCCGCTTCTGGAGCAAACTGTTCCACACCTTTCAGGATTGCTTTTTCGTGGGTCATCCCCCCGGCTTCATAATCATGAATCGCATCTTCTATGTTCTGGGTGGCGCGGTACAATGCACTTTCGCAGGCATAAATGCGGATGGCCTGTTCGGCCAGCTTATATTTAATGGCTCCGTATTTTGAAATCGGCCTGCCGAACTGGTTCCGCTCACCGGCATATTGAATGGTTTTTGAAGCCGTTTCTTTTGAAGCGCCCAGCGCAGCAGCAGCCAGCTTCACACGCCCCATGTTTAATATATTCACCGCTATTTTAAACCCGTTCCCACGTTCGCTCAACAGGTTTTCGACCGGAACTTTACAGTCGGTAAAAAACACTTGTCGGGTGGAGCTTCCTTTAATTCCTAACTTATGCTCTTCCGGGTTCAGGGTAATGCCGCCAAAACTTTTCTCCACAATAAATGCGCTCAGGTTTTCATCCGCATCAATCTTGGCAAATACAGTGAACACATCGGCAAAACCACCGTTGGTGATCCACATTTTTTGCCCGTTGATGATATAGTGTTTCCCATCTTCGCTTAATGTGGCTTTCGTTTTCCCGGAGTTGGCATCGCTTCCTGCTCCGGGTTCGGTAAGGCAATAGGCTCCTTTCCATTCACCTGTAGCCAGCTTGGGAATGTATTTTTGCTTTTGCTCCTCGTTTCCGTAATATAAGATCGGCTGGGTTCCGATACCTGTATGCGCTGCAAAAGCAACAGCAAAGGAATGACCGGCACCCAATGTTTCTGTTGCCAGCATGCCTGTTACAAAGTCCTTCTCAAAACCCTCGTATTTTTCGGGAACATTCAGGCCAAGGAAACCCATTTCGGCTGCCTTATTCATCAACGCCACCATAAGCCCCTCTTCCTGGGCATCTATGCGGTCGAGGATGGGCCACACTTCAGCGGCTAAAAAATCATGCGCGCTTTGCGCGATCATCTTCTGCTCTTCATTCCATTCTTCCGGAATAAAAATCGCACTGGCATCGGTTTCTTTAATTAAGAATTCGCCCCCTTTTATTGCTTTTTTGATTGTTGTTTCCATGTCTTTAGGTGTTGGCTGTTAGCATTTTGCTATTAGCTGTTGGTTTGATTATTTACAGTATTAATTCAATTTACTCATGTGGTGTTCTATCTGCAAAGGCTAATGGCCAAGAGCTAAATGCTTCCCTTATAATAACTCATACACACCCGCAACTCCCTGCCCGCCACCTACACAAGCGGATACCATTCCGTACTTCTGGTTCCTTCTCCGCATCTCGTCCCACAGCTGCACGCTCAGTTTTGCTCCGCTGCATCCCAACGGATGTCCCAATGCAATGGCTCCTCCGTTCACATTGATGATCCCCGGATCGAGGTCCAGCTGCCTGATCACGGCTAATGATTGTGCTGCGAAAGCCTCATTCAGTTCGATCTGGTCGATATCCTTAACCGTTAAGCCGGCCTGCTTTAAAGCCAATGGAATGGCTTCAACCGGACCGATCCCCATAATACGCGGCTCTACCCCGCTTGCTGCATAACTCACCAATCGTGCAATGGGCTTAAGGTTTAATTCGTTCACCATCCGCTCGCTCATTACAATAACAAAAGCAGCCCCGTCACTTGTTTGAGAAGAGTTACCCGCAGTTACGGTACCCCCGTTCTTAAATACAGGTTTTAACTTTGATAACGATTCGATGCTCGTATCTGCACGAGGTCCTTCATCGGTATCCACCACAAACTCTTTTGTTTTTTTCTTACCGTTTGCACCAATGTAATTTTCTTTTATGGTCACCGGCACGATCTGGTCCTTAAAGCGACCTTCTTTAATCGCATTCAGGGCTTTCTGGTGCGATGAAAAAGAAAATGCATCCTGGTCTTCACGGCTCACGTTAAATTCTGCAGAGACTGATTCTGCCGTAGCACCCATGCTGCTGTACCAATCCGGGTGTTGTTTAGCGATGTCGTAATTCAATACCGTTTTCCAGCCTACGGTAGGCACAAGGCTCATGCTTTCCGTTCCACCTGCAATAATGCAGTCGGCCATGCCCGCATGGATCTTCGCACTGGCTATGGCTATGGTTTCGAGACCCGACCCGCAATAACGGTTCACCACCATGCCGGGTACTTTTACAGGCAAGGCAAGCAAAGAGATCATCCTCCCCATCTGCATCCCTTGTTCTGCTTCGGGCACCGCATTCCCAACGATCAGGTCATCTATTCTTGACGGATCCAGCTGCGGTACCGATGCCAGCAAGTGCCTGATCACATCAGCTGCCAGGTCATCAGGCCGGGTAAAACGAAAACCGCCTTTATTGGCTTTACCCACTGCCGTTCTGAATCCTTTTATTATGTATGTGTTCATTTGTGTCTTGTTATTATGATTGTATGTTGATTATGGTTTTGTGTTTACACAATTGCGTAAAGCCTCGAAGCCACCTTTCAAACTAATTCCTCAATGGTTTCCCGGTTTTTAAAGTATGCTGAATGCGTTCCAATGTTTTACGTTCGCCACACAAGCTTAAAAATGCTTCCCGTTCCAGGTCGAGCAAATATTGTTCACTTACCTGTTGCGGGTAACTCAGGTCACCGCCACACATGATCCAGGCTAATTTCTCCGAGATCTTTTTATCATGCTCAGAAATGTAACGGCCAGTGAGCATTGAGTTCGCGCCTACCAAAAACATGGCTAAGCCGCCTTTTCCCTGCACACGTATGTCTTTGCGGTGAACCGGCTGGGTATACCCCATTTCTGCCAGTTCTATGGCCCGTTCTTTTGCATCCGCGATCTGCCTGCGCTCACTGATGCTGACCCGGTCTGTTTTCCTGAAAATATCCATTTCAAACGCCTCCTGTGCCGATGTGGCCACTTTTGCCATTGCAATGTTCATGTAATGATTCTGAAGCGTATTCAATTCGATATCGCCCTTTTCATACGCATCGCTGGCACGCAGGGTCATTTCTTTTGTACCTCCGCCCCCGGGGATCAGGCCCACGCCAAATTCAACCAGGCCGATATAGGTCTCTGCAGCAGGTTGTGCAGCATCCGCATGCAAATTCAGCTCACATCCGCCACCTAATGTCAACCCGTGAGGAGCCGTTACAACCGGGATGGATGAATACCTGGCCCGCATCATGGTTTTCTGGAACGAACGAACCATCAGGTCAATTTCATCCCATTCCTGGTCGATGGCAAACATAAGCAGCATAGCCAGGTTGGCCCCGGCACTGAAGTTTGGTGCATTGTTACCTATAACCAAACCCCGAAAATCCTTTTCGGCCAGCTCAATTGATTTATTCAGCGCGGCAACGATCTCACCACCCATGGTGTTCATTTTGGTTTGAAACTCCAGGTTCAAAATGCCATCACCAATATCGTGCAGGGTTGCACCGCTGTTACTCCATACTTTACTGCTTTTGCGGATGTGATCAAGAATAATAAACTCTCCCGAACCAGGCAAGGGCTTATATGTTTTTGAAACGATGTCGTAGAATTTCCTGACCCCATTCTCTGTTTTATAAAATGAGGTGTTTCCCGATGACAGCATTTCATCCACCCATGCCGCAGGTTTTCTTCCGGCTTCTTTCATCTGTTGCAAAGTGCCTTCCACACCCAGTGAATCCCAGATCTCGAAAGGGCCAATGTCCCATCCGAAACCGGCACACACGGCTTCATCAATGCGATATAACTCATCGGCAATTTCGGGAATGCGGTTGCTGATGTAAGCAAACAGGCCAAAGAATGTACTGCGGTAAAATTCACCTGCCTTGTCTTTTCCATTCAGCAGAACAGGAAAGCGCAAACGAAGGTCGTCAATTGGTTTGGTGGCTTCCAGTGTTGCAAATTTTGCTTTTTGCTGGACTGCGTATTCAAATGTTTTTAAGTTAAGCGAAAGGATCTCTGTTTCTCCTTTATCGTTCTTTATTTTTTTATAAAATCCCTGTTTTGATTTATCGCCATACCATTTATTTTCATCCAGTTTTTTTAAATATCCAGGAAGAATAAATAAGTCTTTCGATTCATCTTCTTTGGCATCCACCACAAGGTTGTTCGCTACTTTTACCAGGGTATCAATACCCACCACATCGGCCGTGCGAAAGGTTGCAGACTTTGGCCTGCCCACAACAGGCCCGGTTAGCTTATCCACTTCTTCCACCGAGAGGTCAAGTGCTGAAGCCGCATGTAACACTTCCATAATGGCATACACCCCGATGCGGTTGGCTATAAATGCCGGGGTATCTTTACAGAGTACAGTAGTCTTTCCCAGGAAACGATCCCCGTAATGCATAAAAAAATCGATCACATCTTTGCGGGTGAGTTCGGTTGGAATGATCTCCAGCAGCTTCAGGTAACGGGGCGGGTTGAAAAAATGGGTGCCGCAGAAAAAGGTTTTAAAATCATCGCTTCTTCCTTCCAGCATTAAATGGATGGGGATGCCTGAAGTATTGGTACTGATCAGCGTTCCGGGTGTCCTGTATTTTTCCACCTCCCCGAATACATTCTTTTTAATGCCGAGGTTCTCCACCACAGCTTCCAGGATCCAGTCGCATTGGGCAATGTCTTTCATGTCGTCTTCAAAGTTTCCGGTTGTGATCCGGTCTGTTACCTTTGAATGATACACAGGAGATGGATTTGATTTGATAACGCTTTGCAAAGCCTCATTCACAATACGGTTCCTTACTGCCTTACTTTCTATGGTCAGTCCTTTTGCTTTTTCGGCATCATTCGGTTCTTTGGGAACAATATCAAGCAGCAAAACCTGCACACCGATGTTGGCGAAATGGCAGGCAATGCGCGAGCCCATTACACCAGAACCTAAAACCGCCACTTTTTTTATTTTATACGACATGTGTTATGCTGTTTGACTGTTGTTAAATTTTGTTTCTATCGCTGTTGCTGTAATATCTTCCAGCATTTCATGAAAATGGTCTAATTCTTCCTTCGTATACTTTTCGGTAATGATCTTATTAAAATCTTTCACAGTTTTTACCGAAACTTCGCGTTTGCGTTTTCCCTTTTCCGTCAGGTTTATCCGCACCACCCTGGCATCTTCCTTGTCTTTTTTTCGTTTAATGATGCCCCGCTCTTCCAGCTGTTTCATGGTCCTTGATAAGCTTGTTGCTTCCATGCCTAATAAAGGAGCTATCTGTGTGGAAGGTGTCCCGTTCTCGCTGTCAATATTCAGCAGGATAAACCCTGTTGTGGTGGTAAGCTCATGGTTAACCGCCTCATTATTATACATGCGGTTTATGGCATACCAGCTTTGTTTGATGCGTGAACATGTTGTTGCTTTCTTAGCCATGCTTGTTTCTGTTTTCCGGGTTTAACTGCTGATCAAAATTACGATAATTTATTATGCATGCATAATAATTAACAAAAAATCACACTTTTGTTTCCGAGCGGTAAATTTCATTGATCTGGGGTTCGTAGATACGTAATATGTCTTTTCGTTTAAGGCTGAGCTTAGGTGTTAGCTCACCGCCATCTATGCTCCATTCTTTGGGAAGCACTTTAAAATCCTTGATCATTTCGAAATGAGACAATTTTGCATTAACCCGATCGACTTCTTTCCTGATCTTATCGCACACCTCTTTCATTTCTGCCATTTCTGCATGGGTGGTGTATCTGATCTCGTTCCGTTCGCACCAGCTTTGCAAGGCTGCAAAAGAAGGGATGATAAGCGCTGCCGGAAATTTATGTCCTTCGCCTATCACCATTGCCTGCTCAATGTAAGATGACTCTTTCAGCATGTTCTCTATCAGCTGGGGAGCAATGAACTTGCCTCCCGATGTTTTAAAGATCTCCTTCTTGCGGTCGGTTATTTTCAGGAACTTGCCTTCCACCATCTCTCCTATATCACCGGTATGGAACCATCCATCCACGATCGCTTTTGCTGTTTCTTCCGGCTTTTTATAATAACCCAGCATTACATTGGGCCCTTTTACCAGGATCTCTCCATCTTCTGCAAATTTCACCTGCACATCTTTTATTACTTTACCTACGGTTCCAAAACGGATCGAATCGGGCTGCAGGCTGTTTACGGCCACTACCGGGGAAGTTTCCGTTAGCCCGTAACCTTCGAGCACATTAATATGAGCTGCAGAAAATACCCTTGCCAAACGGGGCTGCAATGCGGCACCCCCGCTTACGATCACTTTCACATTGCCACCCAGGGCTTCGCGCCATTTGTTGAAGATGATCTTATTGGCCAGCTTCAGCTGTAATTCATACCACCAGCCGTTCTTACCATCCTGCTCGTAACGCAAACCAAGGTTGAGCGCCCAAAAGAACAATTGCTTTTTTATACCGGTTTGCTCATGTCCTTTTGCTACGATCTTTTCATACACTTTTTCGAGTAAACGGGGCACCGTAGCAAAACAATGCGGGTGCACTTCTTTCAGGTTATCTGCGATCTTATCCAGGCTTTCTGCATAATAAATAGACAACCCTTCATATAAATAAAGCACGGTGAGCATGCGTTCAAACACATGGTTCAAAGGCAAAAAGCTCAGTACTTTCCAATCGCGTTCAAACGGGGCTGCGTCTTTATTGGCAATGGCATTGCTTAATAAATTGTTATGCGATAACATCACGCCTTTGGGTTTTCCCGTGGTGCCGGATGTATAAAGAATGGTGGCCACATCATGCGGACCTATAGATGCCTTGATCTCTTCCAGCTTCTCTTTATCGTGGCATGTTTTTCCCCTTTCAAGCAACGATGCCCATGAGGTAATTCCCGGTAGTTCATCAAAGGTAATCACATCAATAAAACCGGGAACATTTGGTTTAACGGCATTTATTTTATCATACAATTCACGCCCGTTCACAAACACATATTTCACTTCGGCATCGTTAAGGATATAGGTAAGGTCATCGTAACTGATGGTTGGGTAAACAGGAACATTAACGCATCCCGCTTCCATAATTCCCATGTTCGTCATTAACCATTCGGGCCTGTTGGGCGAAATGATGCTCAGCTTATCCCCCGGCTTCAAACCCATTTCAAACAAGGCATAGCTCACCAGGTTGGCATCATCCAGCACTTCGTCAGCGCTAAAACTTTTCCATTGGCCATTTACTTTATACGAAAGCATATCAGGCTTATTATAAAGCTTTGCATAACGGGGAAGCAGGTCAAATAAGCGTGTTGGTTCCATAAGTAAAATTATTTAAAATTTATTATGCATGCATAATATTAAACACTAAATTAGCACTATGGTTTTAAAAAGTCAAGTAAGCGCTCAATTAAATATTTCGCTGCCTGTGATCATGGCCCCTATGTTCCTTGTATCGAACGAAGACATGATGAAAGAAGCCATGCGCAATGGCATTGCCGGATGCTTTCCTTCGTTAAACTACCGGAAAGAAGGAGAACTGGATGCCGTTTTAAGATCGCTGAACAACGAATTACAGCAACATGCACAAGGGAATTACGGGGTGAACCTGATCGTGCAGAAAAGCAACCCGCTTTATGAAAAGCACCTGAAGATATGTGTAGAGAACAAAGTTCCTTTTTACATTACTTCGCTGGGAAACCCGCAACAGGTTATTGAAGCAGCCCACGCATATGGTGCAAAGGTGTATTGTGATGTGACCAACATTATTCACGCCCAAAAGTGTTATGACCTGAACTGTGACGGCTTTATAGCAGTTGGCCAGGGAGCAGGCGGGCATGCAGGACCAAACCCGCTTCACATCCTGGTTCCTGCGTTAAAAAAACATTTCCCGGATAAGCCGGTGATCGCTGCTGGCGGGATAACCAACGGAACGGCATTACTGGCGATGCAGCTATTGGGTGCAGATGCAGTGAGCATCGGGACACGTTTTATTAACAGCACGGAATGCAAAGTGAATGACGCTTACAAAAATGCCATTACGGATGCTAAGATGGACGATATTGTACTGACTGAAAAGCTATCGGGAACGCCCTGCACCATTATTAATACGGATGCTGCAAAAAAAATGGGCTATACGCAAAACTGGTTCGAGAAATGGATGAGCAAAAACCCGCAGACCAAAAAATGGTTCAAAATGCTGGTGCAGGTGCGTGGCATGAAAAGGCTGGAGAAATCGGTGCTTCAGAATAATTACCAGACTTTGTGGTGTGCAGGGAAATCGGTTGAACTGATAGAGGATGTATTAAGCTGCAGGGAGATCATTACCAACATCAGGAATGAATACGAGCTGGCGGCAGCACAATTCAAACAGCGCTTATGAAACTGATCCAATCCATTCTTTTAAAGGCGAAAACTTCACCGTTCTACCTCTGGCTGCTTAATCATTTATTGTGGCGGCTCATCCCCTTTAACCGTTCTCATAAGGTCAGGATCGTTTCGGTGAAGGAAACACAGGTTAGTATCTTACTTCCCTATAAAAGATCGAACCTCAACCATTTAAAAGGAATGCATGCATGCGCTTTGGCCACGCTTTGCGAATATGCGTGCGGCATTGGTTTAATGACCAGGCTTGACCCGAAACAATACCGCATTATTTTAAAAGGCATTACGCTCGATTATCATGCACAGGCCAAAACGGATGTTTCTGCCACATTTGTGCTGGATGAGCAATCGTTAGAACAGGAAGTGCTTGTTCCGCTGCATCAAAACGGGGTGATCGTTAAAACCTATCACATCAATGCGTATGATACCAGCAACAAACTTATTTGCACCGGTGAAATTACCTGGCAACTAAAGAGCTGGAATAAAGTAAAAACGGCTTAATGCAGCAGCTTATCGTAATTGTCGCCCCCAATGGTTTGAAGTGCTTTTCTGATCACCCGGTCTTCCGAACCAAGTACTGTATAGTACCCTTCATCACGCCAGATCTGGCGTGCAATGAATGCTTTCAGCATCAGTTTGGCCTGGTTGGTTGAGGCATTGATCTCTGCTTTCTTAAAAGGGGTCCTGGTATTCTGGTTCGCGTAAGTAATAAAGTCATTCCATAGTTTACCATCAACTGAAAAAGACAGGTTGTAAGCCCCGGCATTTTTATATGTGGCATTTAAATCATTCCTGTTCTTGTCGATATAATTATATGCAAAGCGGCTTAACAGGCTTTGTGCGAATATGCCGCTATAAAAATCATTCAGGTATGAAGTATCTATTCCCACAAAAACATCTGGGGTTATTCCACCGCCCCCGTAAACGACACGTCCTTTTGAAGTTTTATAAACCGTGCTGTCGTTAATGCGCTGAAGGCTGCTGTCGCGTGTTTCACCTAATGTAAACCGCTCGTTTATTTCATGCTCGTAGGCTTCGTAGCCATGTGTATAATCTTTCTGGATGCAACGGCCCGATGGCGTGTAATACCTGGAAACAGTGAGCCTTACCACTGCACCGTCCTTTAAGGTAAAAGGCTCCTGCACCAATCCTTTACCGAAGCTTCTTCTGCCTATAATAAGGCCGCGGTCCCAATCCTGTATGGCCCCGCTCACAATTTCGCTGGCCGATGCCGAGCCTTCGTCAACCAGCACCACGAGCCTGCCCTGTTCAAAGTTCCCCTCATTGCTGGCATTATACTCGCTGCGTTTTTCTTTCCGGCTTTCGGTGTAAACAATCAGCTTATCATCATCCAGAAATTCATCGGCAATGGCGTTGGCAGCGTTTAAATATCCACCCGGATTGCCGCGCAGATCAAGCACCAGGTTTTTCATGTGTTGCGTTTGCAGCCTGTTGAGCGCTGCCACAAATTCATCGTGTGTATTGGCCGCAAACTTATCGATCTTAATATAGCCTGTTTCGTTATTCAGCATCAATGCTGCTTCGATGCTATAGATAGGAATGGTTCCACGGGCGATGGTAAATGCGAGTTTTTTCTTTGTATCGGGGCGGTAGATCACTACATCCACCTTTGTGCCTTTTGGCCCGCGCAGTAATTTAAATACCTGTTCGTTTTTAACGCGTACACCTGCCACAGGTGTAGAATCTACTTTAATAATGCGATCGCCAGGCTTTATGCCTGCTTTTGCCGAAGGCCCGTCAGCAATGGCATTGGCCACCAGGATGGTATCGTTCACTATGCTGAACTCGATGCCTACCCCGTCAAAATTTCCTTCCAGCGCTTCATTGGCCTGCTGAAGGTCTTTGGCCGGGATGTATACACTGTGCGGGTCAAGCTGCGTGAGCAGGTTATCGATGGTGATCTCCTCAATGCTGTCAATGTTCACTTCATCCACATAAGCCTGGTCTATAATATTGATCAGTTGCCCGATCTTGCTTTTTGTACTGAATATAAATCCCCCTGCAGATGTGCCCGGTTTTAGCCAGATGCCTATTAAAATTCCTACAGCTATTAACAATGCGTATATAAATGGTTGCCAGATTTTATTGCTCATTCCCTTACTTTCGACTTATCGGTGTCAAATATAAGAACGGCAATGCAGCGGAAAAGGTTTTTTACATAAGATGATATTAATCGTTCACGAGCTATCGGATTGCTTATTTAACAGGTAAATACAGGATTAATAAAGAAATAAAAAAATGTTTTTTAAACAGGATAAACGCGTAACGGAAAGCACCTCAAGGTATGACGGGCTTGAAAAAATGAGCACCAGGCAATTGCTCGGTAACATGAACAAGGAGGATAAAACGGTTCCTGATGCTGTGGAACGTGCTCTGCCAAAGCTTAAAAAACTGGTGGATGCCGCCTAT
>JAZKGM010000313.1:0-5635 GCA_040385895.1 Bacteroidota bacterium
CTGGTTGGTGCAGTATACGTATTGCAGATCGTTGATGCAGTAGTGGATGCTCATTTTTATGACTTTAAGATCACCGAAGACCTATCCATGCATGTTGAGCCCGTCCTCAACTTTACGGGGCCAATGGCCAGCACACAGCTATTATTCACTTTTAAGTTTTAAAAATTGGTTAATAATTGTACTTTTACTACCCGTTTTATAACTTACCGAAAGGCAGGTCTGAATTACTTCTCACACATAAACCTAACACTAAAACTAAATGAAAATTGCACTACTGGGTTATGGTAAAATGGGCAAGGCAATAGAAAAAATTGCTGTTGCCAAAGGCCATGAAATAGTTTATAAGGTAAGTCTCGAAAATGCATTCGATTTTATGCCCATCAGCTTACAGAACGTGGATGTTGCAATAGACTTCAGTATGCCCGATGCCGCAGTGGAGAACATTTTAAAATGTTTTGAAGCCAAGGTGCCGATCGTGGTGGGAACAACAGGATGGTATGAGCAGTTTGATGAAATAAAGGAACAATGCCTTACCGAAGGCCAGAGCATGCTGCATAGCACCAACTTCAGCATAGGTGTTAATATTTTTTATAAGCTCAATAAGATCCTGGCCAAAATGATGGCCGGGCAGGACGATTATGATGTGATGATCGAAGAGATTCATCACACCGAAAAGAAAGACCACCCGAGCGGAACGGCAATTTCACTGGCCAGGCAAATACTTGCCGAAAGCAAGCTGAAAAACTCATACAAAGGCCGTTTAATGTTCAATGAAAACACACCGGCACAAAGCATTAAACAGGATGAGCTGCTCATCGAATCAAAACGGGTGGGCGATGTAACCGGGGATCATTTTGTAAAATACGAATCGGTGATCGATGGGATCGAGATCCGCCATGTGGCCAAGTCGCGCTATGGGTTTGCCAAAGGGGCTGTACTGGCTGCCGAATGGATCATTGGCAAAAAAGGCATCTATACCATGGAAGACATTTTAAAGCTCTAACAATTACCCATTCATCAACCTGAATTTCCTTTTAACATAAATTGCTAATATACGGCATACACATTTCGTTTAGTATGCTGAATAAAAATTGACATAAAATGACTGAACAACCGAACAAGCCATCCTTCTACAATAAATTCTTTGCCATGCTTAACCACCGGGAACGCAGAAGTTTCTGGCTGATGAGCGGCATCAACTTATTCTTTTTTGTAGCGATGAGCTTTGTAGCCGGAGCATCTATTGGTACCAACATCCTTTTTGTACTGTTAATTGAAGCTGCCATAATCGGGTATTACGTTTTTGTAAACCGTTTTCCGCGTAAAACCAAAACCCGCGAATGGATTGATGCGGTAGCCTTTGCCGTGGTAGCAGCTACGCTCATCCGTACTTTTTTTATTGAGGCGTATACCATTCCAACATCATCCATGGAAAAGTCGCTGCTCGTTGGCGATTTTCTTTTTGTGAGCAAAGTGAACTATGGTGCAAGGGCCCCTATCACTCCTGTCAGCTTCCCTTTTGCACATAATACCATGCCGGTTATTGAAGGCAAATCGTATATAGAATGGCCACACATGCCCTACTTCCGCTTACCCGGTTTTCAAAACATAAAGAACAACGATGTGGTGGTGTTTAATTACCCGGCAGAAGACGGAAGACCCCTCGATAAAAAAGAGAATTACATCAAACGTTGTTTAGGCATAGCAGGCGATTCTTTATCCGTTGTCGACCAGCAGGTATTTATTAACGGCATTGCAGCCGAGAACCCGCCAAAAATGCAGTTTAAGTATTTTGTTCAAACCGATGGAAGCTTTGGGCAGGACTTTATAAAAAAACATGATATTACAGAAGGTACTGCATTAGGCACTGCTGGCGATTTTGAAATGCTGCTTACCAAAGATGCCAAAGAAGACCTTGCCAACCAAAGCTGGGCTAAAAAAGTAGAAAGCACCCTGCAGGCAAAAGGAGCAGGGGCATCCTATATTTTTCCGTTCCGTGAAGAGTTGGGCTGGAATGTTGATAATTTCGGACCGGTATATATCCCCAAAGAAGGCGATGTGGTGAAACTCGATACCATTACCTTTTACATTTACCAGCGGGCCATTAAAGTGTATGAGAACAACCCTACCCTCGAAATGCGCAACAACAAGGTATATCTCGATGGAAAAGAAATTACATCATATACGTTTAAACAAAACTATTACTTTATGATGGGCGATAACCGCCATAATTCGGCCGATTCACGGTTCTGGGGATTTGTTCCCGAAGATCATATTGTTGGTAAAGCTTTATTTACCTGGATGAGCCTTGACCCGAATGAAACCAACATCTTCAAAAAAATAAGATGGAACAGGTTATTCAGGGGGATCAACTAACTAGGCGCTACAAACTCCTTATAAGTTGTTGAAAACAATGTAAAGCGAATTCCGTATTTCGTATCGCAAAGGGTAAAACGCATGAACCAGTACGAAGAACTATTAGCCTACATTTATAAGAACGGTGCCTTTAAAAGCGACCGCACCGGAACAGGCACCAAAAGCATTTTTGGCGCACAACTAAGATTTAACCTGGGCGAAGGTTTTCCGTTGATCACCACGAAAAAGGTTCATTTAAAATCAATTATTCATGAGCTGCTCTGGTTTATAAAAGGCGATACCAATACCAGATACTTAACAGATAACGGGGTGAGCATCTGGAACGAATGGGCAGATGCAGACGGCAACCTTGGCCCCGTATATGGGCACCAATGGAGAAGCTGGCCAACACCTGATGGCGGGCACATCGACCAGCTGAGCGAAGTGATCGAAACCATTAAAAAAAATCCGGATTCGCGCAGGATCATTGTAAGCGCATGGAACGTAGCTGATCTTTCTAAAATGGCATTAATGCCTTGCCATGCATTTTTCCAGTTTTACGTGGCAGATGGAAAGCTGAGCTGCCAGCTGTACCAGCGCAGTGCCGATATGTTCTTAGGCGTGCCGTTCAACATCGCTTCCTATGCCCTGCTCACGCACATGGTGGCCCAGGTTTGCGGACTAAAAGCAGGCGATTTTATTCACACCTTTGGTGATGCGCACATCTACAGCAATCATTTCGAACAGGTAGAACTTCAGCTAACGCGTGATCCACGCCCGTATCCTTCCCTTAAAATAAATACCTCCATCAAAAGCATTTTCGATTTCACCTTTACCGATTTTGATTTCGAAAATTATAACCCTCACCCGGCCATTAAAGCACAGGTTGCGGTGTAAAAGCTATGGAAATCCTGAATAAAATTAGGGAGCTGTATATAAAACATGTTGAACTCCCTAAACGGCAAGTTCAACAGCGGATAAGGGAACTTGAACAGGATTATGTGATCACCACCGGCCGATTCCATATAGATATACGGGTAGCCATTATATTATTAATACTTGACGGTGCCGCAATAATATGTGGATTGTATGTGCTGGATATCTTTGAACCGGTCTTCCCCTTTGTATTACTTATGTTCTGGGGAGTTGCCGTGCTTGCTTATGATTCAGAACAACCAAAACTGCGGCAATGCAAAACCTGCCAGGATAATATAGAGGTTATTACCCTTGGCGGCTTTGAATATTGGCTATGTGAGTCCTGCAAAACAGGGCTTAAATATGACCGTGGAGAATAGTTATATTTCCAAAATAATAAACGTACAAATACACGCGCATTGAAATCATACAAAGAACTTTACACGCTTATCGAGCAGGAAATAGCCGGGCTTAAGTACGAACAGCAACCTGCAGAATTATACCAACCCATCCGGTACATGTTATCGCTTGGCGGAAAAAGATTGCGCCCCGCAATGCTTTTAATGGCCAGTGAGCTGTTTGGCGGTGATGTAAAGCAAGCCGTTCCGGCAGCACTTGCCATCGAAATGTTCCACAACTTCACACTGGTTCATGATGATATCATGGACAATGCTGCGATCAGGAGGAACCAGCCCACTGTTCATACAAAATGGAACCAGACCGTAGCCATACTTTCGGGCGACCTGATGATGATAAAAGCGCTTGATCTCTTATGTGAAACGCAAACGGATAATCTCCGCGGCCTCATTTCCGTATTCAACAAAGCAGCAGCCGAGGTGTGTGAAGGCCAGCAATGGGACATGAACTTTGAACAGCAGGATGATATTACCGAATATGAATACCTGAACATGATCACGCTGAAAACAGCGGTACTGCTGGGATGCTCACTAAAACTGGGAGCGCTGATCGCTAAAGCCGACAAAAATGATGCAGAACACCTGTATGAGTTCGGTAAAAACATCGGGATCGCTTTCCAGATCCAGGATGATATATTGGATAGTTTTGGAGAAAAAGATAAGGTAGGAAAAAAAATAGGAGGCGACATTGCTTCCAACAAAAAAACGCTCCTGCTCATCGAAGCATTAAATAATGCAACCCCTTCCCTGAAAGAAGAGCTTAAACATTGGCTTGCACAAGCCAATGATGAAAACGATGCTAAAATAAATGCGGTGCTGGCCATTTACGAAAAATGCAATGTGCGCACCAAAGCCGAACAGCTCAAAGAACATTACCTGCAAACTGCGTTTAAGCATCTCCATGCCCTAAGTACAGGTGAAGAGAAAGCCGTTGTGATCAAACAAATGGCCATCGACCTTATGGAGCGCATCAGCTGATAGAAGGGCTGAGGGAATATTGATGATCCAATATTTTCTGTTCACCCTAAAAACCTTATGCTTTATGTTCGTGTTATCATATAGCCTGTGTTATGAGTACGATAATAAACAACTGTAAGTAAGTAAATTACGACATAACACTACCTTAACATAAACGCAATTTTACGTGATTTTAAGTTTGAGTAGCGAAACCCGATACAATTGTTATTTTTGCTCAGTTTAAACGTAAAAATTAATTAGCATTATAAAGATATGGCAGAAGTAATCCGCATGCCCAAAATGAGTGATACCATGACAGAAGGTGTTATTGTATCATGGTTAAAAAAAGTTGGCGATGATGTGAAACCCGGTGATATACTGGCCGAAGTGGAAACCGATAAAGCCACCATGGAGCTTGAGAACTATGTGAAAGGCACCTTGTTGCACATTGGCATTGCCGAAGGCGGCAGTGTTCCTGTTGATGCGGTGATTGCTGTAGTGGGCAAAAAAGGAGAAGACTTCAGCAGCCTGATCGAAGGAGGGGATTCAAAACCTGCTAAAGAAGAAAAAACGGAGGAAGAACCGGCTACTGAAGAAAATAAACCAGCGGAAGAAAATGTAGAACCTGCAGCAGAGGCAGAACCGAAACCTGAAAAGAAACCTGAAAAAGAAACAGGCAAGCCTGCCGCGAATACATCGGCAGACAGCCGCTTAAAAGCTTCTCCGCTGGCTAAAAAAATTGCTGACGACAAAGGAATAGACATCAGCGAAGTGAGCGGAAGCGGAGACAATGGCCGCATTGTAAAACGCGATGTAGAAAGCTACACACCCGCTAAGAGCGATAATAAAGTTGCTGCTAAAAGCACAGGAACAGAAAGCTTCACAGAAGTTCCGGTTTCGCAAATGCGCAAAGCCATTGCAAGAAGACTAAGTGAAAGCAAAAATACCGCCCCGCACTTTTATTTAACCATGAGCATAAACATGGATAAAGT
>JAZKGM010000314.1:0-3478 GCA_040385895.1 Bacteroidota bacterium
CACTGACCGTTTTTCCGGTCAACAAACGAAAACCCAAGTCCCCAGAACACTTCGTTTACATAAGAACCACCGATCAGCAGGCGGTTTCCTCCATGACTTACATTAAATACGGTATTAAACTGCTGCCTGTTTAAGGCCTTATCCATGTGTATTGCAGGTTTCCAGGCTCCGTTCTCGTCTTTTTCGCTCATCCACATGTCCTGGCTTTCCCCGTTTTTTCCGTTAAAATTTTCAGGGTGGTTGGAGCGGATAAAATAAAGTGTTCTTCCGTCAGCCGATACGATGGGGTTGATATCGGAGTACGGGGAATTGATTGCGGCCCCTAAATTGGTGATTTCGTAGGTGTTTTGGGCAAAGGCATTTACACAAATTGTAATCATTAATAAAGAAAAACACGCCTTCAGTTTAGATATTTCCACGTTCGGTAAAATTTTATCGCTTTTTAATGTTATTTGATGAAATTAACAAATAATTAAGTATATGTTTGAATCAGTAAACCAAAAGGTTTCTTCATAGGCTATTGTAGAAGGGAGCAGCGTAAGCTGCTCCTTTTTATTTTTGGGCCACGGGAATAGTTACCCGTGTATTATCCCAATGCAATACCATATTCACCGAATTGTCATTTACAGGCTCAAATGAAATAAGGAATTGTTCCTGCAGGTCTGCATTCACATTAGGTGCAACCTGCGTGCGGAGCACATCATTTTTTTCATCCGGAGGAGTGGCTCCCCAACGGTCGTTCTCATTATTTAGCGCAATGGTCCAGTTAGATGAACCCGGAACTGCATACAGTGCATATTTACCCGGGGCAATTGCAGCACCGTTAAATAAAACTGGGGTGGTGGTGGTAAATGTTGTCGCTTCATTTGCCCCGATGCGCCAGTATTCACCATAAGGTTGTAATGCACCGGTAGATTTATCGCCAAAAATAATACGGCCTTTTTTATAAGGACGGCAATAATTAACGGAAAGATCCATCCCGTTTTGTTTGTACGCTGCTATTGCAGCAGGGCTGTGTTTTTTGGTGGTTGAAATCATATAGGTAAAAACACCTATTACAATAAGCAGAATTATTCCTACTCCGATCAGGATTTTCTTTTTCATAAATTATTTAAGTTAATCAGCCAAAAATAAGCAGTTAACGCAAATTTTTAGCTATTTGTTTTAATACATGTTTTGCGCTCGACCGTATGGATGGCAATTCATGACCGGCCAGCGGTTCCAGTAAGATACCCAACTCGTTGGCAAGTTCGGGATAAATGGAAACAAGATTGCCCGTAACATGAATGGCAAAAGCACGGACCGCTGCTGCATCGTTTATATTGGGTATTGCACGCATGCAAAGGTCAATAACCTGCGCGTGGTATTTTTCAGGGATGGCTTTCATGCCACGAAGCAGCCTGAACATGTTGCGCTTATATGCTACGTGCAATGGCTTGTCGAGCAACTTTAACAACAGCGGTAAATGCGGATAAACCAGTTCCGGGTTGTTTTCAACAATAAGGCTTAACGGCCAGGATGCGCGCTGCACCAAACGCTGGTTGTCTGATTGCAACAACGCAATAAGCTGTTTGAAAAGGGAAGCATCGTTACCAATGTAATGAACAATAACAAGGGTGTTTGATTTACTATGCTCCCGGAGCAATGACTCTTTAATGTTCAAAACAATACCTCATTGATCCCTGGCGTACTGTCAAATACCCTTTTTGCAAAAGGGCAAAGCGGCATGATCTTATACCTGTTTTGTCTCGCAAAAGCAACGGCCGCCATCACCAGTTGTTTTCCTATACCTTTGCCTTTAAGCAGATCGGAAACCTGTGTATGGTCGATGATGAATTTGTTGTCCCCGCTCCATACATAGGTCATTTCAGCAAGGCGTTGCCCGTCATCTTCAATAAAGAAAACACCATTTTTGGTGTTGTTTACATGTTGTATCTCCATGGCTTTTATGAGTTAAATGAATACAGTGTTATGCAATAATAAAGTTTAATCCTGTTGTTCCCTGAGCGGGTTGAGATCGCCTATAAATGTGCGGATATGGGTTTCCATTTCTTCCATCTCGCTGATCCTGATCTTCATGCACACTTTCGTAATTTCCTGGTCGAAGCTTATCTTCATGCCCGGTTCAGTTAAACAGGTAAAATCAATGGTGTCGAGGTCATTGTTAAACAGGTTGTCAGTAACCAGTATAAAATACTTTCCTGAACAAAGGCTGTCGAGATTGCTTTGTGTAATTGTATGGGTGTTTAAAAAAAGCTGAACGCTGATGTAATGCCCCCACCAGAACATGATCCTTAGCTTACCGGCAAGCTTGTTGCTTTTAAGCTGCGGGGCATCAAGCACCACGTAGGGCATGTCCAGGTAATTTTCCCCGCGGGTCACTTTATACGTTTGCGTTGAACCTGGATAATATTCCGTTAAGATCAGTTGGCCAAGTCCATGCAAACTATCGCTGATGGTGCGGATTAGTTTTTGCTTGAGGCTCATCCATTGGGGATCAGAAATAAAATCCAGTTCATGTTTTGTCAGTTTAAATGTTGATTTTTGCACCACACTTCAAATAAAAGGTATTTGAAAAAGTTACACCTATTAATTGTTCAACAGTTTGTGAAATCGTTTATTCCCACCTTCCTGGTGGTGATATTCATTTTACTGATGCAGTTTATCTGGATCTATATTGACGATCTTGCCGGAAAAGGCCTCAGTTTATGGGTTATTGCCCAGTTGATGTTCTACCTTTCGGCAAGTATTATTCCCATGGCATTGCCACTGTCGGTTCTGCTGGCAAGCATCATGACCTTTGGTAACCTGGGCGAAACCTATGAGCTGGTTGCCGCAAAGGCTGCAGGTATTTCCATCTGGAAAATGTTTATGCCGCTTATGATCGTAATGGTGGTGCTGGGGATCTTCGGTTTTTTTACCTCCAATGTGATTATTCCCCAGGCCAACCTGAAAAAGGGGGCACTGATGTACGATATCAAGCAACAGAAGCCCACTTTACTGATCCAGGATGGAGTGTTCTTTAACGGCATTGAAGGCATCAGCATGCGTGTTGGCAAACGCGATAAAGAAACGGATGAACTTACCGATATTGTAATATACGACCAGCGCCAGGGTGGTGGTAAGCCTATTATTATTACAGCGGAGAAAGGCCGCATGTTCATGGGCGATAAGCAGCGGTATTTGTTCTTTACCTTATTTAATGGCGTACGTTACGAGGAAATGGATAAGCAACAAGGGTATGAAAAGAACTTTATGCATACCAAGTTTATTTTTAAAGAAGAGCAGATCGTTTTCGACCTGCAGGCATTTAAGTTCAGCCGTACCGATGAAAGCCTGTTTAAAAATCACCACCAGATGCTTAATGTGGTTCAGCTTAACCAAGGGTATGACTCATTGGGTGGGGTGATGATTGCAAAGAACCGGGTTTTAAAAACAAGCCTTGATGCCTACTTTCATTTTAATGATTCATTAAACA
>JAZKGM010000314.1:3488-4110 GCA_040385895.1 Bacteroidota bacterium
AACAGGACGCTTCAGCCCATAACGGATTCTGCGGCCAACGACAGCATCATGACGCAGTTCCCACGGTTTATACAACAAAACGTAGTGTCTGCTGCTTTAAACAACGCACGTTCGGGCAAAGGATATGTTGATTTCAGCGTGGTGGATGTGGGCGATACTTACAAAACACGTATTAAATACGACATTGAATGGCACCGCAAATTCACCCTTTCGGTGGCTTGCCTTGTGATGTTTTTTATAGGTGCATCGTTCGGGTCTATTGTTCGCAAAGGTGGTTTCGGAATGCCCGTGGTTATATCAGTGGTGTTGTATATTGTGTATTACATCATCAGCATTACAGGCGAAAAAATGGTGAAAACAGAAACCGCCACTGCTATTTCTGGAATGTGGCTTTCTATTACCATCCTTTCACCCATTGGTATCATACTCACGTATCTCGCGTCAACAGATTCGGGTTTGTTTGATAAGGCTTCGTGGAAGAACCTGTTCCGCCAGGTCTTTCCCTTTCTTAAAAAATAATGTCGCTGCGCATCCTGCATATCATGAACCGTGTGCCCTGGCCGGTTAAAGATGGCGGCACACTTGCCTGCTATAATTTATTAAAAGGCCTGCATGATGCCGG
>JAZKGM010000315.1:0-2621 GCA_040385895.1 Bacteroidota bacterium
TTTAATAGTTGCATCAGGGTATCGGGCATTAATCCTAAGCCAATGCTTATCAGTACACAAATTATTGCAACCGCCCAGTACGCTGGTGTGATGGTCAATGTTCTGTCGTTTGCCGGCTGTGCATACATGGCTATAATTACTTTGAAATAATAGTACACGGCAATAATCGAATTGATCACGGCAATAATGGTAAGCCATATAAACCCATTGCGCACTGCTTCGCTGAAAATGTAATATTTACCAAGGAAGCCTGCAAATGGAGGGATCCCGGCAAGCGACAACATGAGTATGGTGATGCAAACTGCAGCGAAAGGGTTCTTTTTCGACAGCCCGTTAAATGCGCTCACGTCTTCACTGAAGTTGCTTTTAAACACCATGATGGATAAGGCAAATACGCCAAGTGTGGCAAACGAATAGGCAGCACCATAAAACAATAAAGCTGAGTCGGTTTTCCCACCCAGGCTAATAATGGCCATTAACATATAACCTGCATGCGATACGCCTGAATAAGCAAGAAGGCGTTTGAAATTGGTTTGGCTTAATGCCACAATATTTCCAATAATAATGGTAAGCGCAGCCACAATTTCAATAACAGGCTGAACAAAACCGAAGGTGTTGATAAAGCAGGTGCTGAACAAGCGGTAGATGGCCGCAAAAGCGGCTACCTTAACCAGTGTGCTCATTAAAGCAGTGATCAGTGCCGGTGATCCTTCGTATACATCGGGGCTCCAGAAATGGAACGGAACGGCAGATACTTTAAATAACATGGCCACCAGGATCATGAACATACCGGTGTAAAACATAGGGCTGATAGCCCCTGTGCTGATGTATGCGGCAATTTTATCCAGTTCAAAGCTACCTGATGCACCGTAGATCAATGCAATGCCAAACAGTAAAATACCTGAAGCAAAAGACCCCATCAGGAAATATTTGAAGCCGGCTTCGTTGCTCCGGATATCGAACCTGCGGCTTCCGGCCATAATGTACAAGGAAATGGAAAGGATCTCGATGCCTAAGAACAGCATGGCCATGTTGGCAAAACTTACCATTACCATGGCTCCGCACAATACAAAGATGAGGATGCTTAAATAATCGCTTAAGTGATTCTGGTCGTGTTTGTAATAATCGGCACTTAACACAAAAATAAGCAAGGAAATAGCAATGGCCAGTCCGCTGAAGGCAATCGAAAAATTATCCAGCCTCATCATGTGGTGAATAGAAACCGGGCCAAGCATAAGGGGAGTAGTATTGCCCCATTGCTGCATGTTCACAACAAATATGGCAGCCAGTCCTAAAACCACGGCAGGGATCAAGATCTTACGAAGGTTCAGTACTTCGGCCAGCATACAGAATAAACCTAAACAAGTGGTATAAAGTAATGTTGTCATTTCGTGTCTGTATTATTTGGGTAAGGCTTCGTTTAAAATGATGTTTAAAGCGGGTTCAACCAGGTCGAAAATTGGTTTTGGATAAATACCCATTACAAAAATAGCCATGGCAATTATTCCAAGCACAATGGTTTCATTCCACTTTAGATCGGTGAAGTTGGCGGTGTTTTCGTTGGTATTGCCAAGCATGGTATTTTGAAACATGCGCAGCATATAAACGGCACCCAGTATAATGGTTAAACCCGCAAACACGGCCAGCCAGGTATTGTATTTATAAACCCCGAACAGCAATAAAAACTCACCAATGAAGCCATTGGTTAATGGAAGCGCCACACTTCCCAATACGATGATCAGGAATAAGGTATTGAACCTCGGTGCCACATTACGGATCCCGCCCAGGTTACTGATATTTAAGGTTCCGGTACGGTTTAAAATAATATCGGCACAAAAGAACAAGCCAACCACATTGATGCCATGCGCAAACATTTGTGCCACGCTTCCCTGTAATCCTTCGATATTTAATGCAAAGATCCCGGCCGATATTAACCCAACGTGGGCTACGGATGAATAGGCAAACAGCTTTTTCAGCTCACCCTGCATAATGGCAATGATGGAGGCATAAACGATCCCGGCCACACAAAGCGTGATGGCAAGAGGACCCCATTCGGCCACACCGGCCGGAAGTATTGGCAATAACCAGCGGATCAAACTATAAGTTCCCATTTTAAGCATGATGCCGCTTAATAACATGGTGCCTTGCGTTGGTGCTTCGCTGTAAGTATCGGCCTGCCAGGTATGGAAGGGGATGATGGGAATTTTAATGGCAAATGCCAAAAAGAACGTCCAGAACAACCAGCCCTGGTTGCAGCCGCAGATGCTCATGTTATACAGGTCGCGGATATCGAAGCTTTGGTTTGGATTGTAATAATACAGCATGATGAACCCGAACAGCATGAACAAGCTTCCGGCTAATGTATAAATGAAGAACTTTAAGGTAACAGGTACCCGGTTTTTTCCTCCCCAGTTCAATGCGATGAAATAGATCGGGATAAGGGCAAGCTCCCAGAAAATGTAGTACAATAATCCGTCATATGCTATAAATACGCCAATAAGCGCAAACTGCATGAACAACATCAGCGCGAAATAGCTTTTTGCATTGCTGTATTCCCGGTTAAATGCACTCAGGATGATTAAGGGCAGCAAAAAGTTTGTTAATGCGATCATCAGGAAGCC
>JAZKGM010000315.1:2631-7061 GCA_040385895.1 Bacteroidota bacterium
CGCTGCCAGCGCAGCGCTGAGCACCAGCGAAACGATCATCAGGAAGCCCAGGCCGTCAACGCCCACATGGAAGCTGATCTTCGGGCTGCTGATCCATTCGTGGAAAATGTAAAAGGCATCGGGGCCCTGTTGCTTAAAAATGCAATAGGCATAGCCGGTTATTGCAAGCTGTACCACCGATAAAGCTAACGCAACTTTAGCTGCCAGCTTATTGCCGCTAAGCAATACAAGCAACGATGCTGCTAAAGGAAATAAAAGTATAAGTAACGTTATCATTATATGAACATGCGAATTACAAATAATACCATCATGCCAATTACCATGGCAAAAATATAAAGGCCGGTGTTGCCCGTCTGGATCAGGCGGACTGTTTTACCGGTTGTGGCAACAACCCAGGCAGTAGCATTTACAATAAGGTCTATAAAGAGCTTATCAACCAGCACCAGGAACAGATCGGATAAAATGGTGATGGGCTTGACAACAACAACATCGTAAATTTCATCCACATAAAATTTATTGGCGATCACTTTCGACAAACCTTTCAGTTCCTGATCGTTTGCAGGCTGTTCTGCTTTTTTCACGTATTTGAACCAGGCAAGGGCAATCATCACAATGGCACCAACCCCGGCAATGCCCATCAATACGATCTCCATGGTATGGCTTACTTTTTCGTGCGGGTGCAGGTATTGTGCAGATGCACCGGTTACAGAAGAAAGGTATTCACCGAACTTGTGCGTATGCGACATGACTTCAGGCAATCCCAACAAACCACCAAGCGTAGCCAGTATGGTAAGAATAACCAAAGGAACGGTCATGGTTAACGGTGACTCGTGAATGTGTTTTTTTGTTTCATCTGTTCCCCTGAATGTTCCTGAGAAAGTAAGATAAACCAGGCGGAACATATAAAATGCGGTTAAAAAAGAGCTGGCAGAAAGAATGATCCAAACCGTTTTATTTTGTTCGAATGCATGGGCAAGAATTTCATCTTTAGAGAAAAATCCGGAAAGGAACGGGAAGCCTGAAATAGCGAGTGAACAGATAAAGAAGGTGATATACGTTACAGGGATCAGCTTTCTTAAGCCGCCCATTTTACGGATATCCTGTTCGCCATGTAAAGCATGGATCACGCTACCTGCTCCCAGGAATAACATGGCTTTAAAGAACGCGTGTGTAAGCACATGGAACATGCCACTGCTAAATGCACCCAGGCCTAAAGCTGCAAACATCAACCCCAATTGCGAAACGGTAGAGTAGGCGAGTACCTTTTTAATATCGTTCTGCAGCAAGCCGATCACTGCAGCAAACACGGAAGTGGCCACGCCAATAATTAATATAAAGGTTAAGGTAGTTGGTGATAAGGCAAATAAAATGTTGGAACGCACCACCATATAGATACCAGCTGTTACCATGGTAGCTGCGTGGATCAATGCCGATACAGGCGTTGGTCCGGCCATCGCATCGGGTAACCAGGTGTATAAAGGAAGCTGTGCCGATTTACCCATTGCACCCACAAAAAGCAGCATGGTAATGGCAACCAGTAAAGTACTGTCGGGTGCGAGGGTTTGTGCCTGTTGGGCAACTGTGCCAAAATCGAGCGAGCCAAAGTAAAACAGCATAAAGAACATGCCTAACAAAAAGCCAAGGTCGCCAATCCGGTTCATCACAAATGCTTTTTTTGCCGCGTTGTTATAGGCATTGTTTTTAAACCAGAACCCGATCAGTAAATAAGAGCATAAACCCACACCTTCCCAGCCAATGAACATCACCAGGTAATTGCTGCCCATGACAAGCAGCAGCATGAAGAAGATAAAGAGGTTTAAGTAAGTAAAGAAACGCGTAATACCTTCGTCATCGTGCATATAGCCAATGCTGTACAAATGGATCAGTGTTCCTATACCGGTAACCACCAATAGCATGGTTACGGTAAGCGGATCGATCAGGAAGCCGAACCCGATATTGATGTTTGAAAAAGCGATCCAGTTAAACAGGTCGATGTTTACACTTTGGGTGGAAGCCAGGTTATTGAAAATATAAACCGAGCAAACAAATGATGCCAGTACGGCCAATGTCCCTATCCATCCTGTAATGGCTTTAGGAAGAAATTTGCCTAATAAGCCGTTGATGAGAAAACCGATTAAAGGCAACAGCGGCACAAGCAATGCCGGGGTTATCAGTAATGAGTCTTGAATTTGTATATCGTTCATGTAAAAGTTTTGCAGTTAAGTTTAAATTACCATTTCAATTTACTGAGCACATCAATATCGGTGCTGGCCACATTGCGGTAAATGCTCATGAGCAGGGCAAGTCCAACAGCTACCTCTGCAGCAGCTACCACCATAATAAAGAATACAAATACCTGCCCGTCATTATTACCTCTGTAGGCCGAAAAAGCCACGAGTAAAAGATTAACGGAGTTCAGCATCAGCTCTACACACATTAAGATAATGATGGCATTTCTGCGGAACAAAACGCCCATCACGCCAATGCAGAACAAAAATGTACTCAATAACAAATACCAGTTTTGAGGTACAACCTGTAAGGTATTTTCCATATTAATGCTTTTCTTTTTTAGCAAGTACTACGCTTCCTATCATTGCTGAAAGGAACAGTACTGACGATATTTCAAATGGTAAAAGGTAATCGGTGAATAATTTCTGGCCCACCTGCTGCACAAAACCGATCTCGCTTTTGGCCGGAAGGTAAAAAGCACCCAGTTCGGTAGCACGCATACCGGCTATCAATACAATAAATAAGAGGCCTGCCGAGATCGCAGCTGCAACTTTCAGTTTGCCCGATTTATGCGGTTCTGTTTCCGAGTTGAGGTTTAACAACATCACCACAAAAAGGAAAAGCACCATAATGGCTCCTGCATACACAATGATGTGGACGATGGCCATGAACTGTGCATTAAGCAACACGTAATGGCCGGCAATGGTAAAAAAGCAAACGATCAATGCAAGCACACTGTACATCGGGTTTTTAGAGAAAACCACTGTTAGCGCACTGATCACCGTTAATGCCGACAGAATAAGAAATAAATATAAGCTCATGTTTATTTTGGTCAGGTTTTAACTTGCCGCAAGTATAAATTATTTTAATAAGGGTTGCTGAGGCGTGCCTTCCATTTCGTAGTTCTTTTTGCGTTTAGATATATCGATCTTCCCGCTGTTGTCAACACTTTCAACCAGCACGTCTTTTCCATAAATAAAGTTGCCACGCGTAAAAGCCGTAGGCACCAGGCGGTCGCTCAGGTAAATAGCATCTTTAGGACAGGCTTCTTCGCATAAACCACAAAAGATGCAACGCAACATGTTGATCTCATATTTGGCCGCATATTTTTCTTCACGGTACAAATGTTCTTCGCCTTTTTTACGTTCGGCCGCTTCCATGGTGATGGCCTCTGCAGGGCATGCAACGGCACAAAGCCCGCAGGCGGTGCAGTTTTCGCGGCCTTTGTCATCACGTTTCAGCACATGTTGCCCGCGGTATACAGCAGCGATCTCCCTTTTTTCATCCGGGTACCTGATGGTGGCACTTTTCTTAAACAAATGCTTAATGGTGATCATCATTCCGTTCACTATTGCAGGCAGGTAAAGCTTCTCAACCCAGTTGAGCTCGCGTTTTACCACTACTTTTGATCTGTTTGTTAATTGCATTTTTATTGGCTTTTAGCTATTCACTATTGGCTTCAGGCCTTTAGTTTTAGCAGAAATCTTAATCACCTAATTACTTAATCTCTTAATCCCCTCATCTCCTATTTCACAAATGTCATCCAGGCCCCCGTGATCAATACATTAAGGATCGACAACGGAATTAATATTTTCCAACCCAGGTTCATTAACTGATCGTAGCGGAAACGTGGTAAGGTCCAGCGCACCCACATGAAAAAGAAAATGAAGAATAGTATTTTGGCAAACAATACGGCCACACTGATGATGGCGGCAAGATTTTGCGGAAGATCCAAACTATCGATCCCCGGGAAATGATACCCGCCAAAATAGATGCTGGCAATTAATGCCGATGAAATAAACATGTTGATGTATTCGGCAAACAGGAACAAGCCCAGTTTCATGGAGCTGTATTCGGTATGATAGCCACCGATCAGTTCACTTTCCGATTCAGGAAGATCGAAAGGGGCGCGGTTACATTCGGCAAATGCACAGATAATAAATATAAGGCATCCCAAAGGCTGGCGAACCACGTTCCACATGTTGCCATCCCCTGCCTGCTGGTCCACGATTTCGCGAAGGCTTAATGAATCGCTGAATAATAATATGGCTACAATGGCCATGCCCATGGCAAGCTCGTAGCTGATCATTTGCGAGGCTGCACGCAATGAACCCAGTAATGCAAACTTATTGTTGGATGCCCAGCCACCGATCATGATGCCATAGCCACCAATAGAAACCACTGCAAAAATATAGAGTAAG
>JAZKGM010000316.1:0-8992 GCA_040385895.1 Bacteroidota bacterium
TTTACGGATGGCCTGGTTGGTTTTGGAAGTAGGTTGCGTGAGGCCGTTTTCCCCGTCATCCTTAATATAGCCCTGTGCTTTCAGGTCCTCAATAAAATCACCCATGCCATATTCGTTATTGGTGATGTTGTATTGTTTGTCCAGCTCATTCATCCACTCCAGGGTTTCACCCACATCGCCATTGGTGTATTGCAGCAGTTGCAGAAATAGTTTTAATAACTCATCGAATTTATTCCCGCCCTGTTGCGGAACATACTTACTGAAAAAATGACCAAGCATGGGGTAAAGTTAGGTGTTCCTATGCCATAATAAAAACGGAGGCTTTTGCTGATAAGTAAAGGTTATTTAGTGGTCTCCCTTCCAGGTAAATTAAGTGCATATAAAGCATTAAACAGTGCTATACTTATTATTATTGCACATGAAATTAAGGACGCTGATCAAATTTGGTGTGATCCATTTAAGTGTATTGACCATTGTGTTGTTCCTCCGTTTTTCAACTAAGAATAACGAACCCATGAACGTGGCCATCTTAAGATCGCTTGTCTATTTGCCGTACCTGCTTGGGTTAACCGTTTTAAACCTGGGCCTGCTTTCTTTGGGCCTGCTTTATTTTAAAAATAAGCTGAAGCCATTTGCTGTGGTATTCACATCATTGGTTTTAATGGTTTGGTACTTCATTTCAGGCGGTCACCTGCAAATGTTTGGCTGGAAAATCACCCAGGCGGGGTTCTGGTACTTTAACCTGATCATTTTATTTCTTAATTTCAGGGTGATCATGTCGCTAAGAAAAAAACAAGAAAAAGAACCGGTATCGGAATAAGGTACGAACCTGTTCCGGGTCACGTTGTGATACCCAAAATATGTCTTCAAACAAAAACTCCCTGATGCATTTCCGTACCGGCAGTTTTTTTTATTAGCGCGGATGTTGTTGTCCGGGCAGGGCAGCTTGTAGCGTATAACATACATTGAAGCCCAATGATGCGGCCGCTTCATTTGCACAGAACCTGCATGAGCAAAGGATGAAGCGTTTTTGAACTGCGGAGCGTATTCCTGGCAATGAATTTGTAAAGCAGCAGTTGCATCTGTTAGGTCCATTAGCAGGAACACCTGAAAAGAATAATTGATACATTTGAACACGGTAAAAAACACATGAAAATAACCTTCAGCACCCTATTGATCTTTTTTGTCTCATTAAGCACGGTCTTTGCACAGCAACCGGGAGAAAGGATCGAGCTCATCAGCGAAGAGAAAATACCGCTGCAGTGGGAGGAGATCAAAAGCAATGACCCTAATTTTCCTCAGATACTCAACCCCGTTACTTTTTCAGATTACACCAAAGTATATGCTTTGCCTGACACAACGAGTGAAGTGCTGTTTGGGCTACAATATGATTCTCCTGTGGAGCTGATGAGGCAAGGATCATTAGGGAGGAAAATCGTTGAAAAGGTGACCCGGACCGATAGCACTACTTATATTCACTACGGAGGGGATTATTTCAGGTGGTATGAAATTATTTACGGCAATACAAAAGGTTACGTAGTTGAATCCGATATTGTGACGCAAAGCCTCACCGGCAAGAACAATGACAGGTTCTATATCAAGAATAACCAGGTGCTGAAATACTCCGTTTCCAAACAGCGCTTCGATACCTTACCGGTATGGGGAATTTTTGTACAGGAGATTGAGATCCACTCCCTGAAGCATGTAAACATGCTCTTCCGCATTACCAGCGAAGGCGCCTTTTGCGGGGGCGGCCGTTCAGACCAGTTTGTGATCGATGCGAACGATTCGCTTTTTACCCTCACCACCGGTGGTTACGTAAACACGGAAGACATTGCTGATGAACATTATTATAAAGACATCGTATATCTTCCGCTGCAATTTTTCCGCGGCAAAATACTGCTGGTGGAGAACGGGGACGTGGGGAGTATATTCGACCAAAGCACCGGCACCTTAAACGTGCATCCTTTTCCTGCCAAGCTCAACATTCCAAAACAGGACCTGGTGGTAAGAAAAACAATGACCGAAAAGGTGCTGCTGGATGCAAAGCAAAAACCATTGCTTGATAAGCAAGGTAATTATAGGACCAGGGTAACCCACAAAACAGAATTTTACCGCTGGACCGGAAGACGGATGGTTCTGGTGGATACAGTACTCACAAAAACTTATCTTTCTACAAGTACACCGATGCAATAAATTATTCATCTTCCTGGCAAGACAAAGATCATGTGTGTAACAGGAAGAAAGAGCCGCAAAAAGCAAGTCCCCGATGCGTTTCCGTATCGGGGACTTGCTTTTTATATTGTTAATGTCGTTCCCGACTCCGCCCGAACTGACAGAAAATATAAGACTGTCACAAATAGCTGAACGGACAATGCCATTCAACATTCAGCATCCAAGCATTTAAAATCCTTATTGTGCTTCGCCCATGGCAACAATACCATGCTCCATGCGGTATTCTCCATTCTCTAAACGTGAACGAATTGCGCTGAATGCTTTGATCGTTTCCTCCACGTCAGATAAGGTATGAACTGCGGTAGGGATCAAACGCAACAGGATCATTCCTTTCGGGATCACCGGGTAAACCACTACGGAGCAAAATATTCCGTGGTTTTCGCGGAGGTCCTGCACCACGGCAGTTGCTTCGCCAACGGTGCCTTTCATCATTACCGGGGTTACCATGGTGTTGGTATGGCCTATATCAAAGCCGGCTTCTTTTAAACCGCCTTGCAAGGCACGTACAATGGTCCATAAGGTTTCTTTGTATTCGGGGTGGTTGCGGATCAGTTCGAGGCGTTTTAAGGCACCCTTTACGATCGGCATCGGAACCGATTTGGCATAGATCTGTGAGCGTAAGTTATAACGCAGGTATTTGATCACTTCTTTTTTGGCGGCCACAAAGCCACCGATCAGCGCCATGCTTTTTGCAAAGGTGCCGAAGTAAATATCAATGCCATCGTTGCAGTCCTGTTCGAAACCAATGCCTTTTCCGTTCTTGCCTATTGCGCCAAAACCATGGGCATCGTCTACAAATAAGCGGAACTCATATTTTTTTTTCAGTTCAACGATCTCGGCAATGTTCCCCTGCGAGCCGGTCATGCCAAATACACCTTCGGTGATCACCAGGATTCCTCCTCCTGATTCGTCAGTTAATTTTTTGGCCCTTACCAACTGTTGCTCTAAGCTGGCTGCATCGTTATGCTTGTATAAAAAACGTTTGCCCATGTGCAAACGAACCCCGTCAACGATACATGCATGGCTTTCGGCATCATACACGATCACATCGTGACGGTCTACTAAAGCATCAATGGCGCTCACCATGCCCTGGTAACCGTAGTTAAGCAAGGCAGCATCTTCTTTTCCTACAAAATCGGCCAGTTCGCGGTCGAGTTGTTCATGGAACACCGAGTTACCGCTCATCATGCGTGCACCCATCGGGTAGGCCAGGCCGTATTCTGCTGTGGCATCTGCATCTGCTTTACGCACTTCAGGATGGTTGGCCAGGCCCAGGTAATTGTTCAGGCTCCAGTTCAGCATTTGCTTACCGCGAAAAGTCATGCGGGGGCCAATTTCACCCTCCAGTTTCGGGAACATATAGTAACCGTATGCATCATCGGCATGTTGTCCCAAAGGACCGGCTTTTTTCTGTAGTTTTTCGAAAATATCCATTGTTAACTTTTTGATAACTTGCTGCGAATGTAGTGTTCTGAAGGGATTTTTTAAGGGAATTTATTGATGCTTGATGAATATCATGCGCAAAAAAATGCAAGCATATGGAGGCTGCACCCAGTACTGATTTTTGGTTTGATAAAGGGAGAAAGCAGGGTTTATGGCATTAAACATCTGCTGCGGTTAAACCGATATTATTTTAAAACATCAATGATGATAAAAGCCGAAATGAATATGGCAATAACATATAAGCCAATAAGCATAGCAACCAGGCCGGTATCTAAAGAATTTTTCACTTTCATAACGCAAGCGAATCCATTATCGTTCCGGCAGGCCTGTTAAAAAGAGATACTTTTACAGAATAGCTTATTTCCTTGCGTGTTAAGAGTTTAACGCAGTCCTTAATTTAGTGAGGTGAAACGTGAGCACTGTTTGCTGATGTATGTTTTTGCCGGAACACGCATATAGTTCCCCAGCGCATGTTGCTGAAATGCTACGCTGTTATGCGTTAAATGGTGTTTAAAATAACCCGTTGATCTCCGCATCGATCTTGCTGATCACCGATCCCAGGTCTTCCGGCTTGTCGGCAAAGTTCAGGTTGTCTACATCAATGATCAATAGTTTATGTTTATAGGTGCTGATCCATGCTTCGTAGCGTTCGTTCAAACGCCTCAAATAATCAAGCCTGATGCTGTCCTCATAATCGCGGCCGCGTTTCTGGATGTTGTTTACCAGCGCAGGGATAGAAGCGCGCAGGTATACCAGCAGATCAGGAGCTTTAACGGTTTGGTTCAATGATTCGAACATCTTCTGGTAGGTTTCAAAATCGCGGGTGCTCATTAAGCCCATGCTGTGAAGATTGGGTGCAAAGATGAATGCATCTTCATAGATCGTGCGGTCCTGGATCACTTTCTTCTTTCCTTTTTGCAGGTGAAGAATGGTGTTGTACCGGCTATTCAGAAAATAGATCTGGAGGTTGAACGCCCAACGCTGCATGTCTTCATAAAAATCGCTGATGTATGGATTGTCTTCTACATCTTCATAATGCGGCTCAAATTTATAATGACGTGCTAAAAGAGTTGTTAATGTTGTTTTTCCCGATCCGATATTCCCGGCAATAGCTAAATGCATAGTTCAGTTTGATCTTACTTAAACCACAAGTTTATTACTTTAAATGTAAATCGTAAAGGTTGTGGATATTTAATGAACAGCTTTTTGGGGAGCGGTTGGCAGAAAGGGCTTTATGGATTGCTCCCCTTGGCTTCCCGTTCGGCTAAGGCGTGATAATGGGAAAAGACAAGAAGATCTTGTCCATTCCCCATTCCTGTTAATGCTTATAATCTTTCTTGCAACAGGCATCCAGGTTATCGTATGCTTTCTGGTTGGCCGGTATGCCATCAGCATCATACCCTGTTTTTACGATCGCTTCTCTTATCTTACTTAATGATGTTTTTTTCGGGTCGAAGGTTACAGTGATGATCTTCGAATCCACATCAAGGCTGCTTTCTTTCACCCCCTTTTCGTAGGCCATTGCTTTTTCCAGCGTTTCCTTGCACATATCGCACACAGCCGAGGTTTTTATTTTTCCCACAGCCATCCCGTTTTTGGTGTAGGTTAACGAATCTTTTACTTGTGCTTCAGCTCCCAGAGCCAATGCAACCGTTGCCACTAAGGCGAATATTAGTTTTTTCATTTTTTAGTCGTTAGTTTTTGGCCATTAGCCATTAATTATTGGTTGTTAATAGATCGCCTTTGGCATATTGAAATAAGGTTGCTTCATTGCCAAATCCCCATTTCCACATTACCGCATCTTCACATTTACACATCTTCACATTCTCCCATTACTTTATCGTTACCCTTATCCCACCATAGATCACCCTTCCCATCACCGGTCCCCAGATCATGCTTGCGTCAAAGTTATTTCCGAACGGGTTTTCTGCATCGATCACCTGTTTGGTCTGTACAAAGTCGAACAGGTTCTCTACACCAATATACGCTTCCCATTTTTTAAATGCACGGGTAATTTGTGCATTGAATGTGTAATACGGTTTGCTGGATGCGATCATCTGCAAAGCCCCGGGATTGCTTTGTGTGTTTGGCAGGCGTTGCTGCCCGAACCATTTTAGCGTAGCATCATACTTCCATTTGTCGAAGCGCGTGGCATAAGCTGCATTCAGCAATACCCGGTCGCGGGAAACCAGGGGTCTTGTGAGCAAACCCGTGCTATATGTTGTTTTTACATCCTGGTATTTATACGCCACCCTGAACTCAAACCGCTTTACCGGCTCATAGATAAATTCGCTTTGAAAGCTGTTGCTGTATGATCGTCCTTTCAGGTTGTAGAACAGGAGTTCCTGCGGGTTTGCATCAAGGTCGGCCACCACCTGGTTTTGAAAATCGGTGCGGTAATAGTCGGTAACGAAGCTGGCATTTCCTGTACCGATCTTAAAATTATGGGTTAATGAAACGCCATAATTCCATGCTACTTCCGGGTTCAGTTTTTCAAGCACCAGTACTTTGCGGTTGCTGGCCATGGTTGCTGCATTCTCAATAAAGATATTAGCCACGCGCATGCCTCGTCCACCGCTTAAACGCAATACGGTTCGCTTAAATACATTGTACTTAATATGCAGCCGCGGGTTTACCAATATACCGAACAGGTTGTGGTAATCGGTGCGCACACCGGCCAGAACAGAAGCCTTGCCCAGCAGGTCGTAATTGTATTCGAAAAAGGCACCGGGAACAAGCTCGGTCCGCTTAAAGGCGGAATCGCTTGAACGGGTATCAAAATAATGCTCGTTATACCGATCGTACATAAAGCTCAGCCCTGTTTTAAACTTATGTTCGGTGGTGCTGATGATGCTTTGGTAGATCAGGTTGGCATAAGCGGTTTGTTGTTTTCCGTTATAGTTTTTCAGACCAAAATATGCATCATGTTCATATGCCCTGAACGTGGTGATGAGTCCTAAGCTTTTGTAGGGTCTTCCTGCAAAACCAATGGCCAGCTTGCTGAAGCCTTCTATGTGCCTGGTGTTGATGTTCACCCCATACAATTGCCGTGAATCATTTTCACTTTTGGTGTTAAACCGGAGCTGCCCGCCTTTGCGGTCATCAACAAGTGCATTTATGCCAAAGCTTGCCATCAGCTTACCGGGGTTTTCATATTTCCAGCGGTTCATTACATTGTACTGGTATCCCAATGGCTGATCGAGGAACCCGTCTTTATTAAAATCGTTGCGTTTAACAAAGGTATTGGCGTGCGTTAACAAAAGGGTGCTCCATTTTTTATTGAAGCGATGCGCTGCATGCACATTGGCTTCAAATCTTCCTGCATCCCCGGCATATAAATTCGCAAACAAGCGATCTGCTTTTTCCGGTTTCTCCAGTTCAATATTGATCTGCCCGCTCATGCTTTCATACCCATTCACAATGCTGCCTACACCTTTGGTGATGTCAATGCTTTGCACCCAGGTTCCCGGGATGTGGGCCAGCCCGAAATTGGTGCTCAAACCACGGGGGCCATGCATCTGTTCCGTGAGCATTTGCGTGTAGGAGCCGTCAAGCCCCAGTACTTTAATTTGTTTGCTCCCGCTCACGGCATCGCTGTAACTTACATCAACGGTGGCATTGGTCTCAAAGCTTTCGCTCAGGTTACAGCAGGCTGCTTTTTTCAGTTCTTTTTGTGTAATGAGCTGTTTGTTGAGCGGATCGATCATCGAATGGCTCATGGCTGCTTTTTCTTCCACAACAGTAACTTCCTTTAACGTTTGCACTGTGCGAAGCTTCACCACCAGTTGTTGCCCGTCTGTAAGGCCGGTAAACGTATCGTTCTCATACCCGATGTAAGATACGATCAGTACATCAGGCCAACGTGCAGGTAATGCGATTTCGAAAATTCCATCGGAATTTGTGGTGGTACCGGTTTTGGCAAGAAGCCAGTGCACGCTGGCTCCTGTAAGTGCCGTTTTATCGGTATGGTCGGTTACCACACCTTTTATTTGTGCACTTGTTACAAATGAAACAAGAAATAGTGCACCTGTTATTATAAATTTCATTGGTTATTTAATTAAGATGAATGAAAGGTCATCGCACGCACAGTGTGCATGTGAATGTAAATTCAGCAGGGATCTTAAATTAAATAGCTTTGTGTAAATGCCTGGAACGGCTGCTTTTTGAGTAAAAGGGGAGGAGGAGAGATGGCAAGGCTTTGTATGAACGAAACCCGGAGCTTAACGGTTAAAGTATGCGCATTGGTATTGATAATAATGCATTGCAGGTAATGGTTGGCACTGTTCTGCTGTTGCTGAACGAGCGTTTTATCATCAATTTTCTGGTATTGGTGGCTGTAGTCGCAGCACGATTTTTTTTCGTCTTTATGCTCCTCTTGTTTTTCCGCAATGGGTTTGCAGCAATCATCCTGCTCCGCTTTTTTGCTGTGCTCACAATCGTTCTTTACATCAACCACCGAGAGCACCACCTTTCCGTTTTCGCTGGCGCATACCATCTTAAACACAGTTACACCCGTATAGCCCAGCACAATGCTTAGCGCCAGCAAAACAGATAACGATATGTTGAAGGTCTTTTTCAAACAGGATTCAAACTTACAAAAAATCAGGCAAACAAAAGCCATGCACTCATACCAACCATCAAAAGGTCCTCTATTAAGCTGATCTTGCCAAGCGGCAGGTTAAATACTGTGCCCAGGCATGCGCATTGAAAAGGGCTCTTGTTAAACTGGTTCTGAATAACGCCAATGCTGCTTATGCTCATGATAACTAATGCAGCAACATTTGCTTCAAACCAGATGGCCGGAATAAGCATGATGATACCAAGTGCCAGCTCAACAAAGGGATAGATATAACCCCAGGCCTTAACGTTTTTTGCTACAATATCATAGTTGCTGTAGCTGTTTGCAAATGCAGGCACATCGAGCAGTTTAAAAAAAGAAAAGCTGATAAAGAAGCCGGCCATAAAGTGCATCATCCAATGGCGGTGGTTAAATTGATCCTGGTTCAGCTGAACGGCTAAAGAAACGAGGGTGATCATGCCTAATAAAATAAGTACGGGTTTGTAGGTAACCCACATGCTTGCAGAGTCGTTCGCCCCGGTTGACTGAACAGCTTGCTCGCTCAGCTGGTATTTGGTGTTTTTTAAGGCCTGCTGCAGCTCGTTTGTGGCAACGAGCTTTTCCATTACAATGGATGTGTTTCCGCTGGCCTGTTCAATATCTACCTGGTTAATTCCCGGGATCCGGTATAAGGCATTTTTAATCGTATTGATGCAGCCGCTGCATGTTATTCCTGAAATGTGGTAAGTGTGTGTC
>JAZKGM010000317.1:0-6544 GCA_040385895.1 Bacteroidota bacterium
ATAATCAGCAAAAAAATTTAGCGAGCCGAACCTATAATAATAATAACAGGAATATCGTGCAGCAGGGGCATTCATCTCCATTGCCTGAAACACCCGGTATGTCTTTAATTGCAACCGGGCACCCGGAATATATGCATAACAGCATACGGCCGGATGATGAGCCAAAACAGGCCATACCAATGAAGGAACAGGAGGAAGCAGAAAAAAGTACCATAAATGCGACAGGCGAAACAGTGCTGTCAAATAAGCCGGCATCAGCAACGCTTATCGGGCCAAGATGGAAAGTAACACTTGAAACCGAGGGCTATCAGCCATTGGCTTTAAAAAGATCGGAACGTGTTCAGCAGCGGTCGGCATCTTACAAAATGCTGGAAGCCGGTATAAACTATTACAACCCTGTAAGTGATGCCGCATCTGGTTTCAATTTTCACATGGGGGTAAAATATTGTTTCAATATTGCACCGCGCCTGTCTCTTGCCACCGGAGTTTCTTATAGCCGGCAGCACCAGGGTAATGGAAAGCGAACCTACAATACCATTAGCTATGGCTTTGGCGAAAACAGGGAAACCATTGGCATTAATACCATCCGCTTAGATTACCTGGAAGTGCCGCTTAGCCTGTTTTACAGCATAAAAGGCAGGCATGGTTTAATAACAGGCGTTTCATGCAATTACCTGGTTCAATCGGCCGACCTGGTTAAACAAGCTAATGAAATCAGCTATAAAGAAAAAAGCACGGGGTATTATGCCGCCTTCAACCGCTTTGATGTGCAGCTGCATGCCGGCTATACCTATACACTCAATAGCCACATCCTGGTATCGGCCGCATATTACGCAGGCATCACAGATGTGACTAAGAACTCAGCATTCAGGTCAGGTGAATTCAATACCAACAAAGGCCTCAGGTTGACATTAGGCTACCAACTTTATTGATCATGCGCAACATTATTTTTTATAGCATATTAATTGTACTGGCTTCCTGCCAACCCAAGGAAGAACCGGGAGATATAGTGTCCAATACCGGGCCTGTGTTTTATGCCAAGGGATTGGCAAACGGTACGATGTTCGATCTGCAGGCAGGCACCGGCAATTATTACATGGAGGCTTCGGCACAAACAGACACAGGTGGCCTACTGGTGTTTAGCGGTAACCTCAAAAATAAGGATTGCAGCACCTGCGGCCCGTCACTTAAATTTACAGTGAGGAATTACACCGCCAATGCAAGCTATTCGATCGACTCTGCGCTTAAGCCGCAACGTTATGATTATTACGACAGGACCGTGTTGTATAAAACCTTTTACGATGCTGTTTTTATTTCTCAATCGGTTGGAAGCGGAACCAATACTTCGGTGTGGGACCTGGGGAACGGGGAAACATTTAGCGGCAATGAATTAAGAAAGCGGTTTAAAGAACCTGCCGTATATGATGTAACACACAGCAATTCATTTTCTGCAGGCTGCAATTCAAGTATCACCCAGCAGGTACATATTCCATCGGCAAACAATGGCTATTTTATTGATTTTAACATCAACTATGTTGATGATACCACCGTGTTGTTTAATACGCTTCCTGTTGATGAAACCGCAGGGGTAAGCTGGGACTTCGGAGACGGACACACGGGCGTGGGAACGATCAGCAAGCATAGTTACGACACCCCGGGCACATACAGGGTTTGTATGTTAATAGATAAGGATTCTGGCGATATCCGGCATTGTAAAAATGTGAACACCCGCACGTTTACTGCATGCCTGAGCAACTTCTCTTATCAGGTAACTACGGTAAACGATTACCTGCAATTTTCAAACGTGGGTGTGGAATGGCGCGATGAGAGCGGTAAATTATATACCAGCGCCCAGGCTAAGCAAACAGCGTCATCTGTATTCAACATTATAGAAAAAAGCGGGTACGAGATCAACCAGAAAGGGGAGCGTACGGTAAAGGTGAAAGTGAAATTTACCTGCCAGGTTTCTGATGGAACCAGCACCATTGAGCTACGCGATATAGAAGCTGTTATTGCGCTGGCCTATCAATAGTGTTTAAAGCGGATCGCGGCCGATAAACCCTTCTTTTCCCAAAAGGAAACCGATGGCCCGTTTAATATTCTTATCAACACTTTCTTCTGTTTTTAAATGGTTGATGTACCGCATTATTTCCTTTTGCAGGTAAGGGGCAAGGCTTTCGAAAACGGCATTGGCCTGCCTGTTGTTTTTCAGCGCTTCCTTCAGTTTAGGGTGAAGGCTTGTTTTTCGTTCTGTATCGTCATACCCGATATGTACCTCGGCCATATCGCCAACATCAATGCCTGCAGCCTCACGCATCGGGCCATTCAGGTACAGTCGCCATTTACCGCTATATTTCACCAGCGTTTGCGTAAATGCATGCGTATTCAACGAACCTTTAACAGGTATGGGGCCCTTGTTCTTTCCTGCCTGTTCAAACACGGTATCCAGCACCTTACCAGGTAATAATACGTAAGGGTTGATGCCAATGATCGCGATCTTTGCCTTAAAAGATGTTGTTTTCACTGGTGTAAATATACCAGGCTCCGGGATAAAAACACGGATGACTGTTTAAGTCAACGAAATTATTAAATTTGAACACCAACATGTATAAGATCTTTATAAACGATAAACCTTTTATAATTACAGCTGCGGATGTAAAAGATCCGCGCTATAAGTCATGTTCACGTGTTAGCTACGATCCGCTTAAAACAAAACAATACCTTAAAGATTGCGAAAGCATGCGCAGCAAAGGATTTGTACTGATCACAGATGATGTTGAATTTGCGTTTGCCGATCTCAGCACACACATGGTTCCGATTGAAGCTGCCGGGGGATTGGTTTTTAATGATAAAGGGGATGTGCTGCTGATTAAACGCCTGGGTAAATGGGATCTGCCTAAAGGGAAAATAGATGCGGGAGAGGGACGTGAAGAGGCAGCCCTGCGTGAGGTAATGGAAGAGTGCAGCATAGATGGCTTAAGCATTATCGCAAAACTCCCCAATACATACCATGTTTACAAAATGCATAACTTCAGCTTTTTGAAGATCACTTACTGGTACACCATGCAAACTTCATCAGGTAAGGAATTGATACCACAGGTGGAAGAGCACATTACCGAAGCAAAATGGTTTAACTGGGAAAGCCTGGATATCAATAAACTGGAGACGTATATTTCTATTACCGACCTGTTGCTGGCCGTGAAAGAATAGGGGAGAACTCATGTCACTGCCGGGAAAAGCTTCTCCATGCACAGGCGGGAAGCATTTCACCACGCTCAATATTCGTTTGCTTATGCGGCCTGGCCTGCTATTTTCAATTGGATAAGGTGCGAACGGATGGCACTGAACACAGTAGGAAATTCACGGTAGATCACCCCGAAATCATCACAGGTCTGTTTAACAATTTTACTGATTTCAGGGTAATGAACATGGCTGATCTTCGGAAACAGGTGATGCTCAACCTGGAAGTTCAATCCACCTAAAAGCCAGCTCATGCTTTTGCTTTTTGTGGCGAAGTTAACCGTAGTGTTGATCTGGTGCTTGGCCCACTCTGTTTCAATTTTCATGGCACTACCTTCAGGCACCACAAAGTGTGCATCTTCAACAATATGTGCAAGCTGGAATACAATGGCAATAACAATACCCGCAGCAAACGCCATGATCAGGTAACCAACAATGGTTTGGATCACACCCACAAAAAAGAAAGGAAAAACAATAAAGAAGAACGTATACAATACTTTTGAGATCCAGAAATTTAAATGCTCAGGCAGGTCCATTTTACGCATTTTCGTGTGTTCGGCAATCTTACCGCTGAAGTATTTATTGAAATCGTTTAAAAATACCCAGAACACATAGGTTGTTCCGTAAAGAAGCAGGCTGTAATAATGCTGGAACTGGTGGTACCATATTTTTTTCTGGTCGGCATGCACACGTATGTAAGGCTTAATATCAATATCATCATCCATGCCTTCCACGTTGGTATAGCTATGGTGGTTAATATTATGTTTCTGGCTCCAGATGTACACATTTCCCCCAAGGATATTCAGGCTGAACCCCATGAAGGTGTTCACCCATTTACGCGATGAATAACTGCCATGTGCGCCATCATGCATTACATTAAACCCGATCGCAGCCACATTAACCCCCATAATAATGCAAACAGCAACACTGATAAGCGTTGATTGCGGGGTGAAGAACACCATCCATACATAAGCACTGATCAGCGATACAATAAGTATAGCTGTTTTCAGGTACAGTTTGTAATTACCTGTTGACTTAATATCATTTGTAACAAAATAGGCTTCAACCCTTTCTTTCATGGTGTTGAAAAAAACCGGATCGCTGTTATTGAATTTTATTTTCGACATTTTTATTTATTAGAAATAAACGGAGCGAATTTAACTTTTAGTATGGCATTTTCTGTGCGTTGATTGTAAAATTAACTTTGCAATTTTTTGGTTACCCGTTTAATGATACATTTGCGCCTGCAAGGGATTATTTAAAGATACCTGTTTGTGCTTTAAATGAAGGGAATGCCGTGAAATCCGGTAACAGTGCCCGCTGCTGTAAATGTTAGTTGTATACACAATAAAGGTTGTTGAATACATGTCACTGGGTTGAATTTTTAATCCGGGAAGACCCGACAGCTGATAACATGAGTCAGAAAACCTGCCGTTGCATTTATTGTATGGTTAAACTTTCGGGAACAAAAGTACAGGCCTCATGCTATGCCAAGTGCATGTGATGCGCCCTTATTGTTCCCATAATTTAGTATTGAATGAAAAAGTATTTACTCGCAGCAGCTGCCTGCGGTTTTTTATCCTTAGCGCATGCGCAGTTTGCACCACAGGTTGGTTTTGCAGGCACAACAGCCATGCATAAGGACAGTGCCGTTTTTGTAAACTGGGCCACCGGATGTTCGATTGCCAGGGGATGGCAGGATGTTGCAGATACCACCTTAGGCAAAGCGCAGGTTGGCGATGAAACATATGTACCCGGTAAAGCCGGCAACGGAGTGGTGAGCTTAGGGGATGGGGGAAGCGCAGTGATCACCTTCGAAAAACCGGTGATGAACGGAGCAGGTTATGATTTTGCTGTATTTGAGAACGGGTTCATCGATCAAACCCTTGATCCCGGAAATGCCTTTCTCGAACTGGCCTTTGTTGAAGTCAGTTCAGACGGGATCAGCTATTTCAGGTTTGATGCCGAAAGCACCAATGATACAACCACACAGCGGGCCTCTTTTGAAGCGATGAATGCGGTTAAGATCAATAACCTGGCCGGGAAATACATTGCCAATTACGGAACCCCTTTCGACCTGGATGAATTGAAAGATAAGCCCGGGCTTGATGTAAGCAACATCACCCACGTCAGGATCATTGACGTAACAGGGAGCATCAACCCGGTGCATGCAAGCCGGGATAGTAAAGGCGCCATCATCAACGATCCTTATCCCACGGCTTTTGCTTCGGGAGGTTTCGACCTGGATGGTGTAGGAGTGATCCATCAGAATAACCTCAGCGCGGTAAGCAAGATCGGTTTCGGCCGGCAATCGGTAGCAATATTTCCAAACCCGGCAAATACGCATCATGATGTTACCATAAGTACGCCATTGCCTGTAGCCGTTTTCTGTTACGATATCACCGGAAAACAACCGGACATCATAAAATATACAGATAAAGGCAATGAGCAGAGGCTTCAATTTACTGAGCCTGGTATGTACTTCATCAAATGTATCTCGGGTAATGAACAGGTCATAAAGCGGATCGTGGTGCAATGATAAAAAGCGCGTTGCCATACCTTTTTCTCTTCCTTGGTTTTGTTTCCTGTAAACATGATCAGCTCACGGAATCGGCAGTTGAATTTAACTTCTCGGCACCTGGTATTATTTATACAGGCGACAGTTTTTTATTAAGCCCGTCAGCTGCTTTATGGATGCTTTCGCCCGATATGGGCGAAGTAACACCACAGCATTATTATAAAGCACCCTCTTCGCTTTTAAACGATTCGCAGCAAGTGGTGATCACGGCAACAACCACGCTTCGATCCATGTCGAAAACCATGCTTATTATAAAAAAAGATGCGTACGACACGGTGATCAGCTTCACTAAAACGATCATGCCTTTAATGACTGCAAATTGTAATTTCCAGGGGTGTCATGGCAATGGTTCGAAAGCTGGCAAGGTTGACCTGCATACATACGAAGCTACCATGAACACAGTGGTGAAGCACCAGGCTTCAAAAAGCCTGCTTTACCTGTCGTTAATAAAACCCGACCCGGTTCGCAGGATGCCGCCAGCCGGGGCTTTGCATGCTTACCGCATTGATTATTTTAAGAAGTGGATCGAGCAGGGCGCCCTGAATAATTAACATAAAAAGCAGGGCATTAACCCTGCTTCAAAAAATAATCTTAGCCTAAAAGGGCTACTGGTCCTGCTTAAGTTTTACATCAATGGCTTTAATGCCACTGGGTGTGCGCTTAACATCGAACGTAACCGTATCCAGCTCTTTTGCATTGTACTTCACCCCTTTTTTATGAAAGAAA
>JAZKGM010000318.1:0-4259 GCA_040385895.1 Bacteroidota bacterium
TTTTCGACCTGTGCTTTGATGAGCATGTTGATAGCATTAAATACTATGCTCCTCATAAGGGAAAGCTCATTTTTGTTTCGGCCGTAAAAACACAACTGGCATTAGCGGCAAGTAAATATGGGCGCAGCATTGATTGCATATTGATCGGCTTAAACTGCCTCCCGGGATTCATTAACCGTTCACTTTCCGAAATTTCACTTCTGAATGAAAGCGACCTGCCCACAGCCGATAACATTTTAAAACAACTCGGCTGGGATTATAAAGTAGTGAGCGACCGCGTTGGAATGGTTACGCCACGCATTATTTTTATGATCATTAACGAAGCGTGTTATACCCTGCAGGAAGGCACTGCAAGCATGCAGGATATTGATACCAGCATGAAACTGGGAACGAACTATCCTTTCGGACCTTTTGAGTGGGCTGACAGAACAGGGATCAAGCATGTATATGAAACCTTAGCTGCTGTTTACGAAGACACTAAGGACGAGCGTTACAAAATTTGTCCGCTCCTGAAAACCCTTTACCTTAAAAACGGGTCTTTCTACCAATAAGTAATTTTAAACTGAATGAAATATTTTCTGATCCTTTTAAGTGCGATCGCTTTCTCTGCAAATGCCCAAGAGCATTTCTGCGCAGCAGGAAAGCAACAATTCGCACAAACCTTGCTGGGGAAAACCGCAAACACCAGTCAGGTGCAGTTGATGGAGAAATACGATGTGAAATTTCATCACCTCAACCTGAACGTTGAACGTGACACTTCGTTTATATCGGGAAACGTACGCACCCTTGCAAAAGTAACTGCTGCGCAACTCGACACGTTCGGGTTTGAGCTGCACGACCAGCACACCATTGACTCGGTGGTTTATCAAAACCAGAAGTTAACAATAACCCATAACAATCATTTTGCGTATGTAAAGCTGCCGGCTCCTGTAATGCAGGATGGCCTGGTCGACATTACCATCTATTACCATGGCGATGCACACGTTACAGCGGGTGCTGCTATCGGCTCCGGATTTTCGAGTGCTGCCTCCAGCCGTTGGGGAAACCGGGCCACCTGGAGCTTAAGCCAGCCTTATTCCGCGTATGAGTGGTGGCCGTGTAAACAATCGCTACAGGACAAGATCGATTCGACCTACACATTCATTACCACCAACAACCAGAATAAAGCAGGTTCCCAGGGCCTGCTTCAGCGGGTGGTGAACCTTCCCAACAACAAATCCCGTTACGAATGGAAATCGTTCTATCCTGTTGATTATTACCTGATCTCGGTGGCCGTGGCAAAGTATATTGAATACAAAACCTATGCAGTGAAAGAAGCCGGAATGCCGGGCCCCGATTCGATATTGATACAGGATTACATTTATGATAACCCGAATGCGCTGGTCGAGTTTAAGCCCGTATTGGACCAAACGGCTTCCATGATCAATGCATTTGCAAGAATGTTCGGCCCTTATCCTTTTGCCAACGAAAAATACGGGCATTCGCTTGCACCTTTCAGCGGTGGAATGGAACACCAGACAATGACCAGCATTGGCGTGATCGATTTCAGTATCGTTGCCCATGAATTGGGCCATCAATGGTTTGGCGATCACGTAACGTGCAAAACATGGAAAGACATCTGGCTGAACGAAGGCTTTGCAACTTATTGCGAATACCTGGCTGCCGAAGCGCTTAAGCCGGAAACCAAAGAGCTTGAAATGCAAGGCAACCACGCACAGGTGATGCAGGCAAATGACGGAAGCATCTGGTTTGAAGATACCAGCGATGTATCGCGCATCTTCAGCTCACGCCTCACTTATGCCAAAGGCGGTGCATTTATTCATATCCTGCGTTTCGAGATCAATAATGATTCTTTGTTCTTCAATATCCTTCAAACTTACCAGCAGCAGTTTGGGTTTGCCACGGCCAATACCATTGATCTTAAAACCCTGGTTGAACAAAAAACAGGCAGGAGCTTCAGCGCCATATTCGATCAATGGTTCTATGGCCAGGGATATCCTACCTTCAACACCACATGGAATAAAATAGGCGATACGCTTTATGTAAAAACAGACCAGACCACAAGCAGCAGCATTACCCCTCTGTTCATTACACCCATTGAGTATGCAATAACAGTGAATGGAACAGACAGCATCGTGCGTGTTAACCATACCAGGTCAACGGAATATTATAAATTTCCATTGAGCGGAACGGTTACAAAAGTGGTTTCCGACCCTGATAACTGGCTGATCAATAAATCAACTTCCATAGAGGATAAAACCTTGACGGCATTAAACGGCATCTTTACGCACCGCGTTCTGTTAAATGTATACCCTAACCCTGCAGACCATACATTAACCATTGATGATGCGGGTTTTGGAAATACCGTTAAGATCTACGACCTGGCAGGGAGACTTGTTTCTTCTGAGGCGTTTAATACGCCTTCAATAAATACCGGCACCCTCAAAAAAGGGTTTTATTTTATCGAGGTAAGTGGAAACAACCAGGTGGGTTTTGCACGATTTGTAAAAAATTAACCGGTAATAACCATAAAGAAAGCCCGCTTCAATAAATTGAAGCGGGCTTTCTGCTTTTTATGCAACCAGCGTTATAACAGCTTCTGGTAAGCCCTCATCCAACGGTCGGGGATCTCGTCATTAAGCGCAGCCTGGTAATCGCTGTAGCTGCAAGGTACCATAAACGTTCCTTTTTGTACCGAACGTTCTTTAGGGTAAGGCACTTCCATCCACCAACGTTCGTTGTACCTGTTCTTATAAAATACAATTTCGTAATTCCCCGTTTTTAATGAAGTGCGGTAGATCGTATAATCTTTGTTATCGGATGACGGGTAATCATTCTTGCGGTTATAATACCCGTCAATAAAATACCAGAGCATTTGCGAAAGCAGTTTGCTCCCCCCGGCATTGAGGTCTTTAAATGCATTAAGGTCGTAAAAGCCAATGCTGCTCAAATCGTTGCTCATGCCTGCATAGCGGGCAAGCTGGCAGGCTTCTTCGCCATAAAACCCGTTCGGGTTCATTTCAACCGTGCTGCCTGCATCGGCCGCTTTAATGCTGTTCATGCTAAACACCACCATATCGGCATTGCGCATTAGCGGTTCGCTTTCCTGCATCTTGCTTCTTACATGGCCCAGGCGGAATAGGTCGAAGTTCATCTTATCAAACGCATCCAAACTTTCCTGTTCTACATAATAAGCCTGGTTGCCCAGGTGAACGATATTGAATAAATAGTTGGGCTGGTGCGTAATGATCTTATACAGATAATTGCTGTAAGCCGGTTCTGTTTCATTCTGTTTCAGGTCTATTTTTGCATCGGCCACCAGCACGTTCAGGTTGGGGTTCGTGCCTTCGTAAGATGTAAACTGCGAATAGGCCAGGTCGGCCGTTCCGCCAAGGATGATCACCGTTTTTTTGCGTTCGTGCAATTCCTTTAAACAGGCATTTAATGCAAACAAAGTATCGTTAACGGAGTTACCCGCCTCTATGTTCCCGATATCTGCAATTTTCACCTCATATTTTGGTTTGAACAGTTTATAAAGCTCTTTGCGCACTTCATCGGGAGTTACCGCTACACCGGCATGTTCGGGCCTGATGCGATCCTCTTTCACACCCAGGATAACAAGATCTGCGTCATCAATATCGGGCCATTGTTTGGTGTGGATATCAATAACGTTGATGAGGCTTTTAGGGGAGCTTTCGTGTATGTCGGCATAAACAGGTGCGGGCACCGGTTTAATGAAGTCGCTTAATTGCATAATTGGTTTTAAAGCTCACAAAATAGATTATTTTCGCGCGGCAGTAATAAACATTTCCACACCTTGATAGCAGTTACCGGAGCAACGGGATTTTTAGGCGCACACCTTGTATGCAGGTTGTTGCAGCAAGGCAAAGCTGTCAGGGCCTTAAAGCGCATAAAAAGCAGCCGGGAAGAGTTCGATTACATTTATTCATTATACTTCACAGAAGGAACAGCTCCGGAACAGTTAACCTGGGTTGATGCGGATATCCTCGACTTACCCGCATTGGCAGAAGCATTAACCGGGGTTGATGAAGTGTATCATTGTGCAGCTGTTGTTTCTTTTAACCCTTCTGATAAGGACTACATGATGAAGGCCAATATAGAAGGAACGGCTAACGTAGTGAACACTTGCCTGGATAAGCAGATTAACCGGCTGGCCTATATCAGCTCAATTGCCGCACTTGGACGCGAAAAGAGCGGAACAGAAATCACTGAAAAAACAAAGTGGACAGATAGCAAAC
>JAZKGM010000318.1:4269-5838 GCA_040385895.1 Bacteroidota bacterium
ATCAGCAAGTACAAAGCTGAAATAGAAGTATGGCGTGGTGTAGAAGAAGGATTGAATGCGGTTATTGTGAACCCGGGTGTGATATTGGGAAGCGGCAAATGGAACAAGGGCTCCTGTGTATTGTTTAACATGGTGCACAAGGGAATGCCTTTTTATACCAATGGTGTGAACGGTTATGTTGATGTGGAAGATGTAGCGGATGCCGTTCTCTTTTTAATGGAGCATGATCATGTTAACGAACGGTATATCCTTGTTAGCGACAACATGAACATGAAGTGGTTCCTGGATGAAACAGCAACATTGCTTGATGCAAAAAAGGCACATATTGAAGTTAAAAAATTACTTGCAGAACTCTCCTGGCGGGCTTTGAAGATGATCTCCTTTTTCACCGGTAAAAAACCAGCCATCACCAAAGAAACTGCACGCGCATCGCTGAACAGATTTTATTACAGCAGCGATAAAATAAAACAGCTTGGATTTGGTTTTAAGCCTATCCGCAAAACGTTGCAGGACGCCTGCACGAACTTTAAAAAACAACAACAGATATAAACTATGAGAGTTATTTTAACCTTAACCGCAGCGGCAGCATTATTGGTTTCATGCAATAACCAACCTGCCACCAACAGCACTGCGCAGCTGGAACAGCTTTACAAAAAAAGCTACGATCTGAAAGACGTACCTACTGCCATTACAGCCGTACAATTAATTTTATTACAGGATTCAAGCAACAACCTGCGCGATTCTTTACCAGGCATGTACCTGGCTGTGCAAAACATTGATGCGTGTTTGGCCACAACCGAAGATGCGTTGAAACGGAAACCAAACGATGAAGAATTATTGAAATACAAATTGCTTTGCCTGGAGCAAACCGGTGAAGCGGAAAAAATGTATGCGCTTGCAGAGAACCTGTATAAAAAAACAGGCAAGGCAGAGTACATTTATAAAGTGGCTTCGGTACAACTGGTTACCAATAAGCTTGATGAAGCCGCCAGGACCATTGATGAGATGATGGTAAAATATAAAGACTCGAAAGACAGCGTTGATATTTTTATAGACCAGGCCCAAAGCCAGCGCGTACCTGTGGTTGCCGCTTGCTGGAACATGAAGGGTTATATGCACATCCAAAACCAGAAATACCAGCAGGCAGCCGAATCTTACCAAAAAGCCATACAGATGTTCCCTGATTTTGTAATGGCACGCAGGAACCTGCAACAACTGGTGCAAGGTATGCAACAGCAACAGGGAGGAAGAAGATAAACACAACCGTCCCTTATATAAAAAGCCTTTGTTCATTGTATATTAACAAAGGCTTTTTCTTTTAAAATACACCAGTATTATTTGCTGATCACGATCTTTCGCACAAGCTCCGAATTGCCATTTTTTATGGATAACAGGTAAACGCCCACAGCTGCATCGGTTTGAACATTGATCTTATTTGAGCCTTTTTCAAGGTATTGTGTTTGGGTTAATAGTGATCAGCGCACTTGTTATGCGTGTAAAAATTTTCATGCAGTTAAGGGTGTAAAGGTTATATTTAAATAATTATGGGTTCAAGGTATATACTCACCG
>JAZKGM010000319.1:0-11250 GCA_040385895.1 Bacteroidota bacterium
TGTATTGCTGCACATTGTTTTTTATGCACGCATAGGTGAAGAAAAAAAAGAATTTGATATTGCAGAAGTATGCAACAGCCTTTGTGAAAAACTGATCAACAGGCACCCGCATATTTATGGCGATGTAAAAGTGGAGAATGCCGAGCAGGTAAAAGAGAACTGGGAACAGATTAAACTGAAAGAAGGCAACAAAAGCGTATTGAGCGGTGTGGCCAAGGGAACACCAAGCATTGTAAAAGCCCTGCGCATGCAGGAAAAAGCAGCACAGGTGGGTTTCGACTGGCCAACACCAAAAGAGGTTTGGGCCAAGGTGGATGAAGAACTGGCAGAATTAAAAGAAGAATTTGATGTTGACCCCGGATCAGAACGCACAGAAAATGAGTTTGGCGATTACCTGTTCTCCCTCATCAACCTGGCACGCAGGTACAACATCAACCCCGATGATGCATTAGAAAAGACAAACCGGAAATTCATCCATCGTTTTCAATATATTGAAGAAAAAGCCAAAGAGAATAAGCTTAGCTTAACCGACATGACACTGGATGAAATGGATGTGTTCTGGAACGAAGCAAAAGCGTTAAAATAAACCGCACCTCAAAACAATCAGTGGTTTGTATTTGTAAATCATTATGGCATCTTTGCCGGAATACATAATAAATGTGGCTTCATGCCAAAAATAAAATCATGAAAATAGAACAAAACAAAGCTGTTTCAATCCATTATACATTAACCGATAATGACGGAAACATTTTAGACAGCAGCGATGGGCGCGAGCCCCTGGCTTATCTCCACGGGCACGGAAACCTGATCCCGGGCATGGAAGAAGGTTTGCAGGGACACACAAAAGGCGAAAAACTGAACCTGAAGATCAGCCCCGAAAAAGGGTATGGTGTACACAATCCTGAGCTGGTGCAAAAAGTTCCGTTAACCGCATTTGGCGGACAGGAAATAGAACCGGGTATGCAGTTTGAAGCTGGCACAGGCGACCAGCGGTATATAGTTACCGTTGTGGAAGTGGATGCGGAGCATGCAACCGTTGACGGTAACCATGCATTGGCCGGACAGGAGCTAAACTTTGATGTAGAAGTGGTTGACGTGCGCGAAGCCAGCGCTGATGAGCTTGCTCACGGCCATATTCACGGACCGGGCGGACATCATCACTAAATATTTTTTAAGAGCTGCGCAACCCGCAGTTCTTTTTTAATTAAAAATATACCGATTGGTATATTTTTATATATTTGCATCGTTATCCGTTATGTCGAAATCAGAAAAAACAAAAGCATTTATTATTGAGAAGGCAGCACCGGTGTTCAACACAAAAGGCTATGCCGGCACAGCGCTCTCCGACCTTACTGAAATTACAGGGCTCACCAAAGGTGCTATTTATGGCAACTTTGAAAATAAAGACGCAGTGGCCACCGCGGTATTTGAATATAACATCACCAAACTGAACGAGCGTTTTGACGCGCAGCTGGGGGGTGCGACAACTGCTTCTGAAAAGCTGCATGCTTACCTTTCTTATTACCGCAACAACTGGAAAAGCATTTCGCAAAGAGGGGGCTGCCCTATTTTGAATGCCTCTGTTGAAGCAGACGACAACCTGCCCTTTTTAAAGAACAACGTGCAGCAGAGCATAAAAAAATGGGCCCAGCGCTTCATAAGTATCCTGAACCAGGGAGTAAAAAACGGGGAATTCAAACCCGCTATCGAAGCAGCCGGATATGCCTATACATTTATTGCACTCATTGAAGGTGGGATCATGCTGTCGAAGATCAACAATAGCCCCGCCCGCCTTTTTCTTGTTTTAAACCGCATTGAAACCATCATCAATACTGAGATCATACATTCATGAAAAAGAAAATAGCATTTGCCCTCCTCATGGGCATCATCACAACAGGCATTATTTCCTTCACGCTCATTTCCGTGAACATCGGTTTTGGCGCAACATTTTTCCGCATCTGGCTCCGTTCCTGGGCTATAGCTTACCTGGTAGCCATTCCTGCTATACTCATCATCGCACCTCAGATTGAAAAATTGGTTGATCGTTTAATTACCGAATAATATGGACCATACCAAACAGTTGCAGGTATTGCAGCAATACATTGGCAAAGAATTTACGTCCTCCCCTTCCCCGTTCATGCTGTGGCTTAAACCCATTGTGCTGGAGGCTGAATCCGGAAAACTTTCTTTCAGGTACACCGTAAGAAAAGAAATGATCAACCCGATAGGCACTTTGCATGGCGGGGTAACTGCTGCCATTGTTGACGACAGCATTGGCGCTACCATGTTCTCGCTGAATGAAGATAGTTTTTACACCACGCTCAACAATGTGATCGACTATTTTGCACCTGCTTTCGAAAATGAGGAGATCATTGCTTCCACTTCTATCATAAAAAAAGGCCGGCAGATCGTAAATGCGCAATGCGAAATATGGAACAACGATAAAACAAGGCTGATCGCCCGCGGTTACAGCAACCTGTTAAAAACAGCACTAAAAAAGCCTTAAGCGCTTTGGCCGGGCTTAGCTTCTTTTTTGGGCATTGTCCCGAAAATATAGTCCCAGAAAGGTGTGGATACGCCATAAGCCTTATCATGAAAAACCGGGTTATGGTGTTTTAAATGGTGCGTCCACAAAAACCTGAATCCTTTAACAGGCTTATGCGCATGCACAATATAATGGATGTAGGTATATGCAAGGTAACCGGTTAAAAAGCCCGACATAAAAGCATGTGCATAGCTTTGAAAAAAAACATACCAGAGCCCGAAAAAGAACAGGATCAGCAATATACCAGGCGCAGGCGGCATCATGAGCCTTTCTTTATCACGCGGGTATTCGTGGTGCACCCCATGGATCATGTATTGGAATTTACCAGGCTTAATATGAAACAAAAAACGGTGTATCACATACTCTACCAGTGTCCAGGTAATTGCCCCCCCTATAAATAAAAAAACGGTGCTTAAAGGTGCCGTTGTGCTCATGTATAAGAACAGCGCAATGGCGCCTCCATAGGTTATGATGTGAAGCAGGGGATTGGTTTTAGTCAGTACTTCGAGAACAGGGGTTTCAAAAATGCGTCCTTTTCCTTCTTTTTTAACCGTTAGCATAGTAGTAGTAGTAGTAGTATGTTTATAGCATAATGACAATTTTAACCTCAAAAACCACCATTTTGTTTTGACATCAATTTAAGAATAAACCAGAACTTTCAAATTACCAGCAATTTAATTCATTCCATAAATAATCAGCTTTTGTATCCATTCCCTTATAATTGTTTCCGCTAATCGCAATAATGAAAGAACCCAAACGCACCATATTATTCCTTGTTTTAGGATCGTTTTTTATCGCCAATGCCATCATTGCCGAATTTGTTGGCGTCAAGATCTTTTCGGTTGAAGACACATTGGGCATCCCTCCTTTTAAGATCTCTTTACTGGGAGATATGTATTCGTTTAACATGACGGCAGGGGTATTGTTGTGGCCCATGGTTTTTATTATGACAGACATTATCAACGAATATTTCGGCAAGCAAGGTGTGAGGTTGTTTTCATACATCGCGGCTGCACTTATCGCTTATGCATTTGTTGCTGTTTATGCATCCATCCATACTGCTCCGGCTGCTTTCTGGGTTACCAAAGAGATACCGGGGGGAACATTGAACATGCAATCTGCTTTCAGCAGCATTTTCGGGCAGGGCCTGTGGATCATCATCGGATCGCTCGTTGCATTTTTAGTAGGCCAGCTGGTTGATGTATACACTTTTCACCTGATCAAAACGAAGACGGGTGATAAAGCTTTATGGCTGCGCAGCACGGGATCAACCGTTGTATCTCAGTTCATCGACAGTTTTGTGGTGTTGATCATTGCTTTTTACATTGGCGGAAACTGGCCGTTGAAGCTGGTGCTTGCCGTTGGCGTAGTAAATTACATCTATAAATTTTGTGTGGCTGTTTTACTTACCCCGCTGCTTTATGTTATACATGGTATTATTGATAATTACCTGGGGAAAGACCTTGCCAAACAGATGATGGATGAGGCGGCAAAGCAGTAAATGCTACTCGAACCTGATGGCTTTAACGGGGCTTATTTTAGCCACGAATTTTACAGGTAACAGCATCACCAGCAAGCACAATGCAAATGCCCCTGCATTGATCCATAAAACATCAAACGGTGAAATGGCGATGGGAACCGTGCTTAAAAAATAATCTTCCTGGTTCAGCTTGATCCACCCGAAATAATATTGTGTTACACAGATCAATAACCCTATTCCGTTACCCAGTAATAAACCTTTGGTAATTAACCTTCCGGCCATGGCCAGGAAAACACGCTGGATCAATTTATTGCTGCTGCCCATGGCTTTAAGCATCCCGATCATGTTGCTGCGCTCCACAATTAATATCAGTAAAGCTGTGCTCATGTTGATGCACGCCACCACGATCATCAGGATAATAATAACCAGCACGTTAAGATCGAGCAAGGCCAGCCAGTCGAACAACTGGGGATAGATCTGTGTGATCGGTTTTACCTGCAAATGATAGGGAACAGCAGTTAACAGTTCGGCACTCACCGCATCCAGGTCTTTATATTCCCTCAGGCTCACTTCATATCCGCTGATCTGCGCATCGCTCCATTTATTCAGTTTTTGAATGTGCTTCAGGTCGATCAACCCATACAGTGCATCCAGGTCTGAAAACCCGGTATTGTAAATCCCCGCAATGGTAAACTTCCGGGCACGCGGCAATGAACCGTCTTCCTGTATAAAGTAAATAATAAGGCCCTGGCCTGTTTTTATATTAAGCTTGCTTGCAGTGCTCGCAGAAATAACAATGCTGCCCGATGCTGCTGAATCGCCAGGGGTAAAAACGTTCCCCTCAACCAGGTTGTGCTGTATAAAATCCCAGTTAAATTCATGGGTAACACCTTTCAGTACAATTCCTTCAAACTCTTCGTTTGTTTTTATGATCCCCGCTTTAATGGCAAACGATTGGATAAATTTAACACGGGCATCGCTGCTGATGTGTTTTTCTAAAGCCGTATCACGGTAAACGGGATTGGTTTCAAACGAATTATTAAAGTCGAGCCGGCTAATTTGAATATCGTTACTGAATCCGGTAATTTTGTTTGTTATTTGCAGCTGGTAACCCTTAACAACGGCTACCGCAAGCAGCATTACAGCAATGCTAATGGCAACTGCGGCAACAGCAATGTTTATGATTAAACCACTTTTACTGCTTTTGCTGCGCATCAGGCGCCTTGCTATAAAAAATGCAAAATTCAAAACCAACTACGCGTATAAATGAGAATGTTCGAATATAAGAAGATAGGCTTACTTACTGCATGTTTCATCGCATTTAATTGTTACCTGCTTACAGCACAAATAATTACGGGGGCGCAGCAGATCAATGCATACCTGCCTTTGCTGAATGGAAAAAAAGTAGGGCTTATCGTAAACCAGACGTCCGTGATCAATGGAACCCACCTGGTGGATAGCCTGCAAAAACTGGGGGTGAGCATCACAGCCATATTTGCACCTGAGCATGGCTTCCGGGGCGATCACAGCGCGGGCGCAAAAGTAAAATCGGTAACGGATGAAAAAACAGGCCTGCCTGTTATCTCCTTATATGGAAAAAACTATAAACCTTCGGCCGAAGCATTAAGCAAGGTAGATGTGATGATCTTTGATATCCAGGATGTGGGGGCGCGGTTTTATACCTACATCTCTACCTTACATTATGCAATGGAAGCCTGTGCAGAGAACAACAAGCAAATGATCGTACTCGACAGGCCCAATCCAAACGGTTTTTACGTGGATGGCCCCGTGCTGGATATGAAGTATAAATCGTTTGTGGGCATGCACCCGGTACCCATCGTGCATGGATTAACCGTTGGGGAATATGCCGGGATGATAAACGGGCAAAAGTGGCTTAAAGACAGCGCCCGATGTAACTTAACAGTGATCCCTATGCAAGGATATGATCACAATATGAAATACATTTTACCGGTAAAGCCCTCCCCTAACCTTCCTTCAACCGAAAGCATTGCGCTTTACCCTTCCTTATGTTTATTTGAAGGCACCACCTACAGCCTGGGCCGTGGCACAGACATGCCTTTTGAATGTGTTGGAAAACCGGGATGCAAAGTGGGCAGCTATTATTTTACCCCGAAGAACATAAGTGGTGTTGCAGAGAACCCGCCACAAATGAACAAAGAATGCCGGGGGTATGTATTAACCCCGTTTGCCCGTTATGAGCTTCAGAAAGAACCGCGCATCCATTTAAAACTAATGATAGACCTGTACCGGGCAGATACGGCACAATCCAGGTTTTTTATCGATTTTATTAATAAACTTGCAGGAAACGACCGCTTTCAGCAACAAATAAAAGCCGGTTTGAGTGAAACTGAAATACGCAGAAGCTGGCAACCGGGGATAGAAAGCTACCTTGCTTACCGCAAAAATTACCTGCTTTATACAGATGCATCACTGATTTATACAAAACCCTGATGAACCCGGTTTTAGCACTCATAAAAAAAGACATTACCCAGGAATGGCGGCAGCGTTATGCCATCAATGGCATTGTACTGCACACGGTTTCATCGGCCATGGTGGTTTTTTTAAGCGTTAAGGTGCTTGGCGCGCCTGCATGGAATGCGGTTTACTGGATCGTGCTGTTGTTTGCCTCGGTTAGCGCAGTGGCCAAAAGCTTTGTGTCAGAAACCAGCGGAAGACAGCTTTATTATTATGGCATTGTATCGGCACAACAGTTAATTGTTTCAAAGCTCATTTATAATGCAGTGCTTACTTCTTTACTCGCTTTATTATGCCTGCTCACCTACGGTATATTCCTGGGCTTTCCGGTTCAAAACCCTTTGTACTTTATACTAATTGTCGTTTTAGGTTCAACCGGGTTTTCTTCTACGTTCACCGTATTGTCTTCCATAGCGGCAAAATCAGGCAACGGCAACCTGCTTATGCCTGTATTAAGCTTCCCCGTTATCATCCCATTGCTGCTGGTGGCCATAAAGGCTTCTAAAAAAGCAGTTGACGGAATAGATGTATCCTTCCTTACCAAAGATCTGCTGGTTTTATTGGCGTTGAATGGTTTGATCACGGTATTGGCCTATATCCTGTTCCCGTTCCTGTGGAAGGATTAAAAAACACCCGGTAATTTTGTTTATGAATAAAGAACTAAGCGTTATATTTTTAGGTACACCCGATTTTGCAGTAGCTTCACTAAAGGCTTTGCTCGATGCCGGGGTGCGTATCGTTGCGGTGGTCACAGCCCCGGATAAACCGGCAGGGCGTGGAATGAAATTGCAGCAATCGGCTGTAAAACAATTTGCCGTAACAAAGAACATTCCTGTATTACAGCCGGTAAAGCTAAAATCGCCTGAATTTATTAATGAGCTGAAAAGTTACCAGGCAGACCTCCAGGTGGTGATTGCATTCAGGATGTTGCCCGAAGTGGTATGGAGCATGCCTCGTTTAGGTACAATTAACCTTCATGCTTCCTTATTACCCGATTACCGGGGTGCTGCGCCCATTAACTGGGCAATAATAAACGGGGAAACAAAAACCGGTGTGAGCACATTTTTGCTGAAACACGAAATCGACACGGGAGATATTATTCAAAAACAGGAAGTGGACATTACACCAACAATGAATGCAGGTGAGCTGCATGATCTGCTTATGCACGTTGGCGCAGATGTAATGGTAAAAACCGTACAGGCAGTGGCCGAAAATAATTACAGCCCCATTCCCCAGAAAAGCGACTCCCAAAAACATGCACCTAAGTTATTTACAGCCGATTGCAAAATAGACTGGTCAAAACCGGGCATTGAAATTTACAATAAAATAAGGGGATTAAACCCTTATCCAGGTGCATTTACCGAAGTTAATCGTTCTATATTAAAAATATATGAAAGTGTATTTGAGCCCGGCATGCACAATTTAAATATTGGAATGATAGAAACTGAACACGGAAAAAATCCGTATATCAGGTTTGCCGTGCAGAATGGCTGGATTTATGCAATAACCGTTCAGCTGGAAGGAAAGAAAAGAATGAAAGTAGAAGAGCTTTTGAGGGGTTGGCGGGTTTAAAGCATTTAAACGCAGGTTATTCGCTTAAACAGCCACTTAAAAAAGATTTTACAAATGATTATTTTTTCGTTTATTTGCACCTAATAAAATGTTAAAAACCCGACTTGTGAGCAATAAAGTTAAAGCTGTACTTTTCATCGTATTTACACTTGTAGGCATGGCGGCTTATTCGCAGCCGCCTAACCAGGGCGATCCGAGTATTTTTGAAGAGATTGATGATGTGCCTATTGATGGGGCTATTGCGTTATTGACCATTGCAGGAACAGGTCTTGGAATTAAAAAACTATACCACCGCAAAAAATAAGCGACTGGTGTTTATGTTTGCGCTATGGCGCTGAATAAAAAACTTCTTAAATTTCTCCTTTTTACTTTTGCGCTGTATGGACTGTGGTTGCTTGGCTATGAACTTTTCATTAAGCCATCCGGAAATTTCGACCACCTGATCACCGAAAACATCACCTATTTCATCTGCCTGTTACTGGATATTACCGGCTACCAAACGCATTATACCCTGGCAGAAAAATGGGGTGAGACCTACATTTTTTTAATCCCGCAAACCAATCCGCTGATACGCGTTGGGGCTTCCTGCAATGGGCTTGAGCTCCTGGTACTGTTCACCATCTTTATTATTTGTTATCCCGGCCCTTTAAAGAACAAGGCCTGGTTTATCCCTTTGGGGTTACTCATCATTCATGTGCTGAACATTCTGCGTAATTATACACTTACCCTGATGCAGATTCATAAATCGCCTTACTTCGAATTTTTTCACCGGTATATATTTATTTTTATGGTGTATGGGGTGATCTTTTTATTATGGATGTGGTGGGCCAATATACAACAAGCTAAAACGGCTAAAAATGAAACAGAATAAGTGGATAGCGATCCTGTTGCTGCTGGTGCTGGTGGCTGTAAGCCTGTTAAAAGATGAGCTTACCCCTGATTACCGCAACACATTAAATGCTTCATTCCTGGCCCCGGATCATTTAGCCGGAAGCAGACTTCAAACCCTTATTACCCATTCAGGTTTCTGGTTTAAAAGCTTTTTATACAGCATTTGTTTCCTTATTCTTCCAACACTGGTCATCAATTATGCATTTGCCAATAAAAAACTTACCCGGGCAACGTTATGGTTACATATTGCATTGATCGTTATGTTGTACACCAGCATCTTTATTAATATTAACCTTATTGATGTGGTGGTGGTTTCGAAAATAAACCGCTATTTGCATTCACCCATTATTACATTGTTCTTATGGGCTGCATTTACCCTAACGCTCAGGCAGGATAAAAATGAATAAACTTTCGCAATGGTTATTAAAACAGGAACAAGCCCAGTCTGCAAAGAGCTTTGCAGCGTTTCGAATTGCTTTCTGTTTGTTTTTGCTCATGTTCATTGCCCATGTAAGTTATTACAGGCCGCTTATCTTCAATACCATCCCTCACCTGGCCTATAATCCCTTTCCCGCCAAGTTGTTCCTTTTGCTTTGGGCGCTGGTAACCGGCTTTTTACTGGCAGGGTGGCAAACAAAGATGGCATCAGTCATCAATTATCTTTTTATTGTTATCGCCACCTTTTTATTCAGCAATGCGGGATGCGGTTCATTTAATGACGACCTTTTGCGGATAGGAGGATTTTTGCTGGTGATCATGCCTGTTGGTAGAAATTTTTCGGTTGATGTCGTGGTTAAAACGGTTCGTTTCGGGGCTCAGCAGGTTAAAGCAAGCTCCTCTTTATATTACCTGGCGGCCTTGCTGGTTTCCCTGGGTTTAATGTATCTGGCTTCAGGCATCACCAAGTTATATTCACCCATGTGGGCGGCAGGCCTGGGTTTATGGATACCTGCAAGCATGCCTTACAACAAATGGCACAGTGTCGATTTTTTCCTGAACATGGAATGGCTCATGAAAGGCATAAACTATGTAACAATGCTTTGGGAGCTGTTATTTCTGTTCATGCTTTTCAGCAAAAAATGGAGATTGACATTTGCAGCAACGGGCGTGTTCTTCCATCTTGTTATTGCCATTTTGTTCCCTTTTCCTTTGTTATCTTTCGGGGCAATTGCATTTTACCTCTTGTTTATCCCCGATTCTTTCTGGGATCGATTTCAGTCCGCTCCCATTTCCCTGGTTATTAACCCAGCAAACCAGCGGCAACAGATCTTTGCAAGGGCGCTTCAGGCCATCCATAGAAATACGGTAGTAACCCATCACCCGCATCCGGCAATGACCATAAACGGAACTACACAGCGCAGTAACCGGAAAACAGCCATATACGGATTGAACCAAACCCTATTGGGCAAAACTTATTCGTGGATGCTTGAAGTAGAATTTATACGGCTGATGGTGCTGGCATTTGCCGATGACGGCATCCATATTACCAGTACATATCCCGAACCGGCCTTGAAAACAAGTTTTAAACGGTTTTGGTTGGCCGTGTTCTGCTTTATGCTGTTGAGTGTCCAGGTATTTTACAGCTCCTATCACCTGTTTTCAAAAATGAAAGGAAATACACCTAAAACCGCTGAATTGAAAAATGGGTACCACGTTCGTAAAGATATTACTGATTTCAGCCTTAAGCCTTCAAACCTGTTCCGCACCTTATTCGGGCTAAATGCCAGGGGCGTTTTTTTAGACCACAGCAATACCGGGACAAAAACCGTTTTTGCGGTCATCCACCTCAATAAGCAGGGAGATACCACTTGGTTACCCTTTTTCGACCGGAATGGCTACGCACTTGGCATGAACATGAACCTGGCATGGAGCAGATACACCTTCAACTCGGTGTGCAGCGGCATGGTTCCAAACCCGCTGGAGCTGGAAAAAGCCCTTTGGTTATGGACCGAAAAGCAACGGGTAAAAAGACAAAACATAGATTTTTATGTGTTAAAACGCACGTATATCTACCCAAAGCGGTTTGAGCCTGATTATCAAAAGAAAATGGCCGGTTTACCCTGGCTGGAAATCGGCATTGCAGGCTGGCAGAACGGCACTTTCAGGTATACTGCAGGGGCTTCTGCTGAATAAGCCTTAAAAAAAATCTTAAACTATTTGTAATCATCTGTTTTTAATTACCTTTGCTCGCTTTTTTAAGCGAAAGGAGAAATTAATAACTTGACAAAAAACAACAACATTCAATTCGCAGCCCCAGACGAAAACT
>JAZKGM010000320.1:0-9453 GCA_040385895.1 Bacteroidota bacterium
CATAGGCATAAACTGCTCCTACTGCGCCCCAGGTATCAACAAAAAGAACTGAGGCCATGATCAATGTTCCTGTAAACACCACCTCCGTAATGATATAAAGTTTGGTCATGGCTTTTGCCAGCATGTTAAAAGCCAGTAACCAGCTTGCTATCTTAAAAAAATCGCCTGCGATCTGCGGAAGGAAATAACCATTCATTTCACGGAACGTTTCCGAAAACACAATGGTTATTACCAGGTCTTTTAAAAAGTATATGGCTATTAATAAAACGAAAGTAGCCGGAAGAATGATCCTGTATCCTTTAAAGATCTCCCTGCGCAATAACCTGCTATTGGTTATTTCCGACAACTTAGGTAAATAATATACAGATAATACCGTAACAATAATGCTCATGTATAAGCCCGACAAGCGGTTGATGCCTTCATAAAATCCCATTGCCGTATCCGAAACATGGCTTACAATGTATTTACGTATGATGATCTGCGCTACAGGTACGGTAGCTGCAGAAATGATGGCCATTAATGAATACTGGAAGAGGTTATAATAGATCCTTTTAGCCGGCCTGGCCTTATAAACGGCCATGAAGTTGAATTGCCTTACATTTCGCAGGAAAAAGAACAGCACGATAAAAACCACCGATTGGTAAGTAACGGTTGCCAACAATGCCCCTTTAATGCCATAATTAACCATCAATACATACGAAAAGATGAGCCCGAATATGCTTGCAGAAATATTGGCGTAATTAAACCGCTTGTACTCTTTAAGGCCGTTGAGTATAGAGGTTCCGAGCGTGAAAGCTGCATAAAAAACAAGGGTGAAGCCAAGCATGGCGATCACATCGGTGTAATTGTCGCTGTCAAATAAGATCAAAGACCAGTTCGATGCACCCAAAATAAGGATCAACGAGATCAGGAGCGAGCAAAAACACGTGATCACCAGTGAGGCTTTCAGCACTTTGTTCTGCGCTTCGCTTTTACCGGTATATTCAGCCAGGTATTTGATCACCCCATTGCCTGTTGCGCCAATAGACAGGGGCATTACTATGGCTAAAAAGCTAAGCAGCTGCCCCAATACACCTATACCCTGCGGACCGATATGAACGGCAATAACTTTGGCTGTTACAAACCCGGTTAAAAGTTTTATTGCAGTAGAAATACCTGTGTAAAGGGATACGGAAAAGAGTTGGGATGATTTTATTTTATCCAGTATTTTTATCATAACCCTTTTTATGTTTCATCGTTATGATAAAATAACCTGCTGATACACCCTTCTGCAGATAATGAATAAGATACCTGCAATACCTCCCAGGATGCCTCCTATTACCAATGAGCTGAGCTTTCCTGGTTTTGTAAAAGACAAAGGCAGAACAGGGGTGTCAATCACCTGGATCAAAGGCTCTTCGTGCATCAGCGTAAGTTTCGACATCTCGAGGTTTTTGATCAGCTCGGTGTACATAGCTGTGAGCAGCTGAACGCTCATCTGTTTTTTTACTATCCCCACTTTACCTTTTGCCATAACCGGGTTAATATTGTTATCCTGGTTCACCGCTACATTGAACATTTCCTGGTCAAGCGCGCTTTTAACGGAATCAACCCTGAATTGCAGAATATTGAGGTTGTTGCGCATTTTATAGGTTTTTGATTCGATATAAAACTCGTGCACATTGGCCGCCAATACCTCCACAAACAATTTGGCAAACAGTTCATCTTCCGACCGGAAACGGATGCTCATGATGCTAAGCCTTTTATCGAGCTTATCGGCAATCAGGTTCTGTTCTTTGATCCTGCGTGTTATTGCATGTAATATACTATCCTGCGCCCTGCTGTAATCTTTACGCAACTGCTCGGGTGTAAATTTGATGCCCGCTAACCCGGGTTCGCCTTCCCATGTTTTCTGAAGCTGGTTAAACCGGATGTACCTGTTTACCAGCAATTCTTTTTCCTTGTCAATTTCAACCACGGAGAGCAGCGACTTTTCGATGATCAGTTGCGATCTGAACAGTTCAAGGATATTGTCGCCAATAAAAGCCCCGCCTTCGTTTTTGCCCAGGTCTATTCCAAACTGGCTGGCAATGCCTGCATAGGCGCCCATGCCCGAGCCTTTTTCTTCAAGTGCAAACGTAAGCTCAGCCAGATAAACTTTGTTCTTTAACAACGCATAGGTAAAAAAACCTGCACCGCAAAGCATGCCCGTTATTACCACCAGTTTCCACTTTGCAACTACGTAGCTTATCCAGTCCTTTGCTGTTAAAACAAAGTCTTTTAAAGTAATCTTATCGTTATCAGGTTTCATACAGTTTTGTTTTTGTTACCGGCAATAATCAAACGTGATAGCAGCACTTATTTGCCGTGCTATTTATTTTAACAAGGTAACTATAAGAATGGCAACAGTACTTATGCTTGTGGCAATACCTACAATTTCCACCGCACTGGCACGTTTCTTTTCTTCTTTTGCCGGAATGATTATTTCTGAGCCGGGTTTAATTTTGGGATGAACATTAAACACGATGAATTTCCTGGTTGCCTTTGCAGATCCGTTCGCAAAAACCACGTAACCGCCCCGCTTTAAAGCCCTTTGTGTATACCCTCCGGCCCCGTTTATATAGCCTTTAAAGCTCTTCATGTTCTTATACGGGATGCGTACCGGATATAACACTTCCCCGCTGATCTTCACGGTTTGTTTCTGGCTTGGAATGCTGATCAGGTCTCCGTTCTCGACCAGGAGGTCATATTTTGAACCGGGCTTCTTTAATATTCTTTTCAGGTCAATGCCTACGGTAGAGGTCAGGTTCCCGATCTCTTTATCGATCAGTTCCTGGATGCGCGTGGTATCTTTTGTTTGCTTGATCAATGCATCTATTTTTTGCTGGCGGATCAGTTTATCTGCTTCATTAAGCACTTTTGTCCTGATCAGTACGGCACCTTCCACAAAAGCAAACTGTGTCACCCCACCGCCCCTTCTTATTACATCTGATATCTTTTCGGATTTGGTGGCAATGGAATACTGGCCAGGGTAATTCACTTCACCCTCCAGGATCACATTTTTTTGTGTTGTATACCCGGGGGTCCCGTAAATGGTAATGATGTCGTAAGGCATCAGGAATATCTCTGATTTGTTGGCCAGGTCTTCGTTTACATCAATGGTTATAATCTTTGACGATTCGCTTCCTACCTTATCCCCGTCTCCTTTAAACCTGCGTGCTATTTCTATCTTTTTTCTTGAGGCATTGTCTTTTAATCCCCCGGCCGCAATGATCATATCTTCGACCCTTGCATTTTCTGCAAAAGGATAATCTCCCGGGTGTAAAACCGCACCATAAATGCTGATCACATATTCTTCTTTCAGCTCCAGCTTCGAGTTTATTTCAATGAGGTCTTCACGTTTTAATGCAATATCGTTCTTGCCCGATATTACATCAGTTACATTAAATGAAATTATTTCCGAACTGTTATCTTCTTTTAAACGGTAAATGATCGCCCTGCTTGTAAATGCGTCTTCCGTAATGCCATCTGCCTTTTTAATCAGCGTTGAAATGGTCATCCCTTCTTCGAGCGCGTATACTCCCGGCCTGAAAACGGCCCCGTTAATCTGGATGCGGTTCGCATACCTGTCGATGATCTTGCCTACCTCAAACACATCCCCGGTTTGTGGTTCAAACATGGTAAACAATTCACCAGGAACATCTGCCACGCTTTTTTCTTTGGAGGTATTACGGAACACTTTGATCCTTTCTTTATAAGCCTGGTCTGTAAACCCACCCGCAAAACCTATTACATCTTTCAGCGTTTCGTCCTTTATCACCTCGTAATAAGCAGGCCTTTTCACCTCTCCTTTTAATTCAATGCGTTTGTCATACGCACCAACTTTGATCACGTCCTGGTCGTTAAGCCTGATGTTGCCCTTTGCTTCACCTTTTAATAAAAACTCATACACATCAACCGTAGCGATCACTTTTCCGTTCCTGATCACCTTTATATTGCGGAATGAGCCATTTTTATTAGGCCCGCCCGAAACATAAAGCGCATTAAAAGTTGTGGCCAGCGAGGGCAAGGTATAAGAACCGGGCATATTAACTTCACCAAGAATATTAACTTTAATGCTTCGTATGGTTCCTAATGTAATGTTGACGGAGGTTTGGCCGGCATTAATACCGGAATAGATGGTAGCCAGCTGGCCCTGGATCTTTTTCCGAGCCTGCTCTATGGTGTTTCCCGAAACCTGTACCGGTCCCAGCAAGGGAATACGGATAAACCCTTCGGGGGTTACCTTTAACTTATACGTGGCTTCACTGTACCCATAAATGTCAATGATCAGCTCATCATCGGGGCCAAGCTGGTAGTTGGTGGGTGTTGCTATTTTAAGGTTTGGCTCAAAGGTGAGGTTCTTATTGTTGAACAACTCGGCCCCAAACACTTTTTTTTCCAAAGACTCAAAGCCTGCATCATCTTTTGTATCGGCTTTCACCGCTTCATCACTGTAATCCCTGTCGAAATTTTGTGTTTGTGGTGCCACTTTCTGATCCAGCTTTTCAACACGAAGCTTTAGTTTTTGGATTTCGGCCGGGGTCATTTTACGTTGGCTTGCAACCTGTTCCAGCTGATTAATGCCATATCCCGAATTCTTAAACTCGGCTAAGAACTGCCTGATCTGGTCATCGCTCAATTCATCAACCTTTACTTCAGAAATATTTTGCATAGAAATGCTTTTTTGCTGAGCGGATACATTTTGATAACAAACTGAAATGCAACAAAAAAGAAAAATCAACCCGATTTTTTTATTCATATATAGGAATTGCAATACGCGCAAAAATAGCAATTAATAAACGTTAAACAAGCTGGTTAAAGTATTACAAACCAGCCTGATCATCTGGATACCTGACCTGATTATTGCATTAAAAGCGATGGTTACTTGCCATCGTGGTTGCTGAATGTATATAAAACACCAAGGGATAAAACCTGCGAATACTGCACATCTACATCCTGGTCGAAATCATACAGGAATACCCCTGATATATTGGTGCTGATGTACTTATTCACTTTAGCTGTTAAGCTGGCATCCACGCGGCTTACAATGTGTTTTGCCTCCAGCTTTCCATAATCGAGCAATCCCATATAACGTGCCTTTAACACAATGTTCTTAAGGATTTCCTTGTCAAAATTGGCCACCATCTGAAACACCACCTGGTTACGCATGTTGTCCCCGCGCTTTACCCCGTATAGCTCTGCAAATGTAGTATCGGGCCTGGTATACAATGTTTGGTCTGTAACAAAGGTCTGGCGCAAGGCACCCACACCAAACTGGGCCGAAAAATAGGTTACCGGCTTATATTCAAAACCCAAAGCTTCTGTTAAATATGCCGGTGAAAAAAAACCGGAGATCCTTTTTACGGATTCCACGCCTGCAGTTGTATTGTACTCATAACCGGCATCAAACTGGCTCATAAAGTTGACCGATGCAAACGCACTCCATTTTCCGGTAAGCTTACGCGCATACTTGGAATCAAAGAAAATACGGTCTGCATTTTTACGCATGGCCTGCCCTTCGTTCTTTACATTACCGTAAATAAGCTGCAGGTCGTTTACCCATTCGTTATTTTCTTTTGTGCGAACAGCCTTTGCATTTAAAAATGCAGCAACCGCTACCGAATTCACCCCACCGGCCTTCCAGTTATCGCTAAAGCTCGACTGGTTCAGGTTAACGCCACTTTGTATGTCTGTTTTCCATATTTTAGGTTTGGGGGCCAAAGAATCCGTTTGTGCCACTGAAAATAATGGCAAGGCAATACTGCCCAGAGCAAGTAGTTTTGTTTTCATACAGGTTTGAAAATTAATACTAATATATAAAACAGCAGCTTAAATGCTTGCCTTCTCAGGCACATTAAGCATTGTTTTTAAGGTTTCGATCACATAATCTATTTCGGCAATGGTATTGGCGGCACCAAACGAAAACCTTACCGCAGGCCTTGTTTTATCGGCACCGATAGCCTGCAGCACATGAGACCCTACATCGCTCCCGCTGCTGCATGCACTTCCGCCCGATGCATACACACCTTCGATATCAAGTTTAAACAGCAGCATTTCTGCTATTGGTGTTGGGGGAAACGACACATTTAAAACCGTGTATGCACAACGGCCTTCCGCATCGCCATTGAATGCCACACCTGGAATATGCGCCTTCAGCGCTTCTATCATATATTTTTTAAGCGAAGCAATATGTTGCTTATCATGCTCCATGTTGGCAATGCTCAGCTCAAGTGCTTTCGAAAGCCCCACGATGCCATACACATTTTCGGTTCCGCCACGCATATTTCGCTCCTGTGCACCACCCGTAATTAAGGGGTTAATTTTATTCGCGCTGTTCACATAAATAAAACCTATGCCTTTGGGCCCGTTAAATTTATGAGCCGCACCTGCCAGGAAATCAATTTTAAGTTTACCGAGATCTATTGGCTGATGACCGATCGTTTGAACGGTATCGCAATGAAACAATGCATTGTATTTCTTGCACAATTCACCCACTTCTTCCAGGTCTATCATATTGCCAAGCTCATTATTGCTATGCATCAGGCTAACCAATGCATGATCATTCTCCTGTAATAACCTTTCAAGATCGGCCAGGTCAATATGCCCGTTTGGCATGAGCTTAACAAGGTGCATGTTTATGCTGCCCTTGCGGGCCAGTTCTTCTACCGTATGAAGCACCGCATGATGCTCTATGGGTGAAGTAATGATATTTTTAACCCCAAGGGTATTTACCGATTGCCGGATGGCCATGTTATCAGCTTCTGTTCCTCCGGAGGTAAAAAGTATTTCGCCCGGGGTACAGCCCAATAATTTTGCAACCTTTCGCCTTGCATCTTCCACAAGCGTTTTCACTTCCCGTCCCTGGGCATGTATGGATGAAGGATTACCATAACTGTTCTGCATCATCTCGGTCATTACCTGTACAACTTCAGGATGCATGGGGGTAGTGGCTGCATTATCAAAATAAACTTTCATTGTATTGACTTTTTTCGATGAACGATTTTAGTAATTTGTTTTGTTACCCAAGGTTAGGTACCCGATTAAGCGATAAACAAGTTTTGCCATCGTGTATTCGCTTAAGGTATTTCCTTTTACGGGGGCTATTTCAACCACATCAAACCCGACAATATTTTTCTTTTCAATCACCTTTTTCAAAAAGGTAAGCGTTTCATTCCAAAGCATTCCATTGGGCTCTGCCGTTCCAACAGCAGGCACAACAGCCGGATCGAACCCATCCGCATCAATGCTGATGTATACATTATGGCCAAGCGTTTTTAATGCTTCATCCATCCAGTTGGGGTTCTGCCGCACCTGGTGCGCATAAAAGGTATGAATGTTCTTCGATGATTTAATAAGCGCTGCTTCTTCGATGCATTGGGCCCGGATACCTATTTGCGTAAGGGGAACCCCCATATCAAAAACACGTTTCATTACCGATGCATGCGAATATTTGTTATCGTGATACGATTCGCGTAAATCGCTGTGCGCATCAATCTGCAACATACACACGTCACTGTATTTTTTCTGAACGGCACGCATCGTTCCGTAAGTAATGGTATGCTCTGCCCCAAGTGTTACCGGGAACTTATTATCATCAAGAAGTTTAGCCGTGTTCTTTTCGATCAGTTTTATGGCTTTTTCATCCACCTTACCGTCAAAATCCATAGCAGGCAACGTACATATTCCACCATACCGGTAGCTTTCCTGGTCCAGTTCCTCATCAAACAGCTCAACAAACTGGGAAGCCTTTATAATGGCCGAAGGCCCTTTATGCGAACCTTGCAGGTAAGATGAAGTATATTCGTAAGGGGCCGATTGAATAACATATTTCGATTTTTTGTACGAGCACAGGTCATCGTCTTCAATCGCCAGGAAATTCTTTTTATAATTGAAATATTTCATATTAAATAATTGCCGTGCAAATATAAGCGTGCATTTTAAACATTCCCATAACTTAAGCCGTTATGCTATTTTTATAATATTATTTTTGCCCTGAAATGAAGTTTAGATTTTATATAGGTGCACTATTACTGTTACTGGTTGCAGGAGGTTGCGTTTCTAAAAGTGCTTACCTGGCACTTGAAACCGACCATACACGTGTTAAAAACGACAGCCTTTTGCTTGAAAAAAGAATAAGGCAGCTGAATGATGAAAACATAAGGCTGGCAACGGAAAGCGCAAAAATGGAGCAGGCCATGAATAACCGCCTGCAGGAAAAGCAGGACTCTTTAAATTATAAGGAACAACTGATCCGCGACCGGGAGCTGAGCCTGAAAGACATGAAGGCCAGGAAAGAAGAGGAACGCGAGGCTTATATGGTACTGTCCAGGCAGATCCTTGGCGATTTTTCCGACTATGAAAAACAAACGCTCACTACCACAACGGGTTGTACCCAGATCACCGTTTCAATAAACGATAAAAAGCTTTTTACCCCGGGCACTTCCCACACAGAAAATATGGCGATGGAAATAAACCAGAAAGCATGGAGTGTTTTAAACAAATACCCCGATGTTCAGCTGAGTATTGTTAGTTACGTGGATAGCCTGGCCATGGCCGCAAAAGATAAAAACCAGGATGCTTACCAGCTTTCGTATACAAAGGCCAATACGCTTTACCGTGATCTGAACAGCCAGTCAAAAGCTCTTAAAGCACGAACTGCTATTGGGATTAAAAGCGAACAGCATACCAAAACATATCCGTCTCAGGTTGATTATATCTTTTACAGTAACCTGCTTCCTTGTATTCATACAAAATAGTTTCAATGGCTATTTAATCGTACCAATTGCTGTTTAAAAAAATTAATTTGATTTTAAGTTCCTTTGACGCACCTTTGAATTACACAAACGGATGTAAACACGCAACAGATCGCTTTTTTACATAACGGTTGTTTCAAACACTAATCAATAGCTCTTAAATAAAAAAATTATGAAAATGGTACGCTACGGAACTTATTATGATTTGAATTACCTGGCCGATCTTGCAGAAGGTGATGATTCTTTTGTTTCTGACCTTACAAAAACATTTGTAAAACAAACACCGGTAATTGTAAGCGATCTTAAAACAGCAGTTAGCGGAAATGATCATTCAAGAACTACCTTCCTGGCACATAAGCTGAAATCAAGTTGTGAAATTATGGGAATGAACCTGGCCACCAGCATTTGCCTGAAACTTGAGCTTGCAGCCATTCATAAACAGGAATTAAAAACGCTTGCTGAAGATATGGAGGTGCTGATCCACCAACTCACCGTATCCACCAACGAATTAAATATGGTGGCCTAGCCTTTTAAGGCTTAGGATACTCACCATTTACATCGGTAAGCACTTCGGGAATAGTTGGGGTTACTAAAATAGTATGCTCGAACTGTGCCGATAGCTTACCATCAATGGTGCGGGCTGTCCAACCATCTTTTCTGTCAACTTTTGCGCGGGCCT
>JAZKGM010000321.1:0-4088 GCA_040385895.1 Bacteroidota bacterium
CCCCCTCGCTTAAGGTGGGATAAATGGATACATTGATCACCCCAAGCTGCATCAGCCCCTGGTCGAAAGCAATGTATTCGGGGCAGTTTTCGAGGATAAGCGCAGCTTTATCCCCCTTTTGATATCCTTTACTCAGCAAAAAAGCGGATATGGCATTGATCTGCTCCAATAGCTCAGCATAAGTATGAGGTTGATATCCTGTTTTCGATTTCGTTAATAAAAAAGTACTCTGGGGCGTTTTAATGGTATTGGCCGCGTTGCGTAAAAAATAATGTAACGAATTGAATTTTTGTTGCATAAAGTCTGTTTTAGGGGGCGTTCCAGTTCTTCAAACAGTTACTGAAACAGATCAAACAATTGGGTAAAGCAATCATTCAATCTTACATAAATACGAAAAAATTGTGACGTAGAAAAACCGCTTAACGCGTGGCAGGAAAGCGCATTTTATAATCCACCTTCACCGCACCTTTTGATACATTGGCCAGCTTGTTTTTAATTAAGCGTCTTTTCAGTTCGCTCAGCTTGTCTACAAAAAGTATGCCTTGTATATGGTCGTATTCATGCTGGATCACCCTTGCGGCAATGCCATCAAAGCTTTCAGTGTGCGGGTTAAAATTTTTGTCCTGGTATTTGATCAGTATGGTTCCGTGGCGTTTTACATTTTCGCGGATGTGCGGGATGCTCAGGCAACCTTCTTCAAAATCCCATTTATCCCCGCTTTCTTCCAGGATCTCTGCATTAATGAACACCTTTTTCAGGTCCGGATATTTTTCATCTTCAAAATTTGAAGTATCGATCACAAAAAGATTAATGGATTTGCCGATCTGTGGTGCGGCAATGCCCACACCATGCGAAGCATACATGGTTTCATACATGTTTTCTATCAGTTGGGGCAAACCTTCATAAGAAGGATCGATCAGGGCCGCTTTTTTTCTCAATACGGGATCACCGTAGGCTACTATAGGATAAATCATTGTCTTTTAAGTTCTATGCTCAGGCTGGTTAATGCTGAACGGCCGGCTTTGAAATGGGTTTAATCACCTCAGTTCCTTTCCCTGCATATATGTTTGAAGGATCAATACTGCGCTCACCATATCCACATTCTCTTTTTTTGCGCGGTCTTTCTTTTTCAAACCCATTTCCAGCAGGCTTCTTGTTGCAATGGTTGAAGTAAAACGCTCATCCACACGCTCAACAGGGATTGCCGGAAAATTTTTGCGCAACAAATTTACAAAATTTTCTACATGTACGGCAGATTGTGAGTCGGAACCATCAAGCCGGGTTGGTTTTCCTACCACGAAGCACTCCACTTCATTTACAACGATATAGGTTTTAAGGTAGGCGATCACATCCTTCGAATGCACCGTGTCTAAAGCAGAAGCAATAATTTTAAACGGATCGGTAACGGCCAAACCAACACGTTTGGTGCCGTAATCAACAGCTAAAATGCGCGGCATGAAATAAGTTTAGAGAGCATGCCGCAAAATAGCACAATTAGAATAGATAATGCGAGCTATTTAGTGGGGATTAAAGCGTTACAAAATTGTAATGATTGATCAGGCTATCGTCCTTGATCGAGTTTCTCCTCCGTTTGTTCGGGGCCGAGTCCACATTTTTGATCGATTGAATGGAAATGTCGTGCTGGAGGCCCACATTTACTTCATCAATCGGGTTTTTGGTCACCTCTTGCTCTTTGTGTATTGTGGTGCGCGGTGAATTTCGTTCTTTAACGATATATACCGTATCGTAAACCTTTAAAGGGTTTGATGTGGCTGTGTTTTCAAGGTATACGGTATCTACCCTTCCGTTTAATTGGTTTGTGATGAGTTTCTTATTCGATTTGATCAAAAAATAGGCGGATATCGGGAGGCCTACGGCTAAAAATACCGCAGCTATTTTCCACACCAGTTGCGATGAGTAAAAGAGCTTTGGTTGCTGTGGCTGATTATGTTTCCGTTCAAATTGTTGAAGCAGGTTATGCCTGATCTCTTCCTGCCTGCTGAAAGGGTTGTATTTTGTTTCCGATAAAAGCTGCGTTGCATCATGCATTTCATTGTACGCTGTAATGCTCATAAATGCCTCCACTGTTTTTTGCTGCGCAGCATCCAGTTTTTCAAAAGGCGTTGTTCTCAGCCAGTCGAAAACAGGAGCAGGGATATTTTCTATATTATTCATGTGTAAAAGCTTTTAAGTGGACCGACATTTTTTTAAGCAGGTAATGTAATCCTGATTTGATGGTTCCTTCGGGCGAAGCGGTTATTTCTGCAATTTCTTTTATGGGAAGCTCATGTTCGAACCGTAAAACAAACAATGCTTTTTCTTTTTCGCTCAGGCCTTCCAGCACCGTTTTTATTTTTTCACGAAGTTGTTTATAGTCCATCTGGTGCTGCATGGTTGTTTGTTCCGGTTTAACCTGGTTGCTCAACAGGTCTTTCCTGTTTTGCGTATCGCGGAGCATGTTCTTACAGCGATTAGCCGTTACCGTGTAGGCCCATGTAGAGAACTTCCTGCTGTTGTCAAATAATTCAGGCTGTTCAATAATTTTTATAAATACTTCCTGAACCACGTCTTCCGCCACCTGCAGATCATACACATATTGCTTTGCAAACCAGGTAAGTTTATCAAAGTAGCGGTCGTACAATGATTCGAAAGCCTTCCTGTCGCCCTGTGCGGCAGATTGCATCAGCTTTTCATCTGTACAGGTTTTATATGTTCCGGGTTGAAATTTCAAGGAGCCTTAGTTGAAATACTTTTTCACTTCCTCCTCTGTAATAAAACAAGTGGATTTGTTTATTTCACCTTTAAACATATTGAGTACTTTTACTTTTATCGCTTCAGCTTTTGCAAGCTCTCCCGATTCTTTATAGTGCTCATAGAGCTTTACCATCGGCACCACGTAGTTGGCATTCGTCATCTTTACCCAATATTCAGACACATCGGCAAAAAAGCGTTTGTCGAGGTAATCAAGCGCATATAACTGTTCAAAATTATGCCTCAGGTAAGCAATGTTATCAATCGTTTTGTTGCTGTATTCATAGGCAAGTCCTGTTAAAAAAAGATCCTCACCAATGGCGATCGTATATTCGTCAGAAACAGTAAGCCCTACATAAACAGGGTGTTTTTTACTGTTGGCTGCAACATGTTTAACGATATCGGTATTGTACCGGGTTTCTTTTTTCCGGCCTTTTTCTACATCATCAGCCAGGCCTTTATCATTAACTGAATGACTTGCAGGCTCCATGTTCCAGGGCAAAACGCCAAGCTCGGAGAAGATCTTGTTCCGGTATTCATCTATAAAAAGCAGGCTGAGGTTAAGCACGGTAACATCTTTTCGTATTCCCTGCGATTGCAGCAACCACAAGGGATAGGTATCATTGTCACCGGCTGTAAAAATAATAGCGTTTGGTTTCAGCCCGATCAGCACATTGTAATTGTAATATAAAAGGCCCGGAGAAGCGGTACGTGATTCGTACCATTTGGCCGCATACTTAAATTTACGCTCTGCGTTCCGTTCTATCTCACCCCATACAATTACATCTGCAAAATGAGTTGTTTTTCCGGCACCTAATTCCTCGGCACGTTTAAGGTATTTCAGGTCATTGTAATTGTTCCCTGCAATCATCCACCGGCATAAATTATATTCGTATGAGTCAGGGATCGCTTTTCCCATGTCCTCTATAATACTTTGCTCCTGTTCCTGTCTTTGTTTCCCATTTCTTGAGTCGGTGCTGTCGGTCCTGTTTATGTTTCTGTTTGCGCGATAATAATTATACCATGCCCCACCGTTTTTCGGGTCCTTTTCAATTTCCTTTTTCCATAGGTCGGCTTGTTGCCTGTACCAGCTCACCGGTTTTAATACCGTAGCAAAACTATAAACCGGCTCTGGCTGCTGAGCGTTTGCGCAAATAAAAAGGAAAGAAAAAATTGCTGCTGAAATAAGTTGTCTGACCATCATCTGTTGTGTTAAGTGAGCATTATACCCACCTAACGAAACAAAGTTCATTTTAATTCATTCTGAATTACCCTTACATACAAAGAGCAGGCTTAGGCCTGCTCTTTGTATTATGTGATCACTCTTAAGTGTTTTT
>JAZKGM010000322.1:0-4298 GCA_040385895.1 Bacteroidota bacterium
GGCCTTATCGGGGGGCTTCCAATGACGGCCGTGATTGTTCGAGGAGCAGCCAATGTTAATGCAGGGGCACAAAGCAAAATGTCATCGTTTTTTCACGGGTTGTTTTTATTGCTTTCCGCCATATTTATTCCTACGTTCATCAACATGATCCCTTTTGCCTCGCTTGCTGCCGTTTTATTGGTAACAGGTTATAAGCTTACCAAAGTTTCCCTGTACCGCGATATGTATAAAACCGGTTTCGACCAGTTTATTCCATTCGTAGTTACCGTGCTTGCAATCGTGTTCACCGACCTGTTAATAGGGATCGGTATCGGGCTGGCCTTTGGTGTATTTTTTATATTGAAACGGAACATGGAGAACACCTATTCCTATAATAAGAATACCCATAAGCCGGAGGAGCCTGTTATACTTGTATTATCGGAAGAAGTTTCTTTTTTGAACAAAGCCAGTATCCTCGAAACGCTGGATAATCTTCCTAAAAACAGCAAAGTAACCATTGATGGTTCGCGAACAACTTACATAGACTATGATGTGCTTGAAGTGTTGAATGATTTCAGGAAAAATGCACACTATAAAAACATCGAAGTTGAACTTAAAAACATAGAATCCGTTTACCGGTTTAATAGTCACTAACAAAATTTAAAAAATAGAATTAATAAATATATGCAACAATCATATCAGAAGTTATTTGAAAACAACAGAAAGTACGTTCAGGAAAAATTGAGCATTGACCCTAAATATTTTGAAAAGATGGCAGAAGGGCAGGCTCCTAATTATTTGTTCATAGGTTGCTCCGACAGCCGTGTGCCTGCCAATGAAATAACCGGTACTGATGCCGGAGAATTATTTGTTCACCGCAACATCGCCAACCTGGTAGTACACACAGATATGAACCTGATGTCGGTGCTTCAGTATTCTGTTGAAATTTTAAAAGTAAAACATATTATAGTATGCGGTCATTATGGTTGCGGTGGGGTAAAAGCTGCTATTGACCATACACATCTGGGCCTTATTAATAAATGGCTTACCAATATTGTTGATGTGTACAGGAATTACCGCACCGAACTTGATGCCATTGAATCGGCAGAGGACAAGCACAAAAGGCTGGTAGAGCTTACCGTAAGGGAGCAGGTTTATAACCTGGCGATGACATCAATAGTACAAAAAGCATGGCTTAACAAGCAGGAGCTTCAGATCCATGGATGGGTTTACGATATAAAGAAAGGCTTTATCAACGACTTAAATATAGACGTAGAAAAAGAGTTTAAAGACTTTGACCTGTATAAGTATAAATCGTAAGCGGTTTTATTTAGCAGGTTAAATTTTCAGGTAGTTGTTAGTTCGTGCCCCCGCTATGCGGGGGCACGTTACTTTTATACCGGGGGTAAAGCTGTAACACCACGGTTCTAAAGCAGGCAAATATGCAGCCGCATTTTACCATCCAAAGGGCGAGATACAGCTAAGTTTATTTATACCCGATAAACGAAACAGGTAAGAATAGCGAACAATAAAATTATAAGGTAATTTTCCCGTCCAGGATCACAGGCGGGGTTTCTTCCTCATTAAGGTCGTAACGCGTGCTGTACACCTTGTAGGTAAGCTCATTGCCAATTAAGCTTATGCTCATTACATTCGGGTCTGTTTCCCCGTTGCCGCTCACCACATTGTATTCGTAATCCAGTTCCCCGTTCCTGGTGCGTTGTGTCCAGATAAAATCATCGTAATTGCTGATGCCTGCCTGGTAATGTGAAAGAGGCCCGCACATCAGTTCGTGAAGCACGATCATCTCCCCGTTATTTTTTTTGAGGTTTAAGGTGCTATGGATAGCGGCATTTCCCTGTCCTGTTAAAAATACTGTTTTACCGATGTTATTGCTTTTTATAAAACTGAGTAATTCTTCTTTCTGGTAAATAAATGCCTCGGCACTCCAGTATTCGCTGTAATCGGTTTCTTTTATGGTAATGAACGGAACAGAAGTAACAATGAATTTTGCAGCGTCCTTATGCTCAAGCATCCATTGTTTCAGTGCCTCCATCTGTTCGCTGCTGATCATTTGCCTTTGCTGGCCCTGTTTTACAAACTGATAACGCTCGGCTCGTGTGTCTAAAACAAAAAAAGCGCTCCCGGCAAAATTGTAGCTGTAATAAAATTTGTTTTCGCCAAAATTGTTGGGGTTACGGTTGTGTTGAAACAGGTGGTAGGCCGGTAAGGCTTCCCTCAGGTAATAAGAGCCCGGTTTATAATCGTATTCCACATCGTTTGCAAAACGGAAATAGATCTCATGGTCATTGATGGCATTGTAATTGGCGATCCTGCCAAAAAACTCTGATGCCTCCCGGTATGTCCAGGCATTCGAATATTTCTTAATATAATCTTCCGATTGAATGGGGTTTTTGTTCAGCGGGGCATCAATATAAACCTGATTTCCTGCATGGATCATAAATGCAGGTTTGTCTTTCTTCCGTATATTGATGAGGTTCTTAAAAACACGCTTACCATCATCAGGCGTGCGTTGAAGCAAATTGCTGCCTAATAAAAAACTGAGCTGGTATTCAACCCGCGGAACCGTATTAAAGCTTCCACGGCTGTTAAATCCTATAGGAACCCTGGCAATGTCTTTAAATACAATATCAACAGTGTACATCATACGTATAAAGCCACTGTCAGCGGGGTTAAGGTCGGTAAATTCTATAATGCCAACAAAGTTGTTGTGCTTGTATATAGTTAGGTTCTGGCTAATGGTTTGAAGGTCGCTTTTAAGAGTAATGCTGGCTGTTAAGGTAGTGGTGCTTTCATTGTTGGCAGAGCCACGCACCCATATTTTAGCCGAATTTTCTGATACATGACCTATGATCAGTTGAGACATAGATTTAGGTTGTTGTTTAAGTAAAACTAATCATAAAATACACTAAAAATCAAATTTCATGTTATTTTAATTTGTGCAAAACAAGGAAGTATACGGCTATTTCTATATTTAATATTTTGATTAATAGGATATTGTAAATATTTAATTTTAACTACACCTGTTGAGAAAAGCTTATATAAAGCTCTGTAAAGCAAAAAAGCGCCACAAGTGCGCTTTTTAAGGTATACGGGTTAGGGGGTAAAGACGGTTTAGTAAAATGGCTGCAGTTTATGAGCCATTCCAGGGCGGCTCACACTACAAAGGCCATAGGTCTCGGCTTCTTTTTACCGATTGATTCAGCAAAGCCAGATGTACTTAGCTCTATATAAATAAAGTACAGCAGCACACCAACGGTCCTTAACATGAAACCGATGATCAGAAATGGGATAAAAATAATGCGCTTCAATCGTTTACTATTTTGTAAAGCAAAAGTATAACACAGGTATTAAAGCGATAGATCAACCGGGATTAAATTTTTGAGGAAGATGTTTAATGCTGTTGAGAAAAAAAGTAACCGCAGTTGATGCAATCAGTTAAGTTTGGCCTTTAAGTAGTGTCCTGTGTAGCTTTCTTTTACCTTAACCAGGTCTTCAGGAGTTCCCTCAAACACAAGTTTTCCGCCATTGGTTCCTGCTTCAGGTCCAAGGTCAATTACCCAGTCAGCGCATTTGATCACATCCATGTTATGTTCAATAACAATAATGCTGTGTCCCTGGTTGATCAATGCATTAAAAGAGTCCATCAGTTTCTTTATATCATTAAAATGAAGCCCCGTTGTAGGTTCATCAAAAATGAAAAGAATATGATCCTGAGCTTTGCCTTTTCCTAAAAAACTGGCCAGTTTTACGCGTTGCGCTTCTCCACCGCTTAGGGTATTGCTGCTTTGCCCCAGTTGGATATAACCCAGGCCAACATCCTGCAAAGGCCTTATTTTATTGAAGATGGAAGTGTCTTCATGGAAAAATTCAAGTGCCTCATCCACGCTCATGCTGAGCACATCGCTGATGTTTTTACCTTTATGTTTGGCGTCAAGGATCTCTTCCTTGAACCTTGCTCCTTTGCATTCTTCGCATGGCAGGTGTATGTCGGCCATAAACTGCATTTCAATGGTCACTTCACCTTCGCCCTGGCAGGTTTCGCAACGTCCACCGTCAACATTAAAGCTAAAATGCTGGGGTTTGTAGCCACGGCTTTTACTGATAGCCAGGTTGGCAAACAGGTCGCGTATGGCATCGTATGCTTTTATATAAGTGATCGGGTTCGACCTGGACGAGGAGCTGGCGCGCTGGACACGAAGGGGCGTCTTCATGCACGTCCTCAACCATCCCAAGATCTTCGTCCACGCCGATATCGCCCGCAGGCTCCTTGCCCGCAGCGGCATCCCGCCCGAGCC
>JAZKGM010000323.1:0-2602 GCA_040385895.1 Bacteroidota bacterium
ATTATAAGTAATGGCCCCGCGGTAAACCGATTTAGCCAGGTTGTTGTTAAAGTTAAGACGCTTGTCGGCTATGGAGTCGCGCGAAGATCCTGAAGGGTCGGTGATTTTAATGGTTTTAAGCTCATACACTTTGTCTTTTATGCCTTCGCCCGAAAACGAAAGCGTGGTTCTTATAAAGCTGTTCTCATTAATAAAAGCGGTATGGTTTACTCCCACATTGGCCAGGTAAGAACCCTTTTCATAGTCTTCTTTAATGTCTTCTTTCATGGAATTATGCCCGGGCGTTTCCCATAACGATTGCTTTACATCTTCGAATACAAAGCTGCTGTTTCCTCCCAGTCCGAAAATGGAAAAGGTGCCTGCTTTTTTTGTGGGCAGCATGAGTTTAAATGCAGCATCCTGATATTTCGGGATCCCGCCAATACTCACCAGGCCGATATTGGAAAGGAGCGTAATTGTAGAATACCGGTAGTTAACAAGAAATGAGCCTGCATATCCTTTCTTAAAAGGTCCTTCCAGGGTAATGTCGGTGCCGGTTAAACCAAGGCTGAACACCGATTCGAACTTTTCGTTATTGCCGGCCCGCATCTTCACATCATACACGCCCGATAATGCGTCTCCGTATTCGGGAGAGAAGGCCCCGGTGTAAAAGTCGGAAGTGGAAAGCAAGTTGTTGTTCAGTGTGCTGACGCCTCCCCCGGCAGAGCCCTGGTCGGCAAAATGATTGGGGTTGGTGATCTGTATGCCTTCCAGCCGCCACTGTACATATTTGGGTGAGTTGCCACGTACAATAATGTCGTTTCCTCCATCCTGCGTGCTTGTTACTCCTGCAAAGTTTGATAAGATGCGGGAAGGATCGTTAAATCCACCTGCATACCGGTTTGTTTCTTCTGCCGAAACGGAACGCACGCTGATCATCGACATGTCGTTTATCGGGTCGCTTTTATTGCCGTTTGCCACTACCACAGCTTCATTCATTTTTACAGCCGATTCCTGCATTTCAAGATCAAGCACCACTTCTTTTGCCGAGTTCACCATAATGTTGGGAATGGTAATGGTTTGATAGCCGAGTAAGGAAAGCTGAAGGCTGATGCGCCCCACCGGCACATTTGTGAGCCGGTAATTGCCATTGAGCTCGCTTGCCGAACCGATAAGGGGATCGCTGCCTGTTACTTTCACAATAACCCCGGCCAGGGGCAGCTTGCTGTCGGCATCTGTTATGGTGCCACGGATGGTTTGTGAGAGTGGTTGCGCATGTGTTGCAGCTGTGCATGCTACACTTAAAAGGAGTAAAATAAGGTTCTTCATAACATTGCTTGCTTTATTCTTGGTTGAACAAGGCAAAAATGCGGAGTGAACCAACGGGCTGCAATTTCAATATGCAGGGGCACTTAAAATGTCTGCATATCCTTATTTTTCATCTGCAAAATTCAGGTGCAGATCAGCCCTGGTTATTGATCAGCTGAAAAAAAGCATCCTTGTATGTTTCGGAAACGGGAATATGCTGGCCTACAATTTTTATGCGGCCACGCTCAATGGCTTCTATTTTATGAAGCGCCACCATAAACGATTTATGCACCCTGCAAACCAGGTGAGAAGGAATGATCTGCTCCAGTTCATTAAAGTTCTGTAAGGTCATGATCTTCTTGTCTGCAAGATGTATCCTCCGGTAATCGCGCATGCCTTCGATGTAAATAATATCGCTGAGCGTGATCTTTTCCAGGCGGTTCTCTGTCTTCACAAAAATGAAATCGCGTGGAAGGTTTTGCACCCGCTTAGCCAGGTTATCCTGGGCCTTATTCACGGCCTGCAAAAAACGGTTGAATGTAAATGGCTTCAGCAGGTAATCAGTAATATTCAGCTCATACCCTTTTAATGCAAATTCCTGGTAGGCCGTTGTGATGATCACTTCGCTTTTTATGCTTGTGCTTTCCAGCAGTTCAATGCCCGATAGTTCATCCATGTTGATATCAAGAAAAAGCAGGTCGGTTTCATTTTGCTTCAGGTAAGCAAGGCCTTTAAGCGAATTATCGAACGATGCACAAAGGTTGAGGAACGGTACTTTTTTAACAAATTCTATTACGCGTTCCATGGCCAGGGGCTCGTCTTCAATAATAATACAGCTGTATTTATTCATGGTTAATGGTTAGGATTACCTGGTACAGATCATCAATAACTTTTATTTCTAATATGTGGTTATTCGGGTAGATCAGGTTCAGCCTTTTTTGGATCAGGTTATTTCCAAGCCCCACCCGGTCCTCTTTTACTTTAGGCTCAGGATTAAATTTATTCCTGCATTCGAACCTGGTTGTGTGAGCCTCTATGTTGATACGGATATGGATGGCATGTTCTGTTTTTTTATTGGTGGTGTGCTTGAAGGCATTTTCGATAAAGGGAATAAACACCATGGGAGCTATGGTGCGGGTTCCGGCTTCACCTGTTATTTCCAGGTGAGCATAAGTGGAATTGGCTGTCCGTATCTTTTGCAGCTCCACGTATTTTTCGATGTATTCAATTTCTTTGGTAAGCAGGATCGAATCCGATTTGGTTTCATATAGCATGAACCGCATAATGTGAGAGAGCTTGTTTAAATAATCAGAAG
>JAZKGM010000323.1:2612-10449 GCA_040385895.1 Bacteroidota bacterium
GTATTGAATAAAAAATGAGGATCAAGTTGCGATTTCACCAAGGCCAGCTCCATTTCATGGTTCTTCTGTGCCAAAAGCTCTTTCCATTTTATTTCTGCGAACCATGTAATAAATCCGTGCATCACAAGGGCGATAATCCCGCATATTAACGCAATAAACGCCATAAAAAGAGTTATCGGGATAAAGTAATACCCGCCTTCTTTCTGAAAGCAGTTTTCTTCAAACACAGCAGCAGCAAGAGAAGCATATCCTACAATTGCCGACAGGTATGAAATAAGCAGGCTATAAATAACGGAAGCTGCAAATTTTTTCTGTTTCAGGTATTTGGGGAAAACAATAAAATAGAATGCATAAAAAGAGAGGGCAGAGGGGATAAATGCAAAACATAAAAGGGTAAGCAGTGATTTTGCAATTTGTGATTGTTCTACTTGCGGGTTGTCTCCATAAAACATCGCCAGGACCACAATAATGAGTACCATGTAGCAGAGCCAGAATCCGGCATGTAATAAAGCAACAAATGGCTTGGTCATTTTAAGCGCATACTATTTTAATACCAAGATGAGGCATTTTTATGAGCCGTTTAAATTTATTATGCAAATTCGGGGTATTTGTCTGCAAAACACAACTTTCGGTCGTATAATTTTAAAGCCCGTAAAAAAATTAACCCTTTGCGAACAGTTGATTTAGCTGGCCGCAAAGGGTTGTATCGTATTTGTATGTACTGACTTATTTTAGTTTGTGTTGTAGAAAGTGTCAGTAATAAAAGCCATTACTTGTTCCGCAAAAGCCACAAGTTGCACAGATATGGAGGCTTCATGAGTTCTTATTTAATTAGGCCGGATGAAAGGAAGAGTTGTTTGCGCTCCTTTAATCCGTGCAATCTGTGGCTGATCATTCCATTTTTGTATTAACGGCTTATCATTTATTCAGGTAAGAGGTATACATCCAAACCCGTTTTTCCTGCTGACCGATGTATGTGCTCATCAGGTCGTTTGTTCCTTCGTCCTGTGCATCATCGCTCATGTTTAAGATCTTCCGTTCAATTTCCAGGATCACCCCGAACGAATCCACTATTTGTTTCAGTGCGGTTTTTCCGTCAGCTACATTTTTCTGCTCTTTGATGTGGCCCAGTTTCAGGTAATCACTGTAAGCGTGAACAGGTGTTTCACCTAACGTAAGGATACGTTCTGCCACTTCATCAATTTTTAAAGCAAGGTCATTATAAAGTTCTTCGAATTTGATATGCAGCTCGAAAAACTTATCACCTTTAATATTCCAGTGATACCCCCTGGTGTTCATATAAAACACCTGAAGGTTGGTGAGTAAGCTGTTCAGCTCCCCGGCTAGTTTTTTGCATTTGGCCGTGTTCAGGCCGATGTGGTTCAATCCTTTTTTCATATTGTTCGGAATTTTTCTGCAAGATATAACAGGAATCAGGCTGTGATGTTTACCCGAAAATTAATTTATAATCAGTATAATTTAAACTGAATGCTGTTTTCAGTGTTTAATACGGGTTATAATTGCCCTGATGACACGCAAAGAACGGTTCGAAAAATTTATCGCGTATTTCAGCACCAACCAGCCTACTGCCGAAACAGAGCTGCATTATGAGTCGCCTTTTCAGCTGCTCATCGCAGTGATCCTTTCGGCCCAATGCACCGATAAGCGCATCAATATCGTCACCCCTAAGATCTTTGCCGATTTCCCTACACCAAAAGCACTGGCTTCATCAAACTTTGATGAACTTTTTCCTTATATAAAAACGGTGAGTTACCCCAATAATAAAACAAAACATTTATTGGGTATGGCACAAATGCTGGTCGAAAAATTTAACAGCGCGGTGCCTTTTACCATTGAAGAGCTGGTTCAGCTTCCCGGTGTAGGCCGTAAAACAGCCAATGTGATCGTTTCTGTGGTGTACGATATGCCTGCCATGGCGGTTGATACGCATGTGTTCCGGGTAAGTGCGCGGCTGGGCTTAACACTTAATGCCAAAACACCGAGGCAAACAGAAGAGCAGCTGATCAGGTACATCCCCGAACAATATATTGCCACTGCACACCACTGGCTCATTTTACACGGGCGTTACATCTGCGTGGCGCGTTCCCCGAAATGCATGGAATGTCCCATCTGGTACTTTTGTAAATCGTATAACAAATTCACGAAAGATTACCAGCAAAAGGCAGAATAATAAGATATTCACGAGGCAAAAAACAAAAAGGCGCGAAGCATAACTTCGCGCCTTTTTCAGGTAAGAAATGCCAATTATTTTATGATCAGCTTGCGCGTGATCACCGTTCCTTCGATCGTTAAAGTAAGGAAATAAAATCCGGGCTTCAGCTCCGGCAAAAAATACTGGAAGTCATCAGTCAGTTCAACCTGGCGGTTGATGATGCTCATGCCGGAAACATCTGTTAACACGAGTTGGGCATTGGCCGATTGGCGGTTGTTCAGCCTGATCCGCATTTCAGCCCCATAGCCGGGGTTAGGCATAATGCTGATGTTATAATCGATGGCGGTTGCGTCCAGTTTTACCGAAACTGTTTTCGAATGCTCCGAGCGGCCGTTGTAATCGATCTGCCTGATGCGGTAATAAACCAATGCCACGTCTAATGGTTGCTGATCAACATATTCATAGTTCTTAACAATGCCGCTGTTTCCCGATCCCATGATCCTGCCAATTGCGGTAAAATGCTTGCCATCGGCCGAACGTTCCACTTCAAAGAACTTGTTGTTGATCTCCTGTGCTGTTTGCCAGTAAACCTTCACGTCTTTTCCTTCATACCATGCTTTCACCTCATTCCATTTTACCGGAAGCGGGGCGCCATTGATCACGAATGAATCTTTAAGACAGGAGAAGTTGTCGCCAACCGTGTAAACCGTATTTCCGCTATCCGCAACTACTTTTACCATGCGCGTGGTTTGTCCTGCAACGTTCCAGTTGTAGTTTCCTACAAAAGAAGCGGTAAGTTCGATCGTATCACCTGCTGTTGCGTTGATCGTTTTCTTTGCGTTTACATCTTTCATCATGGTGAACTGGTCACGCACCACGCCATCGGCACAGATCCATTTTGCATCAAGCCTGTTGCCCAATACTTCAAGTACCATCGATCCGCCATTTGTTGCGTTGGAATAATACATGGCATCGTGCGGGTATCCTGTGGTTGTTCCGCCCAGCTGACCTGCCGAACCGGCAACAACATATACGGTGCCTTTGTTCATCACCGAATCTTTTTTGTAAGGGCATGAGTTGGCCGAACCATCGTATTTGCCAGATGAAGAATCGAGGTGGTGCATAGGCGCACTGAATGTGTTTTCAACTCCGTAATGCCCCTGCATGATCTTGGAACGCTCATAATCGTGGCTATGGCCACACAGGATCAGGTCGACCCCATAACGCTCAAGAATGCGGATAAAGTTCTGGCGGATGCTCACCAGTTCGCCTTCGGTGTCGGAGTTGTGGGAACCTTTGGTATACGGAGGATGATGCCAGTAAGCAACCACCCATTGGTTGTTCTGGTTTGCAGCGAGGTCGTTTTTTATCCAGGTTACCTGTGCTCCCGAAGTATCATACATCCGTGTTGCGTTGTTCTCTTTTCCGTACGAATCCAGGGAAAGGAAATGAACATTGCCGATATCGAACGAATAGTAGGCTTCGGTTCCGGAAGCTGTTCCTCCCACTTCACCGTTCTTGGGCATAGTGAACATATCATAATATGGCATGTTGTGATCGTTCTGGCGTGCAGCGCTTCCGTTCTGGTAATCGTGGTTACCGGGTGCAGGCCACAATGGGTTTTGCTTCAGGAAATTGTCTTTGTAAATATTAAAGAACTGCGCCTGGAATTCATTGTCTGTTCCGCTGCTGTATGCGTTATCGCCTAGCAGGATCCATGAATCCATGTAGTTTGCACCCAGGTAATTCTGTAACCTGTTCCTTACATTGATCTGGTTGGTGGATGCATTGCCGCAATCACCGATCACACCGATGCGCAATAAGCGGTCATCTGCACCTGCAGGAGGGATCGTACGGAAATAATTACTGGCATCACCCTGTAAGGTATCGCTCATGTCGCCAATGCTGTAATAGTAAGTGGTGTATGGTGATAAGCCTGTGATTTTTACCTCATGCTCGGTAACAAAGGCAGAGTCGTCTTTAAAAGCCGCCAGGGTTGGTGCTGCTGTTCCAAAACGAACGCGGCTTTGCGCAGGTACATCTGTTCTCCAACGCAGGTTGGCGGAAGTTTGGGTAACCATTTGTAGATAGGGTCCGCGTAATAAAACAGCAGCAGGAGCTGTGGTGATGGTGAACCGCGCATGGCTGGTATCGAAATGTGCCACATTAGCCGTATCACTTATTTTTACAAGCACATTTGTTGATGGGGTGTTTGGCACCAGCCATGAATAAGTGCCGGCTGCCGCATTAATGGAACTGATGATCGTGTTCCATGCAGTGCCGTTTACTGAATATTCGATCTTTACTTTGCCCACGCTGCTTTGTGCCTGCCAGGTTATGTTTTGCACAGAACCCGGGGTCCAGCTTTCGCCACCATTGGGAGCAGTAACCAGCACAGGAATTACGGGCGCCTGAATCCCTTTTAAGCGTAAGTTAAAACTTACATCCGAGCTTGTGCCGCTTTCCTGGTGAATTTCAACAGCGATCGTATTTTCCCCGTTCACAAAAAAGGTTGTTGGAATGGTTACCACCTGGTAAGCCGATTCATCCGCACCACCAATGGCAGTTAATGCCTGCGTGGTATAGGTGATCGTTCCGGCAGGTAAGTTACTTCTCCATACTTCGCTGCCGTTTACGTATACCACAGCCCCGTCATCCCTCACCACCTGTAATGAAAAACCATTGAAGTCGCTGAGGTTGGGTATATTTAATTTTTTGCGGAAATAGGTCGTGATGTATTTATTGCTACATGCCGGGCTTTGCACTACTGTTCCGCATGCATTGATCAAAGTGGCTTCACCGCCATCACCATAACCGAACTCGGCAATGCCGGTTGCAAATGCAGTATCCACAAACAGGCTGTCTTTCCAGGTCGTGCCTAAGTTTGTTCCTTTATCAAAATACTTCCATTGCGCATTCGGAAAAATGAGGGTGTCTGATGCTACTGTGAAGCGTGCATCTGATGTATCGTTAAATAAAGTGTTTGACGAATCGCTTACACGAACAGCATAGTTTGCTGATTTTACCACAGGCAATATCCAGGTATAAAAACCTTTCGTTGCGTCAAACGAGTTCGTAATATTGTTCCATGTTGAGCCGTTGGAGGTGTATTCCAGCTTTACATTTTTTATACCGGCCGAGTTCCATGAAATATTATGGGTTGAGCCGGCCTGCCATGTTTCGTTCCCGTTTGGCGAGGTAAGCACCAGGCTTCTTGGTGTTTCTTTCAGTTCCAGGTCGAAGCCCAGGTCAGAACTTGAACTATCACGCTGGTGAACTTCAACCGCGATGGTATTCATTCCGTCAACCAGCATGTTTTTAGGAATTAAATAAGGATAGTAGGTTGATTCATCGGCCCCATCCACTATGGTAAACGATTTGGTTAAATGATTAATCGTTCCTGTTGGCATGTTCGTCCTGGCCACTTCCACTCCGTTCATGTAAATAACAGCACCGTCATCGCGGAGAATATTCATAATAAGCGTGTCTGTTAATAAAGCAACTGAGCTCACGTTAAATTTTTTACGGAAATAATAAGTAATGTATTTGTTGCCCGCTGCAGGTCCATAAGATAGGGTAGTGACCGCAGCGTCAGAATAGCCCAGTTTGCCCGGTCCGTATTCCCAAAAACCGTCATCAAAAGCCGGTTTTCGCCATGTTGAATCCTGGTTTGAACCATCATCCAGAAAGTTCCAGTTCGAGTTTTTTGTGATCGGGAAAGGGGTCAGCGGCATCGGGTGTTTTTTGCCGGCCACTTCCAGGTCAAATCCCATGTCATTGCTTGTGGCAGACGATTGATGCACTTCAACAGCGATCACATTTGTTCCGTTCAGCAAGGTATTATCAATGGTAAAGGTATGGTATGCCGATTCATTTGTGCCGCTTACATCTGATAAAGCCAATGTGCTGTTGGTGATCGTTCCGGCAGGCATGTTCATGCGAAAGGCCTCTGTTCCATTCACATATACAACGGCCCCGTCATCGCGCAATACACGGAACACAAGGGAATCGTATAATGAGCTGTTTGATACCGTAAAAATGTAACGGAAATAAGAAGTGATGTGCCTGTTGTTTGAATCGCTGCCAAATGAAATGATTTTATTGGCCGTATCGCCATAACCAAATTTTGCTTTGGAAAAGCTCCACGAGCTGTCATTATAGGCGGGATTCATCCACCCGAATGCTACGTTTCCCGAGTCCCTGTATTTCCATGTTGAACTTTTACTTACCGGGAAACTTCCCATCGGGTAGAGGTTGCTTTGGTATTCAACAACAAGTTCGGGAGCAAGTGTATTATCACCGTTATATGAATAGGCATTTCTTACACCTGTGCCGGTAAGGATGATGCTTAATGCATTTCCGTTAACCCAACCGTTTCTGTTCACAACCTGTTGGACCAATGTTTTAAGGTCGGGGGTTCTTTGGTTCGTCCCACGCGTTCCTCCTGCTGTTGTTCCCCAGGTGGAGCTTGTACTGCCGGCCCATATAATGGAGTCGGCCGAGATGCTGCGTGACGAAATATTGAATGCTGTAGCAGTGAATGTACCTGCATCATCAGCCAGCTGGATCCTGATGGCCGCATCGCCTGCAGTGGCGGCTTTATCACCTTTTGTTGCAAACTGGATATAGGCATTGGTTATTGTTGAACCTTTCGGGATGGTCATATTTGCAAACCGCATCCCGATCAATTGCTTTTTGGTACCGTCCAGCATAATTTCGAGATCGGAGCTGGTAAGGTCCATTGCACCTGCAGTTCCCGTACCTCCGGGTGCTGTTTCTTCTGCATCGTCATTTCCGTTGGAAACATAACGGGAGAGCGTGCTTGTAATCTGTGCGCGGAGAGCGGGCACGGTAAATAAAAGCAGGCTCAACAAAAGCGTTTTTAAAAGTATTTGTTTTTTTATCATCATTAAAAAATATTAATGATGCAAAAAAAACGTGCACGTGTGATGCTATGGTTAAACCTGTCTTACGCTATGGTTAAACGCATTTGATCAAAACATGAACAGGATGTAAAGGGAATGTTTGCAGGTGATCTTTGCGCAACCTGTTACCTGATGTTATCCGTAAGGGAATTCATAAATGCGATAACCGACCTGATCTCTTCCTGTGTTAAGCCGAGTGGTTTTGATGAAAGTGTTTGATGCCGGATCGTCAGGCCCACGCCCGCTCCGCCACCTTTATTATAAAAGTCCATCACCTGTTCCAGGGTATTGAACGAACCGTTATGCATGTAAGGTGCAGTTTTGGCCACATTACGAACGGTGGGTGTTTTAAATGCACGTGTATTGTATTCAATAGGGAAGAAACGATACCGGCCGCTATCAAGGTCATACATCGGCTTGTCGAAATCAGTATTGGATGTTACGCCCAACACTTCAAGCTCGGTAATGGAATATCCGGGAGGGAGCAAGCCGTTAAATAGTGGTGCAAAATGACAGGTGCCGCACTGTGCTTTGCCGTTAAAAATGGTAAACCCCCTGATCTGCTCCTGGCTGAGTGCAGACCTGTCTCCACCAATGTACCGGTCGAAAGCCGAGTTCATCGGGGACAGTGTTCTTTCAAATGCACTTATCGCACTGGCCACCTGGTGGACCGTTACCAATGAGTCTTTTTTTGCAGAAGGAAAAGCTTTGGCAAAAAGGACTTTATAGCGTTTGTCTT
>JAZKGM010000324.1:0-302 GCA_040385895.1 Bacteroidota bacterium
CCGATCCCCCCGTTTATTATATCGTAATTTTCATCGTATGCCGCACTGATAGAGGTGAATGTTCCTGCAATACTGCTCCATTGGTTCCTCGCATTGATTACCGCACGCCCGTGATTTGTACTACCGGCAAAAGCAGGATTAGAATACACAGGATTAGCGAAGAACTGCGAGAAATGAGGGTCTTGCGCGAGCAAGCCCCCATTTAAGATCATCATTAATGCAATATATAGTACTAACTTCCTTTTTACCGGAAATGAAAAAATCATCTTAATATTAAAAAATTTTAATGCGGCTTTTGATTT
>JAZKGM010000324.1:312-3770 GCA_040385895.1 Bacteroidota bacterium
AGCGCTCCAATAATATGTAGATGAAAAATCAAAAGTTCGATCATTTTTTTGTATAGATTCGTTTGAAGACTTTCTTCTGTCTGATTTTCTAGAGGTGCCCCTATATCAGCATATCCATAATTCATAAAATGAAAGTCGATGGATAAAGACTCTATTCCCTGTGCTAACGTCTCGTACCAAGCCTTAAATAGCGATTCGCGAATCTTGAAGGGGGAGTTATTAAAAAATTTTAATGCGGCTTTTGATTGTAACCCTCATCTAAATGCCGCTGCCCCTTTACAAATCTACATTTCATGCCTTACTTTTTGTTATGAACATATAATTAATTTCTTTTGTTTACGTTTATGATTCACAACTAATGTATCTTTCAAGTATAAATAATTTGTTAACTTTTATGCAATTTTTATTGCGATCGCGGCTATTTTTTTTTGCAATCGTTTCAATTACAGCGGTAATCCCTAAGTTTAGCAGTGCTGTTACACTTAAATTAAACCGTACAATCAGCTGGCAAAAGCAACAGAATGTAACACGGGCGGGGATCACTTTCAGTAATTATTTATCCTTTAACGCAGCATTACAAACCGAACAAACAAAGTGGCTTCCTTATTTTACAGAGAACATCCGCTTAAATGCGAAGACGAATCATGCAACCGTTACCATTCAAAATATACAATTCGAAAGTAACCCAACAACCGGTCCAATTCAAAATCAACAAATCATTACTACACTAACGAACTTTGACCAGCGCCATTCTACCGGGAAGGAAAAAGGTTCAGATGTGGTTTTGTTTTCATTCTTACCTTTAAGTTTAAACGAAACCGGCAACGGTTTATTATTGATCAGCTCTTTTGATGTCGTGATCAACTACGAGCCGGCCATCAATGCCACAGTCCTGTCTAAAAAGGCCTTTGCCACGTCATCTGTTCTGGCCAGCGGAGAATGGTTTAAAATTGGCGTTACCAATACTGGGTTTCATAAACTCAGCGCTGCTTATCTCGTGTCGTGCGGTATTAACATAGCAAATGTTGATCCCAGGACCATAAAAATATACGGCAGTGGTGCCGGTCTTGTACCCCAGCCTAACAATGAAGCCAGGCCGGATGATCTGATAGAGAACGCTATTCTTGTTGAAGGTGAAAATGACGCGGTATTTAATGATAACGATTACGTGATCATGTATGGAAAATCGCAGTTTGACGTATGGAAGCCGGAGGGAAATCTACTGGTACGGGAGAAAAATCTGTACAGCGACACCACGTATTACTTTCTTACCTACAACCAGGGACCGGGCAAAAGAATGGCTAAACAAAGTACCCAACCTGTCCCGTTAACAACAGAGACCACCCATATTTTTGCTTAGTCCCATGAAGCGGACCTGATCAATGTGGGAAGAACCGGGAGGCAATTCCTGGGCGAAGCTTTTGATAAAGCCCCTCAACAGAACTTTACAGCTTTTATACCCGGCTTCATTGTTTCCGAGATCATTAATTTACGCTCAAGCGTTGCCGCACGGTCTTTTATTTCCAGCTCAACCTTTACTGTTTCTGTAAACAACAGCCCGGTTATTATTCATAGCCTGGGTACTGTAGGAACGGGCTACGAAGACCCTTTCTTTTACCCGGGTGTCACTTCAAAAGATTTTAGTTCTTCTATTGCCGCCCTAACTGTTACTTACAAATACAGCTTACCACCTGGTGGCTCAAACGGGTGGCTCGATTATTTTGAGCTAAACACAAAGGCCAGCCTCACCTGGGAAAGCAGCCAGGCTTTGTTCCGTTTTTTACCTTCAGTAACACCTGGCAATACTGCTTATGAAATAGCTAATTCGACCAACAATGCACGGTATTTTAATGTAACAAACCAGGCCATGGTAAATGAGCTTCTTGCCACCACAAATGCAAGCAAATCAACTATTGTAAACAATACATTAACCTACACAGAAATAGCCGGTTTTAACGACCTGAGCCTTTTTTACACACCCGGCTTTGCAGGAAAAATGGCAAACCAGAACTTACATAATTTACCGCAGGCCGATGCACTTTATATTACCCCCGCTGCTTTTTACAACGAAGCCATGAGGTTGGCTGCTTACCATGCGCAGCAAGGTATCAAAACGCATGTGGTTAAAGTAAATGAAATATACAATGAATTTTCGAGCGGCTCGCAGGACATCAGCGCGATACGGGATTTTATTCGTATGTTTTACCAGCGCTCCACCTCACAGGCAGATGCCATTAAATATGTTACTTTTTTCGGGCGCGCTTCATACGATTACAAAAACCGGATCACCAACAACAGCAACTTTGTACCTACCTATGAAAGCTGGCCATCATCTTCGCCTGGCGGCTCGTACTGCAGCGATGATTATTTTGCCTTTTTAGATGACACCGAGGGCCGGTGGGAGACCTCAGGAGACGTAAAAGAACTGCTTGATATCGGAATAGGACGTTTACCTGTATCGAATGAACGGGAAGCCGCAAGTGCAGTTGATAAAATCATCAACTACAACAGGCCTGAAAAAATGGGAAACTGGCGGAACAAGATCGTTTTTATAAGCGATGATGAGGACAGCAACCTCCACCAGTCTGATGCAAATTTCATGGCCGATAATATTATCAATAATCAAAAGAACTACAATGTAGAAAAAATATGGATCGATGCCTATAAACGGGAAGTGATCGCGGGGGGGCAACGATATCCTGATGCCCAAAAGGCGATAAACGAAGCCATTCAGAAAGGCACTTTTATTGTTAACTACACCGGGCATGGTGGCGAACTGGGATGGGCTGCCGAACGCATCCTGACGCTTGAAGATATTGCCAGCTGGACAAACATTAACCAGTTGCCTTTATTTGTTACGGCAACATGCGAGTTTAGCAGGTATGACGATCCGGGCAGGGTTTCGGCCGGGGAGCTTACCTTTTTAAGCACCAAGGGGGGGGCTATTGCCTTGTTAAGTACTTCCCGTTTAGTGGGTGCAACAGAAAACACACTGCTTAATAAATCATTTTATAATGTTTGCGGTCTTGATTCTACGTCAAAAATAGCCCCTAAACCATTAGGTACAATAATGATGCAGACCAAAAATAATTATGGTGGAAATGGAAATGAACGCAATTTCACATTAATTGGAGATGCAGTTACTACCTTAGCATACCCTAAGCTGAATGTGATAACAACGGCCATTAATAACCTTCCCCTGGCCAATATAACAGATACGTTAAAAGCGCTTTCTAAAGTAACCATTAATGGGGCAGTTACTGATATGAGCGGACAGATCCAGGTCAATTACAATGGCGAGGTCTTCCCCATTGTATATGATAAACCAAGCACTTATCAAACCCTTGTAAACAGCCCTAAATCAAGCCCGGCACTTAACTTTGTGATGCAGAACAACATCATTTATAAAGGAAGTGCATCGGTAAAAAACGGCTTGTTCTCCTTCTCTTTTATTGTTC
>JAZKGM010000325.1:0-7833 GCA_040385895.1 Bacteroidota bacterium
TTCCCTGTAATTTTCCATCAGGCGGTAACATTCGCCCAGCTTATAATGCACTTCCTGTGAAGGCTTTTTCTCAGCCGTTTTTTCGTAGCACTTTGCGGCTTTATAAAACTCCCAGCGTGCAAATAATTTATCGGCATGTTTGTTTTGCGCCCATGCTTTATGGGCGCCAATGATAAGGAGAAATATAAACACCTTAGTCAGTGTTCTTGTCAATTGTATATGTAGCTTCATGTTAGTGTTCAATTAAAAATAGCGTGGACTGGTCATTTTTGTTTTGTGCGGGTTGATGTCGAACCCAAGCATGATCTCGTGCGTTCCGCTGGTATAATTACCGCTGTGGTTCAGGTACCAATCGTATGAATAGCCCAAACGCAGGGATGGTGTGATATTAAACTCTGCAATGGCCACCGCTACGTTATCGCTTCCGTCAATGTTCACCCGTTGATTATGCCTGAAACCCGCGCCTAAGAATAAACGCTGGTAAAAAATAAAAGAGGCATTGCCATCCAGCACAACCGGGGCCGAGTTAATGAACTTGGCAAGTACAGAGGGCCTGAAATCCACATTGTCGTTCACCCGGAAAACGATACCGCTGGTGAAATAATAATGGCGTTTAAACTCGGCATTATCGGTGCTGCCCAGGTCGAATGAAGGTTCAAACAAATGCAATGCAGAAACACCGGCATAAAAACGGTTCCTGTATAAATAGATACCGGCTGATGCATCAGGGATCCATGAGCTGGCATTTCCGTTAAACACACCATCTGTGCGGTCTTCCACACGGATGTCATCATAATTAACGCGGATGTTATGCGCGCCTCCCGACAGGCCGAAAGCCAGTTTGTATTTTCCAACCGGAACATAATAAGAGTAAGAAGCCTGAACACCGGTATTGCCAAGCGGCCCTGCTTTATCGTTATAAACCATTAAGCCCAAACCGCTGTGCGTATTATTAATAGGCGAATGGATCGTGGCTGACTGCGTGGTTGGTGCGCCAGGCATATTTACCCACTGGCTCCGGTGAACGATGGTTCCCGCTATGGTTTGCCTGCTGCCCGTATAAGCCGGGTTAATATAAAGCTGGTTGAAAAAATATTGGGAAAAGCCCGCATCCTGCTGTGCGCTGGCATCGCCCAAACAGGTGATGAGCAGCGCGGCAAACAGCCATTGTTTCAATGACTGATGGGTTATCAAAAAGGTATCATGTATTTTCATGTCGGTTGTATTTATAGGAGTTATTATCGTTTAATAATTAACCAGCCTTCTTTTTTGCTGTTGTTGTAATTGATCACATAGAAGTAAGTTCCGTCAGGCAATTCATCGCCATCCAGGTTTGTTCCCGTAAACTTCACATTGTTATTATCATAATCAGTGGCTTTCCACACTTCGCTGCCATAGCGATTAATTACGGTTACAAAATTCTTAGGGTATTTATTCAGGGCAGGGATGTTCCAGGAATCATTAACGCCATCATTATTCGGTGAAAGCCCGTTATAAAAACCGTCACCTGTTACGGTCACCACCATTTCATCTTTGCTGCTGCATCCCGTAAAGCGGCTGGTTTGTGTTAAAGTGTAAGTTATTGTTGCGGGCGGATTGGCATACGGGTTTGCTGCATACGGATCGCTTAAATGATCGCGGGGCTCCCACAAGTACGCATTACCTGATAATGAATCTGCACCGATCATGATGCTGTCCCCGAATTCAATGGTGCGGTCGGGGCCTGCATTTGCAACCGGTGCGGGGTAAACACGTATATACACAAAAGAAGTATCGCAAAACTGTGAATCGCATACCTGGTATACAATGGTATCATAACCTGTAAAATCCTGTTGCGGAACAAACGCAATGGCTGAGTTATTGATCACAGAGGCATTCCCGCTTTTAGGGAACGAAACAATAGATGTAACCAGGCTATCCCCGTTCGGATCGTAATCGTTATTTTGAACATAAATGAAATTTGTATCCGAATTGCGGCAAACAGAAACTGTATTTGCAGCAGCAACAGGCCTGAAATTGATGGGAACTGCTGAAACATTGATCACCACCATAGCTGTATCGCATAAAGCAGGAGTCCCGTTATCGCAAATGCGGTAATAAAAGGTATCATAACCTGCAAAGCCAGGATCGGGTGTGTATAAAATGGAAGCACCTGTTACCAAAGCAGTGCCGTTATCAGGTTGTGTGATGAGTGATACTATTAAAGGATTGCCATCCGGATCGGAGTCATTTTGCAATACCGGAACCGAAACAGGGAGGTTTCTTACCGTTGTTGCCGAATCATCAGCTGCAACAGGTTTGTCGTTCACCGCTGTTACATTAATTATAACCAATGCCGTGTCGCACAAAGAAGGCGTTCCGTTATCGCATACACGATACACGATTGTATCAATGCCGTTGAAATTGGCATTGGGCTTATAACTCACTGTAGTCCCGTTTGTGCTCGATGTGCCTCTTTTTGCATTCGAAACAATAGAAACGGTAAGCAGGTCGCCATCCGGATCATTGTCGTTATTCAGCACATTGATAACAACCGTGTTTGCATCTTCCGAAATGGCAAACAGATCATTAACAGCATTGGGTGCATTGTTCGCTGCATTATAAGGACAACCTCCGCAACCATTGGGAATAGCAGCCGTAAGCATATCAACAGTAATGGCACCGGCACGTGTAATAAGCCTGCCATCGCTTAAGGTGCCTGCACCGCTGGTAATTGCACCACCGGTGATCACACTCCCGATAAATTTAGTGGTTGCTCCTAACGTAACGGCCCCGCTTGCCAGCCAGAAAACATTACATGATTTGGCACCATTCAGTAACACCACTTTTGCTCCTGCACTTGTATTAAAGGTTCCGTTCACTTTTATAACAAAAACAGCGTTGCTGTTCCCCTGCGCATCAATAAATAAAGTATCGCTCAGCATCGTGTTGCTGTTGAGCAGGTATACATGTGGCGTTAATTTCAGCTTGTTTCCAAACACCAAGGGGAACTGAAGTTCGATGTCGACCGGAAGTGCATTTATATAATTAAAGGCAAGGTCGACATCTGTTTTAACCTTAAGCGTAGTGGCATCGGTTAAAAAAATGCCTTTGCTGATATTGGCGGGAACAAAGCCTGTTACAGGACCGGTGTGTGTACCTATACTGCCATCAACAGTAGTTATTCCGGTGTTTGTTAATGCACCTGCCGAAGTAAATAATGCAAAACAATTTGCGTTGCGCAGGTTGGGCGAAGCCGGTCCGGTTTGAACTGGAAGCCCGCAACCTAAAGGCCTTGCAGCAGTTATTGAATTTAATGTTATTGTTCCCGAAGTTGCAAATACCCTTCCTTCCAGATTAACATCCGCATTTAAGCTAATGGCATTTAAAGCCATGTTGCTTCCAATGATATTCCCTTTGATGGTACTGTTCGCCCCAACATTTACCAGGCCGCTTACATTCCAGAACACCCGGCATGCCTGCGCTCCGTTAAGCAGGTAAACTTTGGTGTTGGCCGGAAAACTAAGGCTCCCGTTAATATTGAATACAAAAACAGCATTGGGATCGTTCTGGGCATCAAGCACAATGCTATCGGCCAGTGTTGCACCTAACGATACGCAATACACACCTGCTGTAAACCGTGTATCAGTTGCAGTAATGGATAACATATTCATCGTGCAGGTCAATCCGTTCAACTCATTAACAAGTGCCGAAAGATCCGTTGCACCTTGCTGGCTTGTTGCATCACCCGAAAAAGAATTTCCGTCAAAATTGCCAAAGCCCGTTGTAAGCCCTGCATTGTTGCCAACATCACCCGTATAATAAGATGTGCCGCTGTTTGTAATCAGCCCTACCGAACTGAATACAACAAATCTCTTTAAGCTTCCTGTTTCGGGTAAATTTTGGGCTATCAAATTAAGCGATAGTAGAAAAACAGGGGTGAAAAAGAGAAATTTGTGTAATTGTTTCCTCATAAAAATGTAGTATTGTTTAGGTATGTTCCCTTCCTGCCCATATTTATCACAGGTTGTGAAGGGGGTTTCACGTATTTGGTTTCAAGTTCTATTCCATTAACTCAAAAAACTGCAGGTGGCATATTTTTAGCTTGCTTGCGGTTTACTAATTCTTTTATTGATATGAAATTGTTTTACACGCTTATTTTTTCTTCATTGGTTACGCTTGCTTCCGCACAGAAACTGCCGGAACCTTATGCCACAAAATCAGTGAGGAACTTCAGCAAAGTGATCGGGTGGCCGGAAGGAAAAACACCTGTTGCACCCAAAGGCTTTAAAGTAGAAAAATTTGCAGACGGCTTAAAAAGCCCGCGCTGGATCTATATTGCTCCGAACGGGGATATACTGGTGGCACAGGTGAACACGGAAGTGAAAGGCGTGGTAAAAGTGGTAGCGCCAACGGTATTGGGTAAAGATGACTCCCACATCGGGGGCAGTGCAAACATCATCACCATATTCAGGGATGCCAACAAAGACGGGAAATACGAAGTGCGCGACACCTTCTTATCATCGGTTGTTCAACCATTTGGCATGGTGATCATTAAAGACCAGTTATTTGTTACAGGTTATGACGGCTTATGGAAATTTCCATATAAAACAGGCCAGACGCAAATTACAGCCCCGGGAAAAAGGTTACTGACCTTACCTGAAGCAGGCCGGCACTGGACCAAAAGCTTAGTGACCAATGCTGCACAAAATAAATTATACATAGGTGTTGGCTCCAACTCAAACCACGGGGAAAAAGGAATGGATAAAGAAGAACGCAGGGCATGCATTATCGAGGTGAACCTTGACGGAACAGGTGAACGCATTTATGCAGACGGCTTGCGAAACCCGGTTGGAATGGATTGGGCCCCGGGCACCAACACCTTATGGACGGCTGTGAACGAACGCGATGAGCTTGGCGATGACCTGGTTCCAGACTACATCACCAGTGTGAGATCGGGTGGGTTTTATGGCTGGCCCTATTCATACTATGGTCAGAACCTTGATCCCCGGATCAAAACAGAAGAACAGAAACCTGAACTGGTAAAACGCACCATTGTTCCCGACATGCCGCTTGGGTCTCACACGGCTTCGTTGGGGCTTGAATTTTATACCAGGAAATCGTTCCCGGCAAAATACCATAACGGTGCATTTATAGGACAACATGGTTCGTGGAACCGCTCAGAATTATCAGGTTATAAGGTTGTGTTCGTTCCTTTCGAAAACGGGAAACCATCGGGACCTATGCAGGATTTTTTAACCGGGTTTGTGGCCGATATGGATGCAGAGAAAGTATACGGCCGCCCGGTTGGTGTTACTTTTATGCAGGATGGAAGCATGCTTGTGGCTGATGATGCAAGCAGTGTGATCTGGAGGGTGAGTGCAACAGACAACTAAGACCAGGTAGGTCAACATGCGATCTGTTAAACACAACCCCATGAAGTTTACCTTAACCTTTGTATGTGCGTTATTAATAACGGGTGCATTTGCACAGCAGGATACCAGTGTGCAGTTGCAGGAGGCAGAAGTACGTTCTTATTTTGAAACACGAAGCCTGCTAAGCACACCGGCAACGGTAAGCATTATTGATGCAAAACAATTAAGCCTGCAGCACGATTATTCGTTGGTGCCTGCAATCAACACCGTTCCGGGAGTTAGGATGGAAGAGCGCTCCCCGGGCAGCTATCGCCTGTCGATCAGGGGGAGCTTATTGCGTTCGCCATTTGGCATCCGCAACATCAAGATCTACCTTGACGATTTCCCATTAACAGATGCAGGCGGCAATAGTTATTTGAACAGCATTGATGCCGGGAATGTGAACAGGCTTGAAATTATAAAAGGACCGGAATCGAGTATTTTTGGCGCCAACTCCGGTGGTGTGGTCATCATTAATCCTGTTCCAAAAAAAGCTGACAGCAGCTATGTAATGGCAGGACTGAGTGGCGGTTCTTACGGATTGATCCACCAGAAATTCGTGGTGCAGGAAGCCTTTACCAAATACCGTTTCAATTTCACGCAGGGTTTTCAGCGGAGCGATGGCTACCGCGACAACAGCAACCTTAAACGCCAGTACATCCAATTCTTTCAGCAATGGAATTATATCCCAAAAGCACAGCTCAAGGCATTGTTCATATTATCCGACCTGAATTACAACACACCCGGTGGATTAACGCTGGCACAATTTCAGAATAACCCCAGGGCAGCAAGGCCTGCAACGGCAACCCTTCCCGGGGCAGAACAACAAAAGGCGGCAGTATTTAATAAAACATACTACGGAGGCCTTTCTCACCAGTTTGCGTTTACACCGGGTATCAGGCATGTGCTCACCCTGTTTGGTTCCCACACCGATTTTAAGAACCCGTTTATCAGCAACTATGAAACACGCAACGAAAATTCGTTCGGAACAAGAACGTACATCGAAATTGGCAACAACGAAAACAAGGTGCTGCAGGTTAAATGGCAAACCGGTTTAGAAGCGCAAAAGACTTCAGCATCGGTAATAAACCATGGCAACCGGAACGGGAACAAAGATACGCTGCAGGCCCATGACGACCTGAACGCCATCAATCATTTTTACTTTACACGCATTGCGCTGAGCTGGAAGAAACGCTTGTTTTTAGAGGCAGCAGGCAGCCTCAATTATTACCGGTATGATTTTAAGAACAACTATCCATTGTTGCAGCCATCATACAACACCGTACGTTTCGATCCACAGCTTATGCCAAGGCTCGCGGCTTCGTACTTAATCAGGAACAACTTTGCATGGCGCGCATCTGTAAGCCGGGGATACTCAGCCCCTACCCTTGCCGAGATCCGCTCTTCCAACCTTGTTGTGAACACTTTGCTCAAACCCGAAACAGGATGGAATTATGAAACCGGCTTCCGCTTCAACCATCCGCGTAATTTGTTTATGGTGGATGCATGCGTGTATTACTTTAAGCTTGAACAGGCTATTGTAAGAAGGCTTGACAACAGCGGCAATGAGTTTTTTGTAAACTCAGGAGGTACGCATCAAACCGGGGTTGAGGTGCAGGGCAGTGTATGGATCGTTAAACCAGGCGGCACCCGTTTTATTCGCGGAGCAGAACTGCGAAACGGTTTTACCTATAATCACTTTATCTTTAACCAATACAGCGATGGGGTAAATAATTATAATGCCAACCAGCTTACCGGGACACCCCAATATGTAAATGTATCGGGCATCAACATCTCATTGCCTTTTCAGCTCTACACATTCATACAATATAATTACACCGGCCCGATCCCGTTAAATGATGCCAACTCTGCCTATGCGGGCGAATATCACCTGGTGCAGCTAAAGGCGGGCTGGCAACGCAGGTTCACTGGCTTCAGGCTCGAAATATTTGCAGGTGCCGACAATGTGCTTAACCAGGTTTACAGTTTAGGGAACGACCTGAATGCATTCGGGGCCAGGTACTATAATGCGGCCCCTTTACGAAACTACTTTTTCGGGGCAAATTTTATCCTTATGTAAGCTTATGATAGTAATTAATTTCCCGATTAGGGAATACCTTGTTTCACAGCAAGCGCATTTTACAAGGGGTAAAACTGTTGGACTAAAAATTGCGTAAATGATGGCAATAACACTCAAAACAAAATTATGAAAAAACTTACACTTGCTTTATCAGTAATCGGTTCGTTACTGTTTGCAAATCTTGATTCAATTGCTGTTACCCCTTCTTCTGCTCCAACAACTGTTAACGCAGATTGGATGAAAGCCAAAGATGGTGCCTGGGAAGGCAAAATGGACGGTAAAACCTACTGGTACAAACTAGACAAAAATGCAAAAGTGTGGTGGAGCGCAAACAAAGGTAAAGACTGGAAAATGGTTGAC
>JAZKGM010000325.1:7843-12068 GCA_040385895.1 Bacteroidota bacterium
AATAAGCAATAATGATTTAGTATGGAGCGCAGACATGGGTAAAACATGGGCTACTGTTCCGGACTGGACATGGCAGGGATCTGACGGAAAATGGTACAAATTCGATAAAGACTGGAGCGTTTGGGTTAAATAAACCCTGTTTCGGTTAACTATATAAAGCTGCTCCTGATGCATTTATCGGGAGCAGCTTTTTTATGTAAAACTTTTTGAAAACTATATTGTGTGTATTGTTTAGGTTGTATAAACCTGCTACTTTTAACGGTCAATTTTTTGAAATGATTCAACAACAACCTAAGCCCAAAAATATTTACCTGGCTGATGATGATTCGGACGATTGTTTCTTATTTGAGGAAGCATTGAGAGAGATATGCACCGAATCGAGCCTGAACACAGCCAGCGATGGCATTGAGCTGATGGACCTGTTGAAAAAAAAGCCATACCCGGATGTGATCTTCCTTGACCTGAACATGCCACGTAAAAATGGTTTTGAATGCCTGTCGGAGATCAGGAACCTGGTTGAATATGACCATATCCCCATTATTATATTTTCGACAACGGCCCAACCCGAAGCTGTAAACAAAGTTTACGAAAGCGGGGCGAACTATTTTGTTTGCAAGCCCAATACCTATCAGTTATTAAAAGAAACCATCCAGCATACCCTCGGCATAAACTGGGAAGAAAGATACCTGGAGATCTCGAAGGAAAAATTCGTATTTCAACCTTAAGCCTTTTATGAATTCTGAAGCTGAAACCACATCTTATTTATTATCAGGAAGCGATACAGGAAAGCTTATTTATGAGCAGTACAAAAATGAGATAGCAAGCTGGCCACAACACCTTCATACCTCGCTAAGTATTATAACAGGTTCGCCTTTGCCCATGTTCCTGCTGTGGGGCAACGATAAATTATTTTTTTACAATGATGCGTTCAGCGCCATTGTTTCATTCGAGGGCAAACACCCCTCGATCTTAGGAAAAGACATCAGGAACAGCTGGCCTTTTTTATGGGACAGGATCAATGAACCCGGCTCCGGCAACACGCACCCCGCTCCCGTTCTGCTCCCTGCTTCTGGTGATCAGGGCATTAACGATATTTACTGGAACATTCACACAAGCGCTGCAGGCATACACGGAGACCTGTTGCTCGGCATTTTGCAAAAAGACGTTTCCCCGGAAGCCGAAGCGCGGAAAATCGAAGATGCTGAAAAAAAGTTCAGCAACATTGTTAATCAGTCACCAATTGCCACATCTATTTTCAGGGGACCTGAATTCATCATTGAAATGGCCAATGAGCAGGCGCTTGCCCTCTGGGGGCGCGAGGCATCTGTTATAGGTAAAAAAATAGCCGATGTATTTCCCGAGCTGCAGGACCAGCCTTACATGAAATTGCTGGAGGATGTGTATTACAAGGGATTGAATTATGAAGGCAAAGAAAACCTGGCTTACCTGCATAAGAATGGCATCCGCGAAAAAGTATATGTAACTTTTATATATAAACCCCTGCACGATTCGGCCGGAAACATTACGGGAATATTATGCATGGGTTACGATGTGAGCGATCACGTAAGAACCCGTGATAAGATCCTGCATGCTGAGGAGCGGAACAATATTGCTTTATCGGCCGGTAATATGGGCACGTTCGACTTCGACATTGAAAAAGGCACAGTTAACTGTTCGGAGCGGTTCTACCACATTTTCGGTGTCGATCCTCAAACCAAACAACATAACCGGATCGTAGAAAATATTCACCCGGACGACCTTCACATCAGGGACAAAGCACATGCAGCCGGAAGAGAGAACGGTAATGTTTTTTATGAAGCGCGGATAATATGGCCCGATGGTTCAACCAGGTGGGTATGCGTGCAGGGGCGTTATTTTTTTGACGACAACAAAAAACCGGTTCACATATTAGGCATCATACAGGATATTACGGATAGAAAAAAATTAACACAACAAATTGAAGATGCCGACAAAAAATTCAGGGAAACGGTTAAACAGGCCCCTATCGGGATAGCTATTTTCACAGGGGATGACTATACCTGTGAAATGGCGAACGATGCTTACATGGACCTGATCGATAAAAAAGAGGAAGACTTTTTAAACCGGAAATTATTTGATGCATTGCCTGAAGTGAAGCCACAGGTACAACCCCTGTTCGAAAATATCTACCGGACAGGAGAAACCTTTGAAGCCAACGAATTTGAGGTAACCCTTAAAAGAAATAACAGGTACGAGCAGGCTTTTTTCAACCTTACCTACCAGCCATTAAAAGACCATGCAGGAAAAGTAAACGGCATATTGGTTATTGCATCAGAAGTAACCCAACAGGTGCTGAGCAAGCATGCCATTGTTGAGCGCGAACAAAAATTCAGCAACATTGTAATGCAATCGCCAATTGCCATGACCATCTGGCGGGGGCCGGATTATATCATAGAGATTGCCAATGAAGTGCTGGTAGAAACCATATGGAGAAAAAAACGGGAAGATGTGATCGGCAAAAAAGCGCTCGAGGTGTTCCCGGAACTCTATGAACAGAAATACCCTGAACTATTAAATAAAGTATACACCGAGGGCATTACCCACCGCGAAAAAGAATCGCTTGCATTCGTGCAGGGAGACGATGGGCTGAAAGCATTTTACCTTGATTTTGAATACTCACCCTTAAAAGAGAAAGATGGCTCTGTTAAGGGCATTATGATCACGGTGAGCAATGTAACCGACCGCGTAGAGGCACGCAAGCTGGTGGAAGATGCGGAAGCCCGGATGCGAATAGCCGTGGAAGGTACCGGTACCGCCACATGGGACCTCGATCTTTCTACCTACGAAATTACCCATTCGCCTGCACTGTCTGCATTTTTTGGCCATAATGAAAATATCATTCTTAAACATGCCCAAATGCGGGATCAGCTCGTGGAAGAAGACCGGATCAATATTGTAGAACCGGCCTTTGAACGTGCCCTTAAAACAGGGGTGTATAAATACGAATCGCGCGTAAAATGGCCGGATAAAAGCATCCACTGGATAAGAACCCAGGGCAAAGTGGTATATGATGAACAGGGAAACCCGGAACGCATGCTGGGAACCATGAATGAAGTTACCGACCGGAAAGAAGCCGAAAAAGCATCCATGCTTTTAGCAGCAATCGTTCAATCGACAGACGATGCCATCATCAGTAAAACCACGGAAGGCATTGTAACAAGCTGGAATGAAGGGGCAGAGCGTTTGTTCGGCTACAAAGCCGATGAAATGATCGGGATCGAAATAAGCAAGCTGTTTCCCCAAGGCTATGAGGACGAAGAACCTAAGATATTATCCAAGCTCAAACAAGGGTTAAGGGTGGAACATTTTGAAACCACGCGTAAACATAAATCAGGACGTTTGATCGATGTGTCTTTAACCATCTCCCCTATTAAAGATGATTCGGGAAATGTGGTAGGCGCATCAAAAATCGCCCGTGACATTACCGAGCAAAAACGGATCGAAAAGCAAATAAAAGATACCCAGCAACAGCTCGAGATCGTTATTGAAGCGAGCGGGCTGGGAACCTGGGAACTGAACGTTCAAACCTCTGAACTCACCCTTTCCGATCGTTACCTCGAAATTACCGGGGGAAAACAACTGGAGAACCCGACCCACGAAAACCTTAAAAAACTCTTACATCCCGAAGATCTTGCCGCACGGGAAAAAGGCTTTAAAGATGCATTCGAAAGCGGGATCCTTTATTATGAAACCCGACTGGTATGGCCTGATGGCTCAATACACTGGGTGGAGGCCAGGGGGAAATTGTTTTATGACGAACTGAACAAACCGCTCAGGCTCATCGGCACCATTCGCGATATCACCGAAGAACGTACCTACCAGCAGAACTTATCATTAAACGAGCAGCGCTTTCGCAGTGTAGCCAATACGGTACCTGCAATGATCTGGATGGTTGACACCGATAAAAAATACACTTTCCTCAATAAATCATGGTTAGACTTCACCGGGCTAAGCCTGGAAGAAGAAAATGACGGGGATTTTTCCAAAGGCATTCATCCCGATGATTATGAAAATGTGGTTCCTGCATATATCACTGCATTCCACAGGCATGAAAAATTTTACTTTGAATACCGCTTAAGAAGGCATGATGGAGCATACCGCTGGATCTCCGACACCGGCACCCCGCAGTTTAACATAGATGGCATTTTTGAAGGTTATATCGGGGCTTCGATGGATGTTAACGACC
>JAZKGM010000325.1:12078-12314 GCA_040385895.1 Bacteroidota bacterium
TGAGCAAAAGTTGAAAGACAGCGAGAGCCGACTGCGCATTGCCGCTTTATCAAGCGAGCTGGGCACATGGATGTATTACCCGGCCACTAAGGAATTATTATGGGATAATTCGTCCAGGGAATTATTCGGGGTAGATAATGAAACCCCGATCACCCTGGAACTGTTCTGGGACAGGATGCATCCCGATGACCGGGAACAGGCCCTTAACAAAATGATACGCGCCCTGTATCCGGCCA
>JAZKGM010000326.1:0-959 GCA_040385895.1 Bacteroidota bacterium
CTTCCTACCACGTCCAGGTGATTTCCACCCGTAACAATTACCCCGGTATCTTCGCCCAGGCCAATTCCGGTGCATTGCGGGTTGCTGGCCACAGCTTGTGCAAGGCGGTTAAAACGTCCGCGTTTATCAAAGTGAGAGTCGATAATAACATTGGCAATAAAGGCCAGGCCGGTTGTGATCTTTACTTCGCCTTTTAAATGGGCAAGCTCGCTTTTCCCCTGGTAGATCATGGTATTGCTCATGGCCATTGCACCAGCGCTTGTGCCGGCAATTACAAAATGTTCTTCGTTCCAGTAACGTTCGTGCAGGATGGAATAGATCTCTGTGCCGCCAAATATGCTTGTTAAACGAAGCTGGTCGCCCCCGCTAAACATTACCCCGTCTGCATTTTTTATCCGGTCAATGTAGTCGAGCTGGAATGCATCATCGCGTTTACGTATATCGATCACACCAATGTTTGTGCATCCTATTTTCCCGAATGCATTTACATAATTAGCGCCTACTTCAACAGGTATTGATGAGGCGGTGGTGATCACTTCTATCCTTTTTTCAACGCCCCCAACCTCGTTAACAAAACGGTTTAAAATGCCAAGTTCAAAAAAGTTTAAGCGGCTGCGTTGTATAAATCCTTGTTCCAGGTCGGTTCCTTTATCTTCTGCGCCTCCAACCGAAATCAATTTTCCTTTAGGTAATTCCAAAATATATCGTGTTTCTGTTAATGGAACAAATATACTATATAGATTTTAGCGACCGAATTTTTGAAGGAGAAGTTAATTAAATGTTAACTTTTGGTAAAGCCAGGCAGGTGTGGGCATACCTGCCCGCACCTGGTGGGTAAAAGCAAAAGCTTAATGTTTTATTTGTTCACCATGAACTTATACAGTCCGGGTTAATATTTTCCTCCCGATCCTGCCCCGCCAAACTCCCCCCCGCCAAAGTTAACATCATTGTTGCCTGTA
>JAZKGM010000326.1:969-2557 GCA_040385895.1 Bacteroidota bacterium
ATTTTCCTTATGCCCGAAGCCCTGAACGATGCCAAGTGTTTCCATGTCGTTTAACTCCTCCTCATCATGGTCTGCTTCAAATGTGTAAGCGGTTCCCGTTTTGCGTAAATGGGTTATTGCAAAATAGCTCACCAGGGTAATTGCCAATCCTGCCATCATCAGGGCAAGCTCTGCGGGCATTACCGAGTAGTAGTACCGGATAGTAGAAACGGTGGGGATCAGCAAAAAAAGCCCTGCATGCACCAGGTATTTTTTCTTTTTTACCAGGCCTGTAACAATAAAAATGAATGGCGCTAAAATGGTTAATGCCAGGAACACAAAATGGAGCGGAATATCATCAACCCCCATTAAACTAAACGCCAGCGACTTAATAACATATAAATTAATGCTTGCATACATTAATACACAAATGGCAAAACGACTGCTGCTGAAGCAGTTTTTCCAGTAATGGTGTTTAAAGGTATCTGCCTTGCCGATGCGTGTCAATAAAAAAATACCAAGCGGAATAACCACCAGTGCCGAAAAGAATAACAGCTGCATGTTGATGAGCGCTACACCTAATAAGGGTATGGTGTAAATAAGGATGATGGTGAAAACGGCCATTAACGAATCGGCATACCGGATGGCCGAAACAGCTGCAACCGGTAGGAGGATAAAGGCTCCAAGGAGCATGTTCGGTAAGGTATGCAGGTGCAGATCAACCAGGGCCCCGAGACCGAAGCTGGTATAAAAGAATGCCGCATGAAGCAGTGCATCATCTGTTCCCTGTTTATATAAGCTGCTGCCGGGGATCATCCGGTCGAGCAGGATATACAAACTAACCCCCGTTATGAGCATAAGGAATTTATAAATGTTTTCGCCTCCATCCAGTGCATCAAATACTGCCAGGTAAAAGAATCCGATCACGCTATGCACGGCTATCAGGGTGCCCAGGTACAAGCCAATACGTTTCAGCAAATGGTAATCGCGGTATGGTTTTTCAGCACCCATGGCCCCGCTGTTAATTTCTTCCGGCTTAAGCAGGCCTTTGCCGATCCACAGCCTGAGCACTGTTTCATAAGCAGCACGGTCAATTTTTTTGCGGTTATACCTGGTCATGGCCTTGAATTTTTTTATGATTGCGCAATAACATCACCACGCCAATGGCGCTTCCCGTAAAATAAATAAAGAGCAGGTAAGCTATTTCGTAGCTGCCTGCAGTAAAAGCCGCTTTACAGACCCAGTAGCTCAAAGCAATGTAATTGGCCAGCACGATGGAAAAATACAATGCAAACGAATGCATCCTGCGCGATTCCGCGAACCAGAGCCAGCTTGTGGCCAGCAGCAACAGGTAATACAGGAAGCTGAGTGATGATGCGCTGAACATTCCGGCAAGCAGGCAGATCAGCAACAGGTTGGCCGAAAACTGGAAAAAGGTATTTACAAAATGCGCTTTGATATCCTTCGAACGGCACATGTATCCATACACGTATAGTAATGAACCGAGGATCAGGCCCGAATAAATATAGGAAGATGAATTAAACAGGTGGAATGAGCTTTTAATCAGGTCGAGTGGTGTTACCGCCAGTCCGAAGAACAAGGCATGGAT
>JAZKGM010000327.1:0-9156 GCA_040385895.1 Bacteroidota bacterium
GATTATTCGGATTTTATACCTCTGATATTAGAATAATGATAGAAGACTTTGGAATATCATCACTTGAAAAGTTAACATATTCATTGGAAAAATCTAAACTATTAACGCATAGGCAAAGTAAGCAGTTTAAAAAAGCTATCCTTAAGAATAGCTTTGCTTATCCTGAAAGCTTAAATAAGCCTTGTGAATTACTTAAAAATTATTATACTAATAAACGGCATAAAACTATAAATACGATATTGCTACCAATAGAACCTATGCGGCCATTTAAGATTTAACTCCTAAGTTACCGCGCTATCCCAGTTCCACGTTCACCCAGCTACCGCGCGAGTTCTCTCGCGAGCTAGCTTAATAAAAGACTTACTATACATCAAAAACGCCAGCTACATGCTGGCGTTTTTGTTTTCTTACACCTAAAAATTTGCTAACAAGTCTTATTGTAAAATATTGATTAAAATTTAAAAAGCATCGGTGCGTATAAGCGTGAAAACCATTCCGTAAGTGTCCGCATGGAGATAAGTATTACTGTGAAAGGAGATATATATCTTCATGAAAGGAGATAAGTGTGGCGGCTGAACGAGATAAGTATCTCCGCGCACGGAGATAAGTAAGAGTTTTTTCCTCTCGGGGTAATTTGCGACATAAAAAAAGCCTCTTAACGAGGCTTTTTTCTTAGTTATGACAATCTAATTCACCGCTTTTATAAGCGCGTATTTTAAACAATGACCTGGCAAATGAAATTGGTTTCCATGCGTATTCAACGCATCTTTTTCCGGAATAGTATATCCGGTATTTTTTAAAAATCCTGTTATGTTAAGAGATCTTAAGATTTAACAACGAAGCTTGTCGCTTCCCCTTATTTGCTCGGACTGAACAATACCGCATAAGAATTGTTAATTTAAGCGAATGAAAAACATACTCATAGCCGGGGGAAGCGGTCTTGTTGGCAAACGTTTAACACAGCTGCTTCAGCAAAAGGGCTACACGGTGGCCTGGCTCAGCCGTGAGGCTAAAGCAGCGGCACCGGTTCAAACATTTACCTGGGACATTAAGCGGCAGCTGATTCATAAAGCCGCATTTCAGTTTGCCGATGCTGTTATCAACCTGGCCGGTGCGGGCGTAGTAGAAAAGCGCTGGACCAGCGCATACAAAAAGGAAATTTACGACAGCCGCATTCAATCCACATCGCTGCTCGTTGATTATATCGCACATCAAAGCAACCATGTCGAGGTACTGGTGAATGCATCGGCCATTGGCATTTACGGGAATGATTTTGATAAAGAAGCGACCGAAGGAATGGAACCCGCACATACATTTCTGGCCAAGGTGTGCAGGGATTGGGAAGCGGCCGCAAGCCAGTCTCAACAGGCCGGGGTCCGCACTGTTTTTATCCGCACCGGCATTGTGCTTTCTGAAAATGAAGGCTTCATCGGCCAGTTAAAAACACCCATACAGTGGTATGCAGGAACTGCGCTGGGCAGCGGAGCACAGCTCACCAGCTGGATCCATATTGATGACCTGTGTGCAATTTATATCAACGCACTGGAAAACGAACGCATGAGCCGTGCTTATAATGCGGTGGCCCCTGTGCCGGTCACCAATAAACAGCTGACGCACCTGCTGGCCAAAGAGCTGAACCGCAGCATTATTTTACCCAATGCACCGGCCTTTGCACTAAAAATAGCATTGGGCGAAATGGCAGATATGCTGATCGGCAGCCAGCCTGTTTCTTCGCAAAAAATAACGGATACCGGGTTTGTATTTAAGTTTGCCCAGGCCCGGGAAGCCATACACGATTTGTTAAGCAAGGGCAATAAACCAAAGCGATTTTCGTAAATATACCGCATATTTGCGGCTGATTGAAAAATTTACAGTATATCGTTATTCTGGGTGCGCTTGTTATCGCGTTCTTCAACGCGTGCAGGCCTGATGAGGAGTTTACCAACGACCCGGCAGCCACGCTTTCCTTTTCACTGGATACTGTTTATTTCGATACGCTTTTCACCCAGCTTGCCAACGGGCAGATCAAACCCATATCAATCACCAAACAGCTGCGGGTTACCAATACCAATAAAAATGCGATCCGCACCAATATCCGCCTTGCAGGAAATTATGCCAGGTCGTATCAACTGAACATTGACGGAGAAACCACCAACCAGAAATACGGAAAAGAGATACTGGGAAAAGACAGCATCATTATTTTTATCCAGTGTTATGTAGATTCCAACAGCCTCGACTCTGCTTTTATTGTTGACGCACAAATGGTTTTTGAAACCAACGGAAATGTGCAGGATGTGGACCTTGTAGGCTGGGGCCAGAATGCCAAGTATTACAACAATACGGTGCTTGACTGTAATGGCGGAAACCTGCACTGGACAAGCGAAAAGCCTTACGTGATCTATGATTCGATACTTGTTCCCTTTGGTTGCACATTAACCATTGATGCCGGTACGCGCATCCATTCGTATAACAACTCCTGCATATTGGTCCAGGGTACTTTAGTGGTGAACGGAACTCCCGAAAACCCGGTGATTTTTGAGGGAACACGCCTGGATGGCGGTGGTAAAGATTACACCAAACAATGGATCGGCATCCGTTTCCTGCCACGCAGCAAAGACAACCGCATTAAAGGAGCCATCATCCGCAACGGGTTTGTGGGGATTGAAGTGGATTCGTTACCGGTGAACGGTTCGCCAAACCTGCAGATCGAACAATGCCGCATTTATAACATGCAGGCCGTTGGAATTGTGGGCTATACCTCGCATATTGTTGCCATCAATAACGAGATCACCAACTGCGGGCAGTTCGGTTTTTTTGGTGCTTTAGGTGGTGATTATAAACTATACCATAACACACTGGCATTGTACAATACCGATTTTAACCGCCAGAATCCTTTATTGGTTTTTGATAACTCTTCTTATAAAGATGCCAATGGTGCGGTACTAACAAGCTTCCCTTTATCGTTCGAACTTGTTAATAACATTATTGAAGGAAGCCTTGAAGATGAATTCCTGATCAATGATTCAAAAGCCACTACCATTACAGCCGTTATCCAGAACAACATTTTCCGCACAAAAAATAAATCGCTCAATGTAAATGGCAATAAGCTGAATGTGAATGTGCTGTTTGAAAACCCGGGCTTAATGCAATACACCCTTAAAGCGGCATCGCCTGCAAAAGCGGCTGGCGCAAATATTGGTGTAACGGTCGACCTTAAAAATAAGATCCGTGCGGCTGTTCCCAGCATGGGCTGTTATGAATAGAACCCATTAAGTGGTTTTTGCCGTTAATTGAAGTGTAGATTTTACAGTACGCCTATTTATTTTTTATTAAGGCCTTTTAGCCTTGCATTCATTACAATTTGTATATTGTACCCGAATAAATTTTCATGCCCTTGAAAACCCTGTGCGTAAAACCCATACTTTTTGTTTGCCTGCTGCTTTCGTGCGCAATAACTAAGGCCCAGGATGTTGACATTGATTCTTTAAGCAGCGCAATTTTCAATCACATTAACAAACAGCGGGCAGCTGCAGGCTTGGAAGATGTGGTATTGAACGAGGTGCTTGACAATGCCTCGCAGGACCAGGCGAACTATTGCGCTGAAACAAAAACAGAAACCAACACGCAAAAGGAGATGAAAAAAAGCACGGCTGCTTTGCGCGTAACGTTTTATGGCGGAATTAAAGATGGCGTACCGCAGGAGCTCATCTTCAGCGAGTCGGCAAAGAACAGCAAGGGGATTGAGCTGAGTACAGGCGACCTGCTGGCCAGGTTGCTTAAGAAGGTTGATAAGACCACATTTAAAAAGATATATTCCCGGCCCGACCTGTATTACATTGGCCTGCGTGGTTCTTATGAGCCCATAACCGGTAAAGTATATTTCTGCATATTGATGGGCGATATTAATATCGTTAACAATGCCACTGCCCATAGCAAAGAGCTGGATAAAGCATACAAAGTAAGCTCACATGGTTTCCATTGGTGGATGCGCAGAACAGGATGCCGGATCAACTGCATTTTCGGAACCTGCGATGAAGGTACCGTTTGCAATGCCTACGATGACCTGAAAGAACTTTACAGCAAAGCGGATATTGACAAAGGGTTTTACATCAAAGACAAAAAGCTTTACCTGAAGGAAGATTTTAAAAAATATTTTGTAAGCAGCGAGCGCAATACCACCAAGCTTATTTCCGATAAGAACGACCGCCTGCTGATCTACATTATTGAAAAATCGCAATTCCCCTGCGGGACCTCATACAATATTTCGGTGGGTGCAAATGCACAGGCCGGCCTTGAGATCAGCCTGAAGCCGGTTAAACAATCGCAGCTGCTGGCCAAAGGCGACCTTGCCATTGATAAGCTGCCCGAAGGGTTTTCGGAAGACTTTGAGATCGGCATTAAGGTGGTTAAATACTGCGATGAGAAAGTGAAGTGTGATGTATATACTTTTTATGATAAGCTCAATCGCCTGAAGCCTTACTTCAGCCCGGTGGTGTTTAGCGAAATGCCTTTGCTGCTCGATACGCAAACGGCAAAAACCACGGAGCCTTTTGTGGAGATAAAAACATTAAAATGGAACATCCCTTTCGAGCGCAATAAGTTTGATTATAAGCAGAGCGATATTGATCCTTTTATTGATAGCCTCAACGAACCAAAGTTTGTGATCAAAGAGATCAGGATCACCGCATTCTCTTCTGTTGAAGGCGATTCGGTTAAAAATGCCGAGCTGCAGCAAAAACGTGCAGCGAGTATTGTTAAGGTGCTGGAACAACAACAATCGGGAAATAAAATTAAGTATACCGTAAGCAATGGTGATGCCTGGAGCATTTTTAAAAAGCAGATCCTGCTCACCAATTATTATTACCTGGCCGATAGCTCGCAAGGCTATGTAAGGCAAAGGTTATCGCGCGATACCTCTTTGTTGCGCAGGATAGAGCCCTTGTTGCAGGGAGAACGTTTTGCTACTATTGAGATGCGCGTGGCCTTTGATTTAAAGAAACTGGGCGAAGAAGAATATTGGGCATACCGCATACAAAAAGCCATCGAAAAGAAAGACATCAAACGCGCCCTGAGCAACCAAACTGCATTGATCAAGCTATACCAGGATGGAAAGGTGAGCTATGAAAAATTTATGGCAGTGAATATCCCGGCCGATAAAAAATACATTTCGTTGCTCAACAATAAATACCAGTTTGTAAAGGATGAAAAAGAGCTGCAAAACCGCTTTGACCAGCTGCGCGAAATGGATGCCAATCACCCGATCGTAAAGTACAATTACCTTGTTGTGAAGCTGAACTCATCAGGCAAGCTCGATGAAAATGCACGAAGGGAAGAGCTTCAGATCCTTTCGTCCTTATTCACTTCGCTTACTGCCAATGCCATTCCAGCACCCCTTTATAATACGCTGCGGTCGCGCTTTCACCCGGTGTTTAACGACAACCGCAAATCGAAAAAACAGGAAACCTATAAAAGCATAAAAGACCTTTCGCAAAGCAGCCCGGTATTGGAGGCACTGGCATTAGCCGATTATTATGCAGAGCAAAAACGCTTCGACCTTGCTGCACAGATCCTCTTCGATCATTATGAGCAGGTGGGCGATGAAGATAAAACACTAAGCAAAGAGTATTGCCTGCGGATGCTGTACTTTGGCAAAGCAAGCCTTAATGAAGGTTTTGAAAAGCAATATGCCGGGGTGTTTAAAAAGCTGCAACGCACCAACCCCGAGATCTTCTGCGAGATCTTCAGCACGGCCAAAGTGTCCTTTAAGTTCTTCGAAAACCTGCATGTGAAAAAGCTGTATTGCGATGCCTGCGGGGCGAAGTAGGAAGGGAAGTTCATAGATCATAGTGAATAGCTAATAGAATGGGGAGCAATTGCGAGCGAAGCGCGGCAATCTCGTTTAGGAGAAGTCCATAGTTCATAGACGTCCTGGCGCTTACGGTTAAGAATGCGCCCTTTGCGCTCCCTTTGTGCCCTTTGCGGTTATCCCTTAAATCCACAAAACCTTCCCGAAGCTATCGGGATCAACCACACTTTCTTATTAGAATACTCAATCAATTCGTTAACAGCTAAAGGCAAGAGCCAACAGCCAATAACCTCCTCCCTACAAAAATTTCGCTTCCCTCACCTGTTTAACCGGGTTGAGCAGGTTCAGCTTAAATGTAAATGAAATGCGCTGGCCATATGAGTTATGCAGGGCGTTCCAGATATCCGTTGTTTTTTTATCGGCATAGATCGGGAAGTTCACCTGCAACAGATCTTTAAACATCCATACAGAAACACCGGCCAGGTAATGCAGGTTGGCTTCATATATGGTCTCAACAGCTGTGCCTGAACTGGTTGAGGTAGACACCGTTGAACGCGAATTAATGATCATCACATCCACAAAAGGCCTTAACGGCAATACACCGGGAATGGTTGACGTAAAGTTTGCAGAAGCCACCCAGCTGTCTGTGTTCCCTAAACCCTGCGCATATGTTCTGAAACCGCTTGTATTCGGCATGATCTGCTGGCTGAACATGGTCTCGGTATTGCCCCTTCCAAATTGGGATTGGTCGTATAAATAATCGGCAAAATACCCGTTGTTTTCTGCTGCCCTGAATTGGGCCCGCTCGTCTTTTCCGTCAGTTGGCTTTTTAAGGAATACACCTGCAAAGGCCCGCACATTCAGGCCTTTTTTATGTTCACCATAATCAATAAACGTATTGAACTCAGCCGTTATTTTTTGAAAATTACTTTCGGCCATTGCATATTGGTAATTCACCAGCACGCTGTATGGGTTCACAGCCCGGCTTTGGGTGTGTGCATATTGTACATCCACATAAGCAAAATGATCCTTGAAATTATTGAACAAAGCTTTGGTGTGTTTTTGTTCATGCACCATCACATAGCGGAAGGTGAGCATTTTATCGGCATCTGTGCGTGGGTTCGCATTTTTAAAGAGGAAGGAAATGCGCGGGGCCAGCTTTTCATACACCCGCATTTTATTCACCAGGTCTATTCCTTCCACATAAGATGATGAGGTGGAATCGTAAAAGAACTCAGGATTGTCTGCATACATCGAAAACCGGGCAGCATCAACACCAACCTGCACTTCGCGTAAAAAGCCTTTGCCTAAGATCCTGCGTTGCAGGCTTGCATAACCCGCCAGGTCTTTTGTGCCGAATGCGTACATCGGAGCCAGCACATATTCTGTTTTTACCCTCGGAAATAAGCTGTTGTAGAACGCGGCCCCCAGCATGGTTTTGTTATACAGGTTCGCGCCTATAATGGGCGTATAAAACACCTGCTGTTTTTGTGGTTTTTCCAGGTTTAACAAAAACTTGAACTCAACAGGACGGCACGTTTTAAAGATCCCTTTTGTTTTGGCATAATTGCTCTTGCGCCATACATCAATGCTTTCTTCGCGTGCATCCAGGCGCACGTGTGTGGCACTGTTATAGGCCATCACAATGGTGGTGTCTGCTGCAAAAGGCTCCAGCTTTATTTCATCAATGATCACTTCGTTGCTCAGCGTTTGCACTGCAACAGGGGCTGCAACCCTGCCTTTGTTCTTTATGGTAATGCTCAGCTTATCGCCTTCGCGTTTTAGCCTGGTAATGGCATAATCCGGATCAAGGTCCGTGTTCATCAACCCGTTAAAAAACCAATCCAGGTTTTTTTTGGTATACGACTTTGCATACTCAATAAAATCTTCAGGAAGCGGGTGTTTGAATTTCCATTTTTCGAAATAACCCTGCATCATGCCATCAAACACCTCGTCTCCCAGGTAAGCTTGTAGCTGGAGAAAGGCCAGTGATGCTTTGCCATAAATAATGGTGCCGTAATTAAAGTCGGTAAATGCTTCAGAAGGGATAAACGCCTTCTGGTCGGTATTGGCCCTTGCACTTAGTAAGTATTGCAGTTCCAGTAACCCGAACGATGAACCGGCAATATTTTCGAGGCTGAGGTTTCCTTTCTTGTTTCCCCGTTTTGCAAACAGGTTGTCATGCTGCGCAACTTTAGAAACATAATTGCTTCTCGATTCGTAATAATTGTTGATGCTTTCATCCATCCAAGGATACATGCGCTCGTTGGTACCCAGCATGCCATAGAACCAGTTGTGCCCCACCTCATGCACGATCACCTGCCTTCCCGCTTCATCAATATTGGTAATGGTGGGATACTCCATGCCCGCACCGGCTTTTAAAGGGGTAACAACAGCTGTGGCATTGTTATATGGATAGTTGCCCACCTTCTGGCTATAGAACAACACAGCGGTATCAATAAAATGTACCGAAGTTTTATTAGGGCACACCTCGTACATCCACGTGGTTACCTTATGGCCGTTGCTTAAAGTCACTTCGCTTCTTTCCACTTTAAAACGCTTATCGGCAAACCAGGCAAAATCATGGATGTTCTCTTCCTTAAAATTCAGGGTTTTTGTTTTGGTGGCCGAAGCAGGAACCTCATCCGCCTTGCAGGATGTATTGGCCCTGAACCGGGTGTCGCTCATGCTTTTCAGCTTTTCCAGTTCATCTGCATTTTGCAGGTTTCCTGTTGCGGCAACAACATAGTTTTCGGGAACGGTAATGTTCACATCAAATTTCCCGAACTCACTGTAAAACTCCCCCTGGTCGAGATAGGGCATAGGGTTCCATCCGTTCACATCATATACGGCCGGCTTGGGATACCATTGGGTGATGCAATACATTTGCCCTTCGTGGCCCATGCGCGAGAATACTTTAGGGAGCTTAACGCGGAATGGCGTGCTGATCTCTATCTTGTTCCCGGGCTCAAGTGGTTTGTTTAAAACAAGCTTACAGATCTCGTACTGCCCGTTTATAAACTCCCATTTTACGCTTTGCCCGTTCACTTTAAAATTGAGGGAATCGAGTCGTCCGCGGTCTTCCTTATCGGCATAATAAAATTCTGTTTTGCCATTTTCCACCTGTTGTTTTGCAAAAGGTGTTTCGTTGTTTAAATACGCATTTGGCCATAGGTGGATATAGATCTCGTTCAATGCCTGTGGCGATTGATTGTGATAAGACATTACCTCGTAGGCGCGCAATACGTGAAGGTTATCGTCAAGCGAAACATTGATCACGTAATCAACCTGCTGTTGCCAGGCGGCTTGTTTTAATTGCTGTGCCGATGTAAACTGGTATGCCAGAACGG
>JAZKGM010000328.1:0-1518 GCA_040385895.1 Bacteroidota bacterium
CACTTCAGTATCTGTGTGATTACTAAAATGATGCCCTAGGGCAAGCAATTCTTTTCGTAATGCAAGATGATTGTACATTTCACCATTATAGGTAATCACATACCGTTCGGCATACTCCATGGGCATATGCCCGGCGGGTGTCAGGTCCAGCAGGGCCAGCCTGCGATTGCCCAGTACCAGTCCATCGCCATTGCTCCATGTGCCCTCATCATCCGGCCCGCCGTGCTTCATGCTGCTGCACATCTCCCGCACCCGCCGTTCCGTAACGGCTTGCTCAACTCCTTTTTCTACGATGCCTGCTATTCTACACATGATTCAACCTATCCCTATCCTGTTAGTATGTTTGTTCCGTCTGACGATTTGAGGGTTGCAACTACTGCCTGGCAGATCCCTCCTGGCGTCGGGAAGACAGCTTTAGCTTCTGCAGCTGAGCTTTCACCAGCATTTATAGTACCTGCAGGTTTTTGGTTTCGAACACTGCACTCAACCCAATACCCATGCTTTCTACATTTACCCGTGCCTTATTTCCGATCACTTCGATCACGATTCCCTTGTAATTCATCAGCAATCCCTGCTTCACGATAACCGTATCATTGGTAGCTAGCTGGGTATCATACACCTCCACATTATCAAACTCCTGCAAAAACTTGCGAATGGTGTCTATCTCGGAAGGTTTTACGACGGCCGGTTTGCCCAGCCAGTATACGTAATTTAAAATACCATCCACCTGCTTCAGATTCCATTTGACATTTTCTGCTATGGATACGAAGACATATCCTTTAAAAAGTGGTTCCATTACAACCTTCTTGCGGTCGCTCCATTGCTTCATTACTTTGTTCAATGGGCAGTAGTGTTCAATACCCTTTTCCAGGAGCAGCGCAGCCACTTTCTTCTCCCACCTGGGGCGGGTGTAAACAACGTACCAAAGTTTGTTTTCTTCCATTATCAGGAATTTGTAAACCAGATCCGATCTACTGCAGACCATTGCATCCCGGCGGTCTCTAAACGTTAAACCTTAAACCTTTAAACTTTTGAACGTTGCTTCCGGGGCAAAGCTTCGCTGTTCCTCAGTCACAGCCAAACTGTAACGGTGAGGAATATTACCTATCACAAGCACTATTTTAAAACCCAACCGCAAAACGAAATCCCTGCGGTATTCGTATTGAACTACTTCTTTTTTTTGTTGCGGCGACGTTAGGAACTTTTTTAAAAGAAAGCTAGTGTGTTTAATCCGCCTACGATAAGCTCCCGAATGATTTTAAACTGACAAGCCTGACAGCTTAGTGAAGCCAATCAATCCTCCAAAGCCAACCCTCCTCGGCAATTCACCCGCCTTCGACAGGCTCAGGCTGACAGCTCTCGAATACTATGAACCATGAACCATCAACAATCAACTATGAACCTTGAACCCTTAAACCTCCCTAAGCATTCCACTTCCTTTTCACCCACTTCACCCCGCCCCATAAATTTTTAAAGCCAGGCATCTCTTTATCAGCTGCTACATAATAACCGGTGCCT
>JAZKGM010000329.1:0-3662 GCA_040385895.1 Bacteroidota bacterium
CCAATACCCTCCAGTTTGTTGTGTAATAAAAAGCGGGTGTTAACGGCAATCAGCATAAATAAAAATGAGGATATGTTACAGGTATAGTATTATTGTACACAAATAAACAATATTAATTACCAGGCTCAACCCAATGCCTAAAAAATTTTTATCAAATGTGTTGCTTTTACTGGCGGTTAACCTGCTGATAAAGCCATTCTGGATACTGGGCATTGATCGCACCGTGCAAAATACGGTAGGCAACGAAGCGTATGGCGCGTATATTAATTTGTTCACCCTGTCGCTGCTGTTCAGCATGCTGCTCGATTTCGGGATCAATAATTACACCAGTACTTTTATTGCCAGGCATAAGCATATGCTTGATAAAAAGTTTGCTGCACTGCTGCCGCTTAAGCTGTTGTTTTCTGGCGCTTACCTTATTGCAACGCTGGGTTTCGGGTTGTTATACGGATACAAAGGCTTTGGTTTATTGTTGTTGTTCTGCCTTGGGATAAACCAGGTGATGGCTTTTTTTATCCTGTTCTTCAGGGCAAACATCAGCGGTTTGCAGTTGTTCAGAACCGACTCTTTCTTATCGGTGACCGACAGGGGGATGATGATCATTTTTGCCTTGCTTTTGTTTTTTGTGTTGAAAGGGAATTTCCGTGTCGAACATTTTATTATGGCACAATCGGCCGGGTATCTTGCCTCGCTTTGCATTTCTTTTTTTGTGTTGAAAAAGCATTTGAATTTCACTTCGTTAACGTTCAATAAAGTAATGATGTTCAGCATCATCAGGCAGGCATGGCCATATGCTTTACTGGCTTTGCTCATGACGGTGTATACGCGTACCGATTACCTGCTTATCAAAAAAATATTGCCTGATGGTGATCTTCAGAACGGGATCTATGCAGTGGCCAACCGTTTGTTCGAAGCAGCCAACATGATGGCTGTTTTAGTGGCCACTATGCTTTTGCCGCTTTTTGCCAACATGATCAAGAAGGGGGAAGACCTGACCGCATTGATCAAAATATGCATGGTGTTATTGTTAATTCCCGCTGTAACCATTGCCGCACTTTCCTGGAATTACGCGTTTGAGATCATTGGTATGCTGAGCAAAAATAACCCTTTGGCATCTGCACAGGTGTTTCCGTTCGTGATGCTGAGCTTTGTGGCCATGTGTGTGATGTATATTTTTGGTACGCTGCTCACTGCCGGGGCAAATCTTAAAATACTTAATTATCTGGCAGCCATTGCCATTGCCATTAACCTGGTTTTAAACCTGGTGCTCATTCCAAAAATGGGTGCAAAAGGGGCAGCAATAACGGCCGTTTGTACACATGGGTTCATTGCATTAAGCAATGCTTTTTTTGCAGTTAAACGGCATGCGATCCGGCTTAACACCACATTTGTAGCGGCTTTCTCTTTTATCCTTTTATCTGTCGTGGCATTGGTTACCGTTTGCAGGTTATGGGCTGTTCCGCTGCCTGTATCGGCAGGGTTAAGCGTGGTTTATGTCATTGTTCTCTTATTCGCAACCAGGCTTATTAATATCCGTCAATTAACGCAATTAGGTAAGCATACCGCTTAATGTAGTTTGTTCACAGGTAAATTTTTATATTTTTGCCCAAATTCGAACGCATGCAAAAAGAACAGGGTTCTTACAATTTTAACTTTATAGATGTGATCCGGTTTGTTATTAAATGGAAAAGGCATCTGGCCATCATCACCATTTCGGCAGCCGTATTAACTTTTATCATCACACTTCCTTTTATCATCAAGCCCAAATATAAATCGAAGGCGGTGTTTTACCCGGGTACGGTTAACTCCATTTCGTTTGCATTGTTCTACACCATTAAGGAAAGGGCACAGGATGCATTGGCTTATGGCGATGAGGAATACGTGGAGCAATATCTTCAACTTGCCCAATCTAATTTATTGCGCACAAAAATAGCCAAAGATTTTAACCTGATGGCGCATTATGATATTGACGAAAGCGATCCCAAAAAATATTCGAAGCTGAATAAGAAATTCGAAAAAAATTTTACGATAAGCCGTACTTCCTACAATAGTGTGGAAGTGGTGGTGCATGACGAAAGCCCTCAATTGGCTGCAGACCTTGCTAATGCGGTGATGTATAACACAGACTCGCTGAAAAGACAAAGCCAGAAAATAGTGGCCCAGCAGGCTTATGATATTATTGAAAGTGAGTACCTGTCTAAGGTGGCTATTATTGATTCATTAACAGAAGCCACCCGTAAGCTGGGCGATGCCGGAATATATAATGTGGAAGAGCAATCACGCGGTCTTGCCGAATTGATCGGTAAAGGTGCCAGCAGTGCTTTTACGGATAGTGAACGAAAAAACCTTGGGCAACATGTTGGCGATTTTGTTTCGCTTGATGAGCAGATCCGTTTTGAGGCCGAACAATTAACCGACCTGCGTAAGAAATACCACCAGGCAAAAATAGACCTCGATGGCAAAATGAGTAATATTTTTGTGGTTGAGCTGGCAACAGTAAACGAGGATAAAGCCTACCCGCTGCGTGGATTAGCTATGCTTATAGCAGGCTTTGCAGCTTTTATCATGGGCATTGTTGTGATCATTATCATCGAGCGTTTCCGTAACATCAGGCAACAGCTTTAATCAAAATTATTTTGACCGAAGCAGGTAAGCTAAAATGGTTTTATGCAATTGGTGCTGTATTTATTATACTCGGCACATATGGCATTTACACCGAAGATTTCAGTATACACCTGCTTCCGCTTGTGCTTATTTTTGTTTACCTCGTTTTATTTAAGCTCGATGCGGTGCTTCTGGCCTTAAACTTCCTCATTCCTTTATCCATACAGTTTGATGACATAGGCCTGGGTCTTGGTATCAGCCTGCCCGATGAGCCTTTGATGATGCTTATTATGTTGTTGTCCGTATTCCGGTTCATTATCGATGGCAACTACGATTATAAGGTTTTCCGTCACCCGGTGACCATCTGGATCTTCATTAATTTATTATGGCATTATGTTACCGCGATCACCAGCGAAATGCCGTTGGTTTCTTTTAAATATGCGGTTTCGCGCACCTGGTTCCTGGTTTGTTTTTATTTCCTGGGCATTATGTTGTTCCGTAATTATAAAAACATCGGCCGTTTTTTATGGCTGTACATGTTATCGTTAACCTTTGTAGCGCTATACACCATTTATTCACATGGCCAGGTGGGCTTCACACAGGAAACTTCTTACCACATCAGCATGCCTTTTTACATCGCACACGGGGTATATTCTGCCGCGCTGGCCTTTTTTGTCCCGTTACTGGTCACTTACCTGGTTTATGGACTTAAGTTACGGTTAAACTGGCTGTTCGTGCTGGTGGTTATTGGCGTGTTGCTTATCTTTCTCACGGGCATCTTCTTCTCCTACACCCGGGCTGCATGGCTTAGCATTGTTATCGCCATTGTAATGATCGTTCCCCTGCTGCTCAAAATAAAACTACGCACCCAGTTTGCCATTTTAATTACAGGCATTGTTCTGTTCGTGGTGTTCCAGGACCAGATCCTTTATGCCCTTTCTAAAAACAAGCAGGATTCGGCAGAGGGGTTTTCCAGTCACCTCCAATCGGCTTCCAATATAAAAACAGATGCTTCAAACATTGAGCGGATCAATCGGTGGATGTCGGCAGTAAACATG
>JAZKGM010000330.1:0-3451 GCA_040385895.1 Bacteroidota bacterium
GGCTACTGATCACCCTCTAACCTGATATACGGCAACAACTTCTGGTATGTGCTATCAGGTAATATCACGATCTTCTTAAGGTCTTCCACTGCTTTAAAAGGCCCATGCTGGTTGCGGTAATTAATGATGGCGTTGGCTGTTTTATAACGCAGGTAAGGATGTTGTTTCAACCCTTCGAAAGTGACCGTGTTGATATTGATGTACCGCACCAAAGAAGCATCGGCATAGATCTTCCCCTTAAGTTCGTCAAGCAACCCTTCATCGATCCCGTAAATTTCAGTGAGCTGGTCAACGGTAAAAAAGCCACCCGAACGTATGCGGTGGTCAATGATCTTTGCCGCCATTTTGGGACCTATTCCATACAACTTAACCAAGGCAACAGAATCAGCCGTGTTGACCTCAACAGGTGCAAAGGCCTTGTGTTCACTAACCGGGTATTGTTTGTTGTCATATTGTTGCGAAATATGTTCCTGCGCTTCAATTTGTGCATAAGGAATGATACGCGAAATAAGGGCGCTATCTGCATTATAAATGCGGTAAAGGTCTTCTGCTTTTCGGAAACGGCCTCCTTTATTCCGGTAATTAATAATGCTGCGTGCTGTTCTGGCCGGGAAGCCCAAAGAGGTGAGTGTTGCTGAATCGGCCGTGTTCGGGTCAAAAGCGAATAAACGGGAAGATGCCGGATTTGTTTCGTCAGTGATCGGTCGGTCATGAAAATCACTTTTGTCTTCTTCGGGAAGGGCAATACTGGAAAACTGCAAAGGGCCGGGAGGAAATGCAATAACCCATAACCTGGGTATGGCCAGCGACAATGCAATTAAAAGCAGTAAGGCATAAATGCCCTTGCGTTCTGTGCGGCTAAAAACAAAATATTGTTTTAAAAAGTGGCTAGCTCTTTTTATCCCTTTCATTGCGTTCTTTTTGGGCTCTTCTAACGAAGAAGTAATATAGCAAAACCGCTACAAAAATCCCAAAAAAGGTCTCAGTGGCCATCCACACCCAAAAATTTTCTCCTAAGTTCATTGCTTAAAATATAGGCTGCAAAGATGCACTAATTATGGTTGGGTTTAGCAGAAGCAGCCAGTTGTTTTTCTACTATGGCAAGTCCCTGTTCAAAGCTCAGTGGTTTATAGCCCAGTTCATCCATGGCTTTGGTTACATAAAAGCCGGTAATAGGCGGGCGTTTTGCGGGCTGTTTGATCCCTTCACTGGTGCTGATGTTGAGCAGGTTTTTATCCAGTTTAAAAAAAGCAGCCACCCGGTACACGAGGTCGAACACACTCATAAAATCGCGCCCGCTGATATTATATACACCCTGTGCCTTTTGTTCGGCAGCTAATACGCATCCTTGTGCAAGGTCTTCGGCCAGGGTTGGTGTACGAAACTGGTCGCTCACCACATTAATGGTTTTGCCCTGCTCTAAGTTGCTTTTTGCCCAAAGCACAATATTGCTTCTGCTCATGTCGTTCACCACACCATACACCAGTACGGTTCTTAGTATGGCCCAGCTTTCGCATGAATCCATAACTGCTTTTTCAGCCTTTAATTTACTATGACCGTAGTAGCTCAACGGGTTAGGTTGTTCGCTTTCAGTTACTGGTCCATGGGTTCCGTCAAAAATAAAATCGGTCGACAGGTGAATGAAATGCGCTTTGTTCTTATTGCAGGCATCAACCAGGAGTTTCACCGCTTCAACGTTTAATGCATCGCAGCCTTCGTGGTCGCTTTCGCAGGCATCCACATTGGTCATGGCAGCGGTATTGATCACCACATCCGGCTTGTGAATGGTAATGGCGGTTTCTACCTGTTGCCTGTTGGTAATGTCGAGGCTATGGTAGGTATAGCCCGTTTGATCGGAATAGCGGTCGGCCCCGCGTGCCGTGGCGATCAGCTGAATGCCCTCCCTGTTTTTGTAATAATCAGTTAGTTTTTGTCCGAGCAACCCATTGCTTCCTGTAACCAGTACTTTCATCCTGCAATGATAGAGAATACAAGCCCTGTTTCAAAATCAGCAATGTGTCGGAATACAGAAAAAAAAACAGGTGATACGGGCTGTCTTTTCTTGTAAGATACTATCCATTTTATGTTAATATTGCGTTACGTTCAACCAGATAAATAAGTAAGAACAATGAGCAATGCATCAACCCTTGATTCAGGGATCAATAAAAGAGAGTTATTAACCGAAATGCGCGAAAAAGTCCTGGAAGGCGGAGGTGAAGCACGCATAGCATCCCAGCATAAAAAAGGAAAGCTAACGGCCCGCGAGCGCATTCATTTTTTGATGGACGAAGGAAGCTTTGAAGAAATAGGCGCTTTTGTGACCCACCGCAGCAAGGACTTCGGGATGGAGAAACAGCAGTTTCCTGGCGATGGGGTTGTAACAGGGTACGGAACGATCAACGGAAGGCTGGTGTATGTATTTTCACAGGATTTTACGGTATTTGGCGGGTCATTAAGCGAAACCCATGCAGAAAAGATCTGCAAGCTGATGGACATGGCCATGAAAGCCGGTGCACCCATTATCGGGTTGAATGATTCGGGCGGTGCACGTATCCAGGAAGGGGTGGTTTCGCTGGGCGGGTATGCCGATATTTTTTACCGCAATACCATGGCCAGCGGGGTGATCCCGCAAATCTCTGCCATTATGGGCCCATGTGCGGGCGGTGCAGTATACAGCCCGGCCATTACCGATTTTATCATGATGGTGGAAAATACCTCCTACATGTTTGTTACCGGACCCAACGTGGTGAAAACGGTGACGCACGAAGAGGTCACATCAGAAGAGCTGGGCGGGGCAAGTGTGCATTCGTCAAAAAGCGGGGTGGCCCATTTTACGGCAGCCAACGAAATTGATTGCATCAACCAGCTGAAAAAGCTGATCAGTTATATTCCCGAAAACTGTGAAGAACGCACTCCGCACCTGCCTTATGAAGCAGCTGATGAAATGCGCCCGGCATTAAGCAACATCATTCCCGAAAATGCCAATCAACCTTACGACATGCGCGAGGTGATCGAAAATATTGCTGATGAAGGTTCGTTTTACGAAGTGCATAAGAACTATGCAGAAAATATTGTTGTAGGCTTTGCACGTTTGGCAGGAAGAAGCATCGGCATTGTGGGCAACCAGCCTTCGCAGCTTGCCGGCTGCCTCGATATTCATGCTTCGCAAAAAGGAGCGCGTTTTGTACGCTTCTGCGATTCGTTCAATATTCCTTTATTGGTGTTTGAAGATGTTCCGGGTTTTTTACCGGGCACCGACCAGGAATGGAATGCGATCATTACAAACGGGGCTAAGCTGTTGTACGCATTTTGCGAAGCAACAGTGCCGCGTGTTACTGTCATTACCCGCAAAGCATATGGCGGGGCTTATGATGTAATGAACAGCAAGCACATTGGTTGTGACATGAACTTTGCCTGGCCAACTGCAGAAATTGCAGTGATGGGCGCAAAG
>JAZKGM010000331.1:0-2610 GCA_040385895.1 Bacteroidota bacterium
CATTTAAATTTGGCGAAAAAACCGACAATCCCATTGCCATGTACTTAGCCGATGTATTTACGGTTCATGCCAACATATCAGGCAATCCTGCGATCTCATTTCCTGCAGGGGCGCATACCAATGGCATGCCTATTGGCGTTCAGCTAATGGGCAAACACTTTAGCGAAAAAGAAATGATGCAGCTGGCATCAACACTGAACTAATAAAAGAAGCACACGATTTGAAAAGAACCGCACCTGTTTTTTGTGTATTGATCATGTTGTTGTGCAACATTGTTTCAACCGCACAAAATGCCAACGAACAACTGTACATCCAAAGGCTTGCAACGCTGAAGTCGCAGGTCGATATGACCTACAGCCCTGAAGTAAAAAAGCATATTGATGCCTATCTTTCAAACCCCGAAAAAACCCGGGAGATCATCAGCCTGAGCAAGGTTTATTTCCCGATGATCGAGAAAAGCCTCCGTTCGAAAAATGTTCCCATTGATCTAAAATACCTGGCATTCGCGTTATCGGAGCTTGATCCGCAATTGCAGAATGCTGCCGGTGCAACGGGCATGTGGATGATGCAGTATAACATCTCGAAAATGTACAAGCTAAAGGTGAATTCGTACATTGACGAGCGAAGGGACCCTGCAAAATCTTCATTGGTGGCTTCCACACATTTTAAAGACCTTTTCTCTATATACCGCCAATGGCCGCTTGCGATAGCAGCCTACGTAAGTTCACCGGTTATGCTGAATAAGGCCATTCGCATGGCAGGTAACAGCATGAATTTCTACGAGCTTTATCCATACATTCCGGAAGGGACACGTGAAGCATATCCCAAATTTGTTGCAGCAGCCTATATCTGTAATTTTTACAAAGAACATGGTATAAAACCTGCTCCGCCAGCATTATTTGCCGAAACAGATAGTGTTCTTGTCAATAAGTGGCTTTCGTTCCAGCAAATAGAAAACACCATACAGGTGCCTGTTGAACAAATGAGAAAGCTGAACCCGGTTTTTAAAAAAGATGTAATTCCTTATAATGTGGAAGGATACCTGATCCGGCTTCCAAAAGCAAAAGGAAAAATGTTCAGCCTGTTGAACGATACGGTTTATAAGCCCCTGCCGAACCCTGGCGATTTTGCTCCCGTGGTGGTTCAGAAAAACCCTGCAGATACTTCGAAAACAACAACAGCAATACCAGCGGGAGAGGGTAAACAAACACAGGAACCGGTAGCAGCAATCAAACCTAAATTTGATAAACAACGTGTTTCCTACACCGTTAAAAAGGGCGATATCATCGCTAATGTATCCGACTGGTTTGATGTTACCCCCTTTGAAATTAAAAGCTGGAACAAGCTTAAAGGCGATCGTTTAATGGCCGGTCAGAAGCTCACCATCTGGGTGAAGCAAAGTAAAACAGGCTATTACAAGCGCATCAATACAATGAGCGCGGCACAAAAGAAAAAACTGAAGGGCAAGGATTAGTCTTCGAACAACTCTTCGGGTTCGGGAACTTTAAAAACCAGGTAGTTTGTGCCCAGGAAGTTCAGGCAAACGTTAACCCCGATGGCAAGCACAGCGCTTACAAATGTTGCATTTGAAAGAAGCCATTCAGCCAAAGAGTAAAGCCCTATTGCAGCAAACACAGGCGCAATGTATATTTCGGGATGGATGTAGTGATCGCACAGGTAATTAAACCCCAGGTACACAAAAAACGTCAGCCCATAAACGATCACGTATTTGAACAGGTACTTTTCCCCATCATTGGCCTGTTCCACATAAGTCCACAATTTATTAAGTGTGAATCCCACAAAAAAGCCCATGATATACCCGATGGCTTTTGAGATCAGGTTGTACTGCGGGTATTGCAGCGAAGAAAGCCAAACAACCAATAAACTTGCCACAGTGCTTGCACAGCCTACAAAGCCAAATTTTAAAAACTTGTGTACGAAAGGATATCGCCTTATCCAGCTGCGAAATTGTTTGATGTAGCCCACGCATCAAAAGTATAAAAAACAATTCAAGCTGCAACACGTTGTATACAGCCTTGCAAATCTTTTTCTTATTTAGGTTTGATGCCTTATATTGCCCCAATAATTATCAATACACGCAGTAAATGGAATACGATCCGATTAAGAAAGACCTGGGAACAGTATTTAATAAATCGCCTTTTTTACGTAAGTTTTTTTATAAATTATTAGACCTGTTGTTGCTGCGTTCGTGGCATATACACCGGGAATTGAAAGCCTGGCCAAAATTCAGGCAGGCCTTTACCATGCTTGATGCCGGTTCGGGTTTTGGGCAATACAGCTTTTACATAGCCAGCCAGAATAAAAATGCATCAATAGATGCGGTTGATGTAAAAGAAGAGCAAATAGAAGATTGCAACCGCTTTTTTAAAGAGTGCGGTTTGACCAACGTTCATTTTTCGGTTGGCGACTTAACAAAACCTCATGCCACAAACAAGTACGACCTCGTTCTTTGCGTTGATGTAATGGAACATATCCTGGAAGATGTGGATGTATTCCGTCATTTTAACCAAAGCATGAAAAGCGGTGGCATGCTGCTGATCTCTACCCCAAGCGACCAGGGCGGCAGCAATGCCGATGAGCACGGTGAGT
>JAZKGM010000332.1:0-3401 GCA_040385895.1 Bacteroidota bacterium
AGTATTACGGATGTTCGATGCCGTGTAACCCGGGTAAACGATACCAACGTGCAGGTCATTCTTCAAATTTTCGATGCGCAGGCTTTGCATAAAACCGGCCAGTGCAAATTTTGATGCCGAATAGCCCGTACGGCCCGGAAGTCCCGCTATTCCGGCCAAAGAAGAGACTGCGACAACCGAGCCTTTACTCTTTAATAAATATGGTAAGGCATATTTCGTGCAATAAACCGAGCCCCAGAAATTGATGTCCATTACCTGCCTGATCACGGTCATATCACAATCATTAAACATGGCCCGCATGCTGATCCCTGCATTATTGATCAGCACATCAATGCCATAAAATGCCTTAACGGTTTCATTCACCAGGTTGCGGCAATGTTCCTCAAGGCTTACATCACATTTTACCACGAGCACTTTTGCACCCAGCTGTTCACACCTTTGTTTAACTTCGTTCAGCTTATCCACCGAGCGGGCTGCAAGCGCCAGGTTGGCCCCTTTGGCAGCAAACGCATAAGCTGTAGCCTCCCCGATTCCTGAAGAAGCCCCGGTTATCACAACCGTTTTATTGTTCATGAGGGCTGATGAGGATTATTTCTTCCACAAAATATCTGTGCCATTGCTCGGAATTTCCGGAAAATCTATTTCCATACCGTCCAGTGTTTCTTCAATGGCATCTTCAAGATATGCGCCAGTTACACCACTTTCGCTTTCCCAGGTGTCATCAATCGCTCCTTTGTAAACAAGTTCGCGTTTTGAATTAAATAAAAACACTTCCGGGTTTTTTGTAGCCCCAAATTGTTTGGCCACGTCCTGGTCTGAATCTTTAAGGTACATAAAATGGAGGGTATCCATTTTAAAACGATATGCTGCCGCTGTCATTTTTTCGAGCGAATCCTGCACGGCCTGGGTTTCATCGTTGGAGTTGATGCCAATTATGCCAAGGTTGTCATCCTCATAACGTTCGAACAGTTTAATTAGTCGATTACTGTATGCCTGCGAAATGGGGGAACTGTTACTGGTAAAAACCACTGCCAATGCATATTTATCGGCATATTCATAATTTGAATGCATTTGGTTATCATAACCCATGAGGTTAAATTCCGGCAATTTATCTCCTATCTGAAGCATAGCGTTGATATTTTTATATTTTTGATGCGCAAAGTAAGCATTTTAAGGAAGTATTTAAAACCAAATACCCTTAACAGCCTAAGCAATTGTTAATGAGAATTACAGAAGTTACAACAGTAAAACAGGCAAAAGAGTTCATTAAAGTTCAGCATAAGCTTTATAAAAATGACCAACATTGGATAAGTCCCTTAGACCAGGATGTGCAGGAGGTTTTTGATGAAAAGGAAAACCCCTTTTTTAAAAATGGTGAAGCCAAGCGCTGGCTGTTGTTAAATAAGAGGGGTAAACTGATCGGCCGTGTGGCTGCATTTTATAACGGGAAAAGCGTTGACAAAACCGGGCAGAGAACCGGGGGCATGGGATTTTTTGAATGCATCAATAATAAAGAAGCGGCCTACCTGCTTTTTGATACCTGCAAAAAATGGCTCAAGAGCAAAAACATTACAGCCATGGATGGACCGGTAAATTTTGGAGAAAAAGACCGTTTCTGGGGATTGATGGTGCAGGGTTTTAAAAACCCTTCCTACCTCGAAAATTATAATCCTCCATATTACCAAAACTTTTTTGAGGGTTATGGATTTGAAAAATTATTTGAACAGTCGACCTCCGAAATCACTTTACAGGATTTTAACTTTGAACGTTTTAATAAGCTTGCTTCACGTGTGTTGAATAACCCGGTTTACAGCTTTGAACATTACCGCGATAACCACATCGATAAATTTGCTGCTGATTTTGTAAGCATTTATAACCAGGCATGGGCCAGCCGTCCTGATTTTGTACCAATGACCATGGAAAGGGTGATGACCACGCTTAAATCGCTGCGTCCTATTTTAAAAGAAGACCTGATCTGGTTTGCCTATGCAAACAATGAACCTGCAGGTTTCTATATCAATACGATCGATGTAAACCAGATCTTCAAACACCTTAAAGGAAAAATGAACCTTTGGGCCAAGCTTAAATTTTTGTGGTATCGTAAATTTGGCCGGGTTGACCGTGCACGTGGAATTGTTTTTGGGGTGATACCTAAATACCAGAACCTTGGACTTGAAACCGGAATGATCATGAAGCTTTATGAAGCGATCATGAAGTATAAACACCTGCAAGCTTCAGAACTTTCATGGATCGGTGATTTTAACCCCAAAATGCATTCCTTATTCCAGGCACTTGGTGCTAAGACCACCAAGGTACACTACACCTACCAGTGTAAGTTCTAATATGAAGGTGATTGAAAATATTGGCATTAGCGACCTGCCACATGCGGCAGATGTGATCATAAAGCGTGCCGCCAATATTAAGCTATGGGCCTTTTATGGTGAGATGGGTGCAGGCAAAACAACCTTGATCAAGGAAGTGTGCAGGCAACTTAATGTTGCTGATGAAATATCCAGCCCCACCTATTCGCTGGTTAATGAATACAAGACCACCTCGGGGCAGGTCATTTATCATTTTGATTTTTACCGGATAAAAAACATTGAAGAAGTTTATGACATAGGCTATGAAGACTATTTCTATAGCCAAAATATATGCCTGATCGAATGGCCTGAAAACATCAGGGAATTGCTGCGTGATGATGAGGTGCTCGCTATTGTTATTCAAAAAACCAATAACGATAGCAGGCGTATTGAGATCGGCTAGTTGCTGTTTCGTGATTTAACGATCCTGTCAAAGTAAAGCTCCAGAAATTGCCTTGAATCATGCACCTCAATGTCACTGAAGTTGAAATCGGTTTTATCTTCTGTTATAATAAACTTGCATTTGCTGTTAAGGGCTGCATAATACTCAAGCCCATCTTCAAAATCAGAAATGCGCTTATTGGCTAATGCGTTCTGGACAGCTTGTTTATCGGCCTCGGCAATGTCTATATAATTGCATAAGATCTGCATTTTTTGTTTGGCGGCTTTACTCCCGCTTTTTTTTTCGGCAAAGTAAAAAGCAATGGCCAGGCAAATTGGTGAAGTATATAATTTAAAGGCTGACGCAGGTAAACTAACTAAACGCGAGGCATAGTTGTACACAGGAAACTCTTTATTCACAAGCGCCACCAATATATTTGCATCAACAAATATGCGGATCATTTGTGCGATTTATTATATGCTGCTTTTAACGATTTACGGGTGCGTTTTTCGGGTTTATATTCAGCTTCGCCTTCAGATACCATACTAACCCAATCGCTGATGGGAAGCTCATCAATGGATAAATAGTTTTTTGCAGATAGCTGCGAATAGATAAACTCAGTGAGGCGTGAAAGGCTGATCTTATGGGATTCGGCAAAT
>JAZKGM010000333.1:0-4601 GCA_040385895.1 Bacteroidota bacterium
GTAAAGTGTTTGATGAAATGAAATTCACACCCGAAACATTTGGCGATCGTTTTGGCAATGTGTTGTTCGTGCCGGCAATCGCTTAACCCGTCTGGCTGGCAAAAATGATCGTCCAGCTCGCAATGATGGGCCTCCTTCTTTTCATGCCTGTGCATGGCCATGCCATGTTCATCTTCCGCATGGTGATGCAGGAAATTGAACGGCATAAAGGTGATGCTGAACAGCAGCAACAAAACCAATGCGATATGTGGGTGGAACGCTTTCAAAAAGAAGTTTCGAAGATAAGAAGATTTTAACCGGATTCAACTCCTTTTAAGTCAAACCGCGCCCCAACCGTTTTAATCGAAACCATATTTGAATGATAATGGATATGGAAAGCAGAAATTTAACATTTACTTTCGCTCAAATTTCGTTGAACAATGACTAACAGAAAAGAACTACACGCTGCCACCGGCAATACATTAAGCTGCAAAGGCTGGGTACAGGAAGCTGCATTGCGCATGCTTTATAATAACCTTGATCCTGATGTAGCTGAAAAGCCGGAAGACCTTGTGGTATATGGCGGGATCGGTAAAGCGGCCCGCAACTGGGAAAGCTTCGACCTTATTGTGAAAGCATTGCAGGACCTGGAAGAAGATGAAACGTTATTGATACAAAGCGGTAAGCCGGTTGGCATTTTACCAACCCATAAAGATGCCCCGCGGGTCATCATTTCAAACAGCATGCTGGTGCCGAAATGGGCCAACTGGGAAACCTTTCATGAGCTGGATAAAAAAGGCCTGATGATGTACGGGCAGATGACAGCAGGAAGCTGGATCTACATTGGCTCGCAGGGAATTGTGCAGGGTACGTATGAAACCTTTGCCGAAGCCGGCCGCCAGCATTTTGGCGGAAGCTTAAAAGGCACTTTGACCGTTACAGCCGGGCTGGGCGGAATGGGCGGTGCACAACCACTGGCCGTTACCATGTGCGATGGGGTTTGCCTCGCTGCGGAAATGGTGGAATGGCGCATCCGCAAGCGCCTGGAAACACGTTACCTGGATGTAATGAGCCGCGATATTGATGAAGCCATTGACATGGCTTTACAAGCCAAAGCTGAAGGCAAACGATTGTCGATCGGTGTGGTTTGTAACGTGATCGACCTGCTGGAAAGAATGATCGAACGCAATATCACGCCCGACCTGTTAACCGACCAGACATCGGCCCACGATCCGTTGAACGGCTATTACCCCGAAGGCATTGCCGAAGAGGTGGCCGACCGCATGCGAAAAACGGAGCCTGATAAATATGTTGAAAAAGCATTGGATACCATAGCCCATCATGTGAAACTGATGCTCGAACTGCAAAAGCGGGGTGCAGTAACGTTTGATTATGGGAACAACCTGCGCGGCCAGGCCAAAGACCAGCGCGGGGTGATGAACGCATTCGACTTCCCGGGCTTTGTTCCGGCTTACATACGTCCCTTGTTTTGCGAAGGAAAAGGTCCTTTCCGTTGGGTGGCTTTAAGTGGCGATCCGAATGACATTCATGTAACCGACCAGGTGATGAAAGACCTGTTCCCTGAAAATGCTTCGTTACACCGCTGGCTCGACATGGCACAGGAGCGTATTGCATTCCAGGGATTGCCTGCACGCATTTGCTGGATAGGCCAGGGCGACCGCGAAAAAGCGGCACTGGCTTTTAATGAACTGGTACGTACCGGAAAAGTAAAAGGCCCGATCGTGATCGGCCGCGATCACCTGGACACCGGTTCAGTTGCTTCGCCAAACCGCGAAACAGAAGCCATGAAAGATGGCAGCGATGCCGTAGCCGACTGGCCGATATTAAATGCACTCATCAATACTGCGGGTGGTGCAAGCTGGGTTTCTGTTCACCATGGCGGTGGTGTTGGAATGGGTTATTCGATCCATGCCGGTATGGTCATATTAGCCGATGGCACAGCAGATGCTGCACGCAGGCTGAAACGTGTGCTTCATAACGACCCGGCCATGGGCGTGATCCGGCATGCAGATGCAGGGTATGACATTGCCATAGATACCGCACGCAGGCACAGGCTTGACATCAAGGAAAGGTTGAAGGATAAATAGAAGTGGGAAGTTAGAAGTGCGGAGTGGGGGAAATGTTGAATTTTGAATGGGGGAGTTAGGCAGCAGGCAAAGGGAAAAACAGGCAATAAGCAAACTTTGTATTATCATCAAACTCGTTGTGCCCTTTGTGCTTTCTTTGCGTCCGTTGTGGTTCTACCTAAACAAACCATAGTTTCCCATTAGTATGCCAGCAACCCAGCCCATCATCAAACATAAGCTCAGCGGAGCTAAATTACCGCATTTCCACATCCCCACATTTTCACATCTTATCTACTTCTATCGGTTCATTCCTTCATTAAAACACGAACGGCAACGGGCTTCGTAGGTATCCTGTTCGCCAAGCATTACCTGGTTGTTGTTGTCATGTGTTTTGCGGAAAGAGTGGGTAGCCAGGTCACCGCATACCATGCAGATCGCATTTACTTTGGTTAAGTATTCGGCTATGGCCATCAGGCCCGGCATAGGTCCGAAAGGTTTGCCCAGGTAATCCATATCGAGCCCGGCCACGATAACACGCACCCCGCGTTGGGCCAATGTTTCGCATACATAAGCGATCTCCGGGTCAAAAAACTGCGCTTCATCGATCCCCACTACATCCGCATCCTGGCTCATCAGTAAAATATTAAGCGAGGAAGGTACCGGCACAGATCCCATCGAATTGCTGTTGTGCGATACCACCTCGGTATCATGATAGCGGGTATCGATAGCGGGCTTATAAATTTCCACTTTAAGGTTAGCGATGCGCGCGCGGTTGATCCTTCGGATCAGCTCCTCCGTTTTTCCTGAAAACATCGAGCCGCAGATCACTTCGATCCAGCCCTTTTTCCTGTCGTTATGTTTAAGTCTCGGTTCTAAAAACATATTTATAGCCGCTAAAAATAGTTTATTTTTTCGATTGGTTTCTTTTTTACCTTTGTGTGAGTTTAAAAATAAAATGAGTTTAAAAGAAGCACAACATAAACTGAGCGCGGATATTTCTAATTTATATGAAACGTACCAGTTGATCAGCAAAAACAAACAACAGTTTAACGACCTGGATGTGGCCCTTCTTCAGCAACAATTATTATATATTTATCACTCGTTGTTAAAGGTACAAAGCCAGTTCACTAATATTCCTGAGCCGGCAGAGCTTATTCCTGTTGTAACAGGTAAGCCAGCGGTGGAAGAAAAAGCAGCAACAAGCCTTTTCAGCGCAATAGAGGAACCCGTTGCTGTAACGCCCGAGCCACAAGCGGAACAACCGAAAGAAACAGCAATTCCACAGCCTGAGATGGTTGAGGAACCTGCGCATGTTGAGCCGGTAAAGGAAGAACCACCTGTGGTTGCCGAACCTGAACCCATTGCTGAACCAGAACCGGTTATTCCTGAGCCAACGCTGGAAGACCTGGAAAAACTGATGCGGGAACAGGAAGCAAAGGAAGAAGCACAAAAACCGGTGGTGAACACCGAAGAACACAAACAACCTGAACTGGCAGCGGACCCTGCAAAACCACAGATAACAGAAGCCACTTTATCCTTGCTGGATAAGCTAACGGCAAATATGCGCACGCCCGATGTGCATGAGAAAATAGCGCGCGAACAGATGAGTTTAAAGCAAGCCATCAACCTGAACAAGAAGATCGCTTTTGTAAACAACCTGTTTAATGAAAATACCGTGGAGTATGCCAAAGCCATTGAACGCCTGAACTCGGCAACAGGATCTCATGAAGCATTAAGGTATTTCAGCGAATTAAAGCACCAATACAACTGGAACAACGAGAACCCGCTGGTGAAAGACCTGGAACAACTTATTGAAAAGCGATACACATAAAGGTTTAATTATTGTTTGATGAGGTGATGTGATCAGATAGCTATCGGATGTGAAGATGCAGTAATGTGAAGATGTGCAAATTCTTTTAATGATCAACCTCTCCTACCATGAGCTTACTTGTATGTTTACAGAAAACGATTGTTCGTCCCTATAGCTATCGCATGGCTTTATGACGGGAAGGTTCTCTTCATTCAAATCTACCTCGCTGTGCACTTTGTGTCCTCTTTGTGCCCTTTGCGGTTAATTCAGTAAACCGTAAACGAGATCGCTTCGTTCTGCTTGCAGAGATCTGTTCTTTACTAAAAAAGCCGGCCCGTGAACTACGGAGCGGCTTTTAAATTTTATTCGTTTATCACTTTCGTGGTGGCGGGGTTGTGCCTGGTCTTGTTCCCGGCTTGCCTGGTGTTCCTTTGCCCGGAGGTGTTACCGGTTTCGGCTCCTCTTTCGGTTTTGGTTTGTAATCATTGCCTAATACACGAACGGTTGTACGCCTGTTCAAGGCATGCTCCTCTTCTGTACATTGACGTTTCACATAACTTCCTTCGCAGGCGCAATCATTCACCAGGCGGCTTTCTCCATAACCATGTGCCGTCATCCTTAAGGAGTCGATGCCATGTCTTACCATGTATCCTACTGCAGAATCAGCACGTCTTTGTGAAAGGTCGTTATTGTGGTTTGTATCGGCCCTGCAATCCGTATGCGAA
>JAZKGM010000334.1:0-3569 GCA_040385895.1 Bacteroidota bacterium
CGTGCAAGCTCGGCAGTTGCCACTGCCATGCCAACAAACACCGGGTATATGATGACCATTTCCATATAGAAATCTGATTTTGTTTCCCTGCAAATGAACAACAATTCCAGTATTCCTGTTTATGAGTTGGCTTAGCAGAAAAGCTGATATTAGTTAGTTATTCCAGCAATACCTTCATTCCGGCTCCCAGGAAAAATATATCTGACAGGTTTAAAGCAGAAGTATTGTCCCACCAGGTGGTTACATACCGGTCGTTCGTATTGGCCTCCACATAAAGTATTGCTTTGTTTTTGCAGTTATCGTTTGTGAGCTCAACCGATGTATTAACGCCAAAATGAAGCCGGAGCGCAGGAGACCACCAGTAATAATCTTCATCGTATTTTTTATACGAAGGCTGCAATGAATAATCTTTGCCGATGTTGTAAGATGCGAATGCAGCAGGGTTCAATGGCATCCATGTCACCTTTTTACTGATCTTCCATTTTACCGGGAGGTACGTAAATTTATACGTGATCTTATCGAGCGGACCGCCATAGGCTTTGGGTACGAACCCATACAACAGCTCGTGGTGTATCTTTTGTGTTTTAGAGGTGATGCCGCCACCCATGCTCATGTAACCAATGCTTCCTGCATATTGCATGGTAATGATCGTTTTACGCTGTGCTGAAACATTCCATGCAAACAGCAGCGTAAATAGGCTAAAAGTAAATATTTTCATAGGTGAGTTCTGCTTTGGTGATGGTGACTTTTAAATAGGTTTTCCGGTTGACAGCTCCAGGAAGAATATGCCTTACAGGTGTTTCTGGCGATTCGTGGACTGTTGGTTCATGCAAATGCCCGTTAAATGCTGCTAATATTTCCACCGATTCATGGGCTTTGTTGATCACTTTAAGGTATCCCGGCTTTATTCCAAGGTCGTAATCCTTATCCCAGTATGGAACATGGCTTACCAGGACAGCCCGGGTAAAATGCTTTTCTTTGGTAAGCTCTTTTTCGAGCCAGCTTAGGTCCGGTACATTTCCTTTAAAATCGTATTCGCGGCCATTGTTATTATAAAAGATGAACTTCACACTATCGATCACCACCGAAAAATTGGTTGGTCCGTACATGTGCTTATACACATCTTCACCCCTGGACACAATGTCGTGGTTGCCTATGGCTACAAGATAAGGAACATTTAACTGCTGGAGAATAGCCGTTTTCCATTCATATTCTTTAAGCAGGCCATGATCGGTCAGGTCGCCAACGTGGATCACAAAATCAACGCGCTTATCGTTATTGACCAGCTTCACCATCCTCTTCGTATTCTCATAGTCAAGATGGGTGTCGCCTGTTACAATAAAAGTTAATTCTTCATTACCCGATGCATGGGTGATCTTATCGATATTGGCAAAATTTAAACGGTCGGAGCTTTTAAGGTCGACCGACTGATTGGGATCGAACTCGAACTTACTGCACGCTGACAGTATAAGCAGGGGAAGGATATACAGGTAATTTTTCCATTTCATACTGATGTAAATTATGGGGGCAAAATTACAGGGATAAGCTTTGCATGGGTGAGCTAGTAGGCACCTGTACGCAAACCATCGGCTAAAACGATAATTATTTAAGTCAATAAAACTATACTTGCATTAACCTATCGGTAAATAGCATTCACCTACATGAGCAATATAAAATTGCAGATACAAAAACTGATCAATGTTACTGAAGATACCCTGTGCATTTATTTTAAAACTCCCGATAATTACCTGTTCAGGGCAGGACAATACATTACCCTGATCCTTGATATCAATGGGAACGAAATCCGCAGGCCTTATTCATTAAGCAGTTATTACCCCATTGACCCTAACCCGTTTGTTACCATAAAACTGGTGGAGAATGGCGAAGCTTCCAGGTATATCCACGAGCGCTTGAAAACAGGTGATCACGTTGAATCAATGCCGCCAAACGGGAAGTTTGTGCTTGCTGACCAGGTTCCCGGACAGCTCTTTTTCATGGCCGCAGGAAGCGGGATCAGTCCCGTACTGGGCTTAATGAAACAAGCACTATACGGCAGCCAGGCCAGGGTTGTTCTATTATACAGCAACCGCAGCCCGCAAAGTACCATTTTTTATACCGAGCTGAAGAAACTGGAAGAAACATTTACAGGGCGGCTTACTATTATTTGGCTGTTCAGCAACAACCAAAACCTGCTTTTTGCAAGGCTAAACAGAAGCTTGCTGGAAGAACAGGTAAAAAAACACCTGCTTGATAAAGATGATGTCTCATTTTACGCCTGCGGGCCGTTCTTCTACATGGAAATGATCTTTATAACCCTGATAACAATGGGTTTTAACCAGGACCGCTTGTATAAGGAAACCTTTGCATTGCCCGAGGATGAAGAAGATGAAGACGGCAGCTTAATTGGAGATGCAGAAGCTCCTGATTACGTGGATGCATTGGTACATATTAAGTTTAATGGCGTGTGGCACGATATACAGGTATCGAAAGATCAAACCATTTTACAGGCTGCTTTAAAGCATAAAATAAAACTGCCTTACAGTTGTAAAAACGGTATGTGCAGCACCTGCACGGCTCAACTAATAAGTGGCGAAGTGCATTTGCATTACAACCAGGTTTTAACCGACAGGGAAATGGCCAACGGAAGAATGTTAACCTGTACGGCCCATCCGCTTACAGAAACAATAACAATTGAAGTGGGGTAACGCCTACATTTAACAACACATGATGCGATCGGATACCCGCGGATCGCAAAAACCATATTCTTAAATATCTTCGCAGCATGAAATTAGATATCCTGGCATTTGCCGCACACCCTGATGATGTTGAACTTGCCGCAAGCGGAACCCTGCTGGCGCATATTGCCTTAGGCAAAAAGGTGGGCATTGTTGACCTAACCCGTGGCGAACTGGGAACACGCGGCAGTGCCGACCTCCGGGACAAAGAAGCGGCTGAATCAAGTAAAATACTTGGTCTTCATGCCCGCGAAAATTTAAAGATGCGTGACGGCTTCTTTGTAAAAGACGAAGCACATTTAATAAAGGTCATCGAAATGATCCGCAAGTATCAACCTGAAATTGTACTGGCAAACAGTGAATTCGACAGGCATATTGACCATGGACGCGGAGCCGACCTGGTGCATGATGCCTGTTTTTTAAGCGGGCTGAGGAAAATAGAAACATCACATCATTCCGTTGAACAGGAAGCCTGGCGGCCAAAAGCTGTTTATCATTACATCCAGGATTATTACACCAAACCTGATGTGATCTTTGACATCACCCCTTATTATGGTACAAAGATGAAAAGCATAGCTGCTTTTTCTTCGCAGTTTTTCAGCATTAATTCGGATGAACCGGAAACACCGATCTCTTCAGAGAACTTTTGGGATTTCCTGGATGCTCGGGCAAGGCAATTTGGAAGATTGATCAACACCAAATACGGGGAAGGGTTTACTGTGAAACGCCCTATCGGGTCAAGCGATCTGACAACACTTTTATAAGTTTACACGATGAAGTACAGCCTGTGCTTTGATGGCTAAATGCGACTGCATATTTCATTCATTTCCTCGA
>JAZKGM010000335.1:0-8217 GCA_040385895.1 Bacteroidota bacterium
CTTTCTTTCTTTCTTCCTTTTTTTCTCTCTGTCAGACTGGGCTCTCATTCACACAGCATTATTTTCTCTTCTACTCCGATTCTTTTTCTTCCATCTTATCTTTCATTTCCTTCCTCCATTTCTTTCTGCATATCTTTCAGGAGGTCATCATAATTGATATCGTTTGCATCATCATCTTTCACATAACCCAGTTCATCGTATTGAATATCGAAAACGAACGAGCCTGTGGTCATCACCCCACTGTTTTCAGGAAACAACATGCCTAATGTAGAACCTTTGGGATTGCCCCAAAGTTCGGTAAGCACATATTCCGATTGGGTGGCATCCAGGTATTTAAAGCCTTTGGGTACTTCAATGCTGCCAATGCCATCGCCTAACTGAATGGTTCCGGTCTGGTATTTAAAAGTATTTTCAAGGGAATCTATTTTAAATTGAATCGAATCAATTTCCTGCGAAAAGGCATTACTGATCATCCCGAACAATAATGCGATGGTTAAGGTTATTTTGTTCATCGGTCAATAATAATAAAAAAATGCAATAAGAAAAGCAGCTGTGGTTAATATTGTTAACTTCAGTTTGCTAACAACCAGCTATTTAGGCCTGTACTTGCTCAGCTTGAGTATTTTTTCAAAATCGGTTTCATCCATCATTTGTTTAAGCGTAACGCCCGGATTCTCTTTCATGTAATGGTTAACGATCTGTAAGCCGATCCAGGTGCCTATGGCGGGGGAAGACTCTGCAGGAACATCTTCGGCAACTGTAAACGGGCCATCGTTTAAATAGCGCATAAATTTACCGGGATTGGCTTCGTATAACATGTTCTTGTCGATAAAATGGGTCCAGATGTCCAGCTCGTTCTTCCGGCACCACTCCATCTGGCTCTTTGAATAGCCCATTACTACGGTATCTTCCACCTGGGGCAATAATGCTTTAACAAAATAGCACTTTTTCCCTTCAATGATCATCTGGGCAAGGAAACGTTTATCTTTCGATGTCTGGTAATCGTATTGGCCAAAAGCAAGCGCACGGATGGAGTTGGGAGCAATATAATTGCGCTGCATTTTATTCACCCTGAATTCAGGAATGCTCAGTGCCCGGTAAAAATCGGCAAAACGTTTGTTCATAAAAAAGTCAAGCCCGATGCAGATCATGGAATCATAAATAACATTGCCATTACCAAATTCGCTGATGAAGGTTACAAAACGTGGCACGGCAGCTTTCGGAAACTCCTGGTGATAAATACCCATTGCCGTACTCAGCTCATTTTCAATGTCGCTCACATCATTAAAATTGCTGTCAACAATTTGCTGCAGCTCGTGCAAACGGTCTATCCGCAATAACATGCTCATCGGGCCGATAAATAAGGGGTCGTTCGCATCAAGCGGCATGCGCATAATGTCATTGGCATAAGAAGTATAGAATAAGCCGTATTTGGCCTGCATTTTTTGCAAACCCGCTTCTAAATGCGTGGTGTCAATTTCAAACAGCTCTTTTTCAAAACGCTCGAGCTTTACCGGGTAAGCCGGTGCCTGTATAGGTTTGCGGGGATGCTCGTACGATGAGGTATTGCAGCCGTTGCATGCGCCCAAAATAAAGGCTGTGCACAATAGCAGCCATATAGTTATATTGCCAGCGGATTTAGTAAACATGCTACAATTATAATGAAGAAGTTATTTACCGCGCTGGCAATTATTGTTGCCCTTGCAAATAGTGTGCAGGCACAAATCAAGTAGGGTTGAAATGCTCCCCGCAACTCACCTGGATAAGTGAAGAGAGCAAAGGGATCACTTCATCGGGCGCACGTTTAAATGTTTCTTACGGGCTGATGATCGATAAGTACTTTACGGAGAACTATGCCATTGCAACCGAACTTGGAATTACCAGCATGACCGGAAACATTAACCCGCAAAACGCCAGGCTGGATAAAAACCAGGTTACCTACAATAACCCGGATTATACCTATAAGCTTCAATACATAGCTGTACCGGTGATGTTAAAGATGCGTACCAACGAGCTGGGTTATTTCAGGTATTATGCAGAATTTGGAATGAATTTCGGCTTTTTATTTAAGTCGAAAGCGAATATAACGGCTTCACCAGGCTTTGAATTGAACAATGTAAATGTAAACGATCCCGACCCTGCAGATGCTTATGTGGTAACTGATAATGCTTCCGGTAAACAGCTGAACGATGAGGTCCGGTTTTTTCGCACCGCCTTATTAGTGGGAGCCGGGATACAATACAATGTTTTCGGGAGCACTTTATTGGTGGCCGGCATCAGGTATGAAAATTCGTTCAGCGACTTTGCAAAAGAAGATGCCTGGAAAGCATCCATGCATATGGCGGGGCTGCATATCGGGGTTTTATTTTAAACAATGGGAGCATTGAGAATTTCTATTGCACAACTCGATTACCACACGGGTAATTTTGAGTACAATGCACAAAAAATAATTTCGAATATCAATGCAGCCAAAGAAGAAGGCATTGACCTGATCGTATTTTCTGAACTGTGCGTTTGCGGCTATCCGCCACGCGATTTTTTAGAGTTTGCCGATTTTATCGATCAATGCAGCCGGGCTGTAGAGGAGATCGCGCAACATTGCGTGGGTATTGCAGCCATTGTGGGTGCGCCTGCGGTTAACCCTGTTGTGGAAGGAAAGGACCTGTTTAATGCTGCCTTCTTCCTGGCCGATGGAAAAATAAAGGATGTGCGCCATAAAACCCTGCTCCCTAACTATGACATTTTTGATGAGTACCGGTATTTTGAACCGAACAGCACGTTTAATATTGTTGAATACAAAGGTTGCCGCATTGCATTAACGATCTGTGAAGATTTGTGGAACATCAACGAAAACCCGATGTATGTGCTTAACCCCATGAATGAACTGGCTAAGCAGCAACCGCATGTGATGATCAATATTGCCGCATCGCCTTTTAACAAACACCAGGCCGAGACCCGCACCCAAGTAATGAAAGATAACGTGATGAAATACAACATCCCGTTGTTCTATGTAAATCATATTGGTGCGCAAACACAGTTAATTTTTGACGGGGGCAGCATGGTGCTTGATGCCAATGCCGAAGTCATCGATACGTTTGCCTTTTTCCGGGAAGAAAGAAGAAGCTACACGCTTAACCCCGATCATAAAGATATAAAAGCCCATAAACCCACCACTGCCAGGCAAACAGGGGTGATGGAGCGTATTCATAACGCATTGGTCCTTGGTGTTCGTGAGTATTTTATCAAGCAGGGATTCAGTAAGGCCATTCTTGGCCTGAGCGGAGGAATTGATTCTGCTGTTGTTTTAGCACTGGCTGTTGAAGCGCTTGGAAATGAAAATGTAAGGGCCGTTCTTTTGCCTTCTGAGTTCTCGAGCCGGCATAGCATTGATGATGCCGTTGCCCTGGCAAAAAATCTTGATGTGCAGTACGACATCATTAGTATTAAGGAAGCGTACAATTCGATATACCATTCGGTTCAGCCGCAGTTTGAAGGATTGCCGTTTGGCATTGCTGAAGAGAACATGCAGGCGCGTGTGCGTGGGGTGATTTTAATGGCGATGAGCAATAAGTTTGGCTATATCCTTTTAAACACATCGAATAAAAGCGAAATGGCGGTGGGGTATGGAACTTTATACGGAGATATGTGTGGCGGGCTTTCGGTGATCGGTGACCTTTATAAAACAGAAGTGTTCCAGCTTGCTGCATATATTAACAGGGAACAGGAGGTCATTCCCGTTCATACCATCACAAAACCACCTTCGGCCGAATTAAGGCCCGACCAGAAAGACAGTGATTCATTACCCGATTATGCGGTGCTGGATGCGGTGCTCGAACGGTATATTGAAAAGCGCAAAAGCCCGAAAGAGATCATTGCATCTGGCTTTGATGAAGCATTGGTGAAACGCATCCTGAAAATGGTGAACACCAACGAATGGAAACGCATGCAGGCACCACCGGTATTGCGTGTTTCGGCCAAAGCCTTCGGCCCGGGAAGAAGAATGCCTATAGTAGCAAAGTATCTGAGTTAGGGGGTTTTATTGGTTAAGATCACGACTGACTGGAGTAACCACAAAGAACACAACGTAAAGCTAACCAACAATAGCTATTAGAACAGCAAATTTTTTGTGCACTTCGTGATGCCGGTTAATAACCCCATTAACCAATTACCGCATCGCTACATTAACAACTACTCCGGTTCAAACTCCAGCTCGTCATTATCATTCTTTTTTTCCTTAATGTCTTTTTTCTTCTCTTCGTCACCCGTAAACTCTTTCTTAAGGATCTCTTTGATGCTTTGTTTCTCCTTTTTCAGGTCCTGCTTCAATTGCTGCTTCACTTCTTTTTTATCGTAAGCTATTTTAAAGTTGTCGATCGGGCCTTTCATGGTCAGGTAAAGGTTCATACCGCCATCGGCTGTTTCTTCTTCGTTAAATTCATTAACAGTGGCCTTGCGCCTGTTCTTCAATAGCTCGCTGAGTTTTATTTTTACTTTATAGTCGATAAAATTATCGAGTGTATGCGTACCAGAAAGCGTCATGTTCAAAGCATTGTTCTTTACATCAAAAGCAGGGATGTAGATCGTTTTATTCCTGATCTCAATGGTGTTTTTCAGGTCGGCAAATTTCAGGTTCTGCAATTCTTTTACGTCCACATATTTGCCCAAAGCTTCCAATGGCTTGTAGCCGTTTAGTTCTCCATTTTTAATGTCTACATTACACAAAGCATAAAGCTTGCCCAGGTCGCAATCTAAATTATTGCTCCAAACGCTTACCAGGTCGATGGTTCCGCTTAGCTTGCCCTGTATGTGTTTATTGGTGATCTCCTGCTGGCCAAAATCATTGCATGCTTTAAACAAGGCATTAATATCAATGTTGTTCAATGTTGATGTAACACTGGCCATGAATCTTCCATCGCGTGCATTTTCAATTTCCCCGTCAAGCTTCAGCTGCCCGTTCATGGTTTGTGCAACCAGGTTTTCAACCGTGATCTTTTTGCCTTTCCAACGCACAGCAGCAGATACATTTTTTGCCTTAAACAGGTTATAAACCAGTTGTGTGGCTTTAACTTCAGCGTCAATAACAATGTTCTCAGGCAATGCAAAACCTTTTTTATTCTCATCCATGTTGGTTGGACTCAGGGGCATCACAAAATTATTCAGGTCGATATTGTTCGATTGGTATTTGATGTTTGCTTCCAGGGGCTGATCGGCCAGCAACAAATAAGGAATGATATTATTCAACGTTCCGCTGATCTTTATATCCGATTCGGCAAACTCTGCTTCAAAGTTTTCGATGAGCGCGTTTTTATTTTCAAGCGATAATTGTGCAGAAAGCCTTTTGATCGATTTGTCATTTTGTTTAAAGGTAATGTTGGTCAGTTCGAGCACAACCCGTCCTGACGATTTATTGCTCAGCCAGCTGCTCTGATTCAGGTTGCTTGTTTTGCCGCTGAAATCAATATCAAAATCAATCATTCCTTCTGCACTTTTCAGCGTTTCGTTCTGCATAAAATTGATCAGGTCGTCTGCATTGATCTTCCCTTTTAAAGATGTGGTCAATAAGGGGTCGGCAAAGTTGGTTACCATGAATTTGCCGGTGATTTGTGCATCTTTCAGCATAAAGCTCAGGTCCGTTAAGCTCACCAGGCTGCTTTGTTTGTTGTGGCCTGCCCCGTTGCTGAACTCTCCTTTAAAGTTGATCTGTTTCAGGGCCAGCCCGTTTCCTTTTTGCAACGTTCCGTTTGTTACACCAAAATTAAAATGAATAGCCGGGGCCAGCTTATCGCTGGCTTCTCCTTTAATTGTCCCCGAAAGGAAAAGATCTCCGTCACCTTTCAGATCCTGTGGCAGGCTTTGCACGGGTAATATGCTGAGCAATGAAGGAATATCAAGGTTGCGGGCACTTGTTTCCAGGTCGAAGTAAACAGACTTTGGTTTGTTGATGATCTTCCCGGTAAGCGAAAGCTTAAGCCGGTCGATGTCGACATACCCGCGTTCAAATGTGTAAGTACCTGCCCGGTGGTCTGTTTTAAATACCACATCAAGCTTGAGCGGTTTGTTCCTGGCCAGGATGATGTCATCGCTTTTTAGCTGGTGGGCAAGCAGGTCGCCTTTCAGCCCTATATTTTCTCCTTTTTCGTTAAAATCACCATACAAAGAAACCATTTTAAACAAAGCAGAATGGTATTGCTGGTAACGTTCATCCACGTAATCGACCTCAACACCGTTCATCTTTACTTCATTTAAGCTCAGCAGGAATGTTTCGTTTTTACCCGGATTTTCCTGTTCCTTAAAGATGGAATAATTGCTGATGCCTTTTTTATTGGTGTAAAGATCGATGTTTCCCTTGTCAATGGTGATCAGTTTGATGGTGTAGTTTTTCCGGATAATGTCATACAGGTTGAACCCGATATAAACATGCTCGGCCCTGAGCAGGTGTTGTTTGGGCCGGAGCCGGTCCGAAATGCTCACCCGTTGCAGGTCAAGGCTTACTTTGGGAAACTGGCTGAACAGGGTGAGGTCGATCTCATCCACATTCAGCTTCACTGTTAATTGTTCATTGATCCCGTTCAGCGCATATTCCCTGATCTGGTCTTTGTTCGAGAGCAGGTAGGCAAAGGCACCGCCAATTAAAAGTACGATGATCACCAGGGTCCATGCCGCATATTTTAAGAAAACCTTCATTCTGTTCGTTTAAAACGCCAATGATGTTCAGCGTATTGCAAATATTTTGAAAAAAAATTTATCGTGGATTTGTAATTATAAACATCAGGCATATCTTTGCACACCCTAAAACGAAAAAGGTATTGTAAAATACACATAAACGTTTAACGGGAGCATAGCTCAGCTGGTTCAGAGCATCTGCCTTACAAGCAGAGGGTCACAGGTTCGAACCCTGTTGCTCCCACGAAGCCGAAACGAAAGTTTCGGCTTTTTTATTTCGTTCAGCGATCCTATCCTGTTTTTTATAATTGATATCCTCCCGGATAATCAATTTCTCAGCCCACTTATGCCCTATATCGGTCCACTTATAAAGTTGAACTTTTTTTACCTCTGACATCTCAGAACTTGCATCCCGTACTCACATGTGAAATCTCTGCCTGTTGTGTTATAGCCTGTCGCACAGCATGCAGAAACTATAAAGAACAGGTGCTATTAAAAAATAAAACGTTAATTATGAAACACAAAAGTATTATTCTAGGTATTGTTTTAAGCTTCTTCGCTTTTAGTGAAAGTAAAGCTTTTTATGTAAAAATTTTAACCAGGGATGCAGTAGGTGGAGGCCCCCATGGTTATAACTCGGTAAGTGAAAATCGGGTATGGGGGGGAGCACTTATTCCGGTGGGAGGTGTATTAGTCCCGATCGTTATTCGTTATGTTGATATTGACTGTAACGGTCCTGGATTTGAGTCATGCCCGGCTTCGCTTGTTGTCCAGGCACCAAATGATCCTCCTGTGCTTGATGCCAATGCAGGTACTTTCCTTATGAATTATGCATCACTTGCAATTTCTGGGGGAAGTACAGGTGGCTCTCATACCACTACCATTTACAATGGCACTGAATCTGGCACTTACAAGGTAGATTGGAACGTTAATGCGCTGGGAGAACAAACAATAGAGGTTTATAAATGGTTTGCAGAAGTATCTTCAGGTGAATGATGATCGTTTTTAAACCCAGCTCATACAAGAAGATAAGCAAACTGCTTATCTTCTTGTTATATTTGGTGATATCCAATTTTTATCTCAATGCGCAGCAGGCCAGTTTGTTGCATATAAAACTTGCGCAGGAACTCTCTTCTTCGTATGATGGGTCAAGTTTATTAATCCATAAATTTGGGTCTGAATTTTACATTGTAGATAAAAGAAAGCTATTGATAAATGACTCTATCGTATTCTATAAATGCAAAGCAGGAGACAATGGCTATTGTTTAAAGCAGGCTGTATCCTTAAATCGAAAGTCTGGAAGCATTTTTACAAATAGAAATGCGGTTAATATTTTATTCTACAAAAACTACCTGTACGTCTTCTTTACACGCCAGGTTATCAGGTGTAATATTCAGTCAAACGAACTCCAACTCTTTGGATTTAAAGAGGACTTGGTATTCAGTGAAATCATTGCAAAAGATGAAGCCCATCTTTTCGGATTACGCAGCCTTTTTCCTTTCAAAAATAGCACACATAGAAGTGTGGTCATGGCAATTGATCTGCAAAATGAGA
>JAZKGM010000336.1:0-1518 GCA_040385895.1 Bacteroidota bacterium
GGGTTTGCCATTGCTTCTGCAGCATTAACATCATTGGCATTATTTGCAGCATTTGTTGGTGTGGCCGGAATTTCGGCCATTGATATTTACAAAGCCCCTGTCCTGGCAGCGCTATTTGTTGGTGGAATGATCCCGTTCGTGTTCTCGGCATTATGTATCCAGGCGGTGGGTAAGGCTGCGATGGACATGGTACAGGAAGTAAGGCGCCAGTTCCGCGAAATCCCGGGCATTATGGAATACAAAGCAAAGCCTGAGTATGAAAAATGCGTGGCTATTTCTACCAAAGCATCCATTCGTGAGATGATGCTGCCGGGAGCAATTGCCTTGTTAACACCACTCATTGTTGGATTTGGCTTTAAAGGAATGTTTGACCACGCAAGTTCTGCTGAAATGTTGGGAGGCTTACTTGCCGGTGTTACCGTAAGCGGTGTATTGATGGGTATTTTCCAGAGCAATGCAGGCGGTGCATGGGATAATGCAAAAAAATCGTTTGAAAAAGGAGTACTCATCAATGGTGAAATGTTCTATAAAAAATCAGAGCCGCATAAAGCATCTGTAACAGGAGATACGGTTGGTGATCCGTTTAAAGATACTTCAGGTCCTTCAATGAATATCCTGATCAAATTAATGTCTATTGTTTCCCTGGTTATTGCTCCGTACATCGCTGTAACAGGCGGACAGGAATGTGATACCATGATGCAACACGGTGCAAAAACAGAATGCTGTTCTCCGGGCATGGCTAAAATGGATATGGGAAAATGTGACATGGACCATTGCATGAGCTTAACCGAAGAGCAATGTGCTGCATATTGCGATAGCATGCAATGCACGCCTGAACAAAAAGAGGCTTGCCTGGGTATGTTAAAAGCACACAAAGGAATGGGCGCCAATGCGGAGAATTGTGATAAAGGCTGCAAAACAGCAGAAGAGTGCGAACACCACTGCGGTGATAAATGCGTAACTGCGCACAAGGAAGGCAAAGCTTGCTGTACCACAGGTGGCAGCGACCATTGTGAAGATAAGAAATAGATCCTGGCAAATAACTTAAACAAAAATGCCCGTTACCAAAAGTAACGGGCATTTTTAGTGATAAAGCAATGCGTTTCAGCCAACCTTTTGAGCAGGTCGGCTTATTCCATTTTCTTTATCGTAAAGGTAATTTTTGTGCCTTGCGTTTCTATTGATTCTGCCCATATACAACCATCGGCCTGGGCAACTATTTTTTTCACAATAGAAAGCCTATGCCGGGCATTAAAGACTAAATAAATGTTTCATACAGGTATCGTCAACTGAAATCAGGATTAAAGAAGGGAAAAGCAAATTAAATATCCGTCCCGGAAGATTGATCAATAAACACCCCGGCCTGCTTGAACATTTCCAGGATATCTTTTTCAATGGGAAGCGATCTTAAAGGCGGGATGCCAGACCCGCCTGTATTGCCAACCGGGATCTTCCCGACAAAAGATTTAACCCCTCCAACAAGCAGGCGTGGAATTTGGCCGATGATCTCCTTGCTGC
>JAZKGM010000336.1:1528-7525 GCA_040385895.1 Bacteroidota bacterium
ATTTTCCAATGCACGTACGTATGCTGGTACGGGTACGATTGTCCGATCACGTGGGCCCTTTCAAGGTGTCTCCATGCATCCTGCAGGTTTTCATTATGGCAGCTTCTGCTATATTCATTTAATGCTACATTGTAATGGCGTTTTAGCGATTCCGGCATTCTTGTATTGAGGATCATAAATGCAATTTATTTAATAAGACCTGCATCATACAGGTATTCAATTTTACGAAAATGTAAGTTCACATGCAGCATCGTTTAGCACAATTACAAACATCATGTTTTAAATATTCACCCATAGATTAAAGAGTTGCTTTTAGCTGATCGCATGAACAGCATTCTACAATATAACCTGTGATTATAACCACATATAGCAAACGTTGTGCTTCCAAGTATGCAATTCTATATATTGAACACCTAATTTTACTGCATGGAAAATATCAGCCTCATTGTAATGCTATTGTTCGGGATCTCTTTTATAGGCATATTAAGCAACAAGTATAAATTTCCGTTTCCTATTGTACTGGTGCTTTCGGGTGTGGTGATCAGCCTGGTTCCCGGACTTCCTGTGATTACCTTAGACCCGGCTATCGTATTTATCATATTCTTACCGCCTTTGCTATACGGGGCTGCGTGGAACACGAGCTGGCACGACTTTAAAGCTTCTATTCGTCCCATTACATTAGCGGCTATAGGGCTTGTACTTTTTACTACCTCGCTGGTTGCCCTGGCGGCCTATTTCCTGATACCCGACCTGAGCTGGCCACTGGCGTTTCTCATAGGAGCCATTGTATCGCCACCCGATGCCCTGGCGGCCACTGCGGTTACCAAAGGACTGGGATTACAACCCAGGATCATCACTATTTTAGAAGGAGAAAGCCTGGTGAATGATGCGAGTGGACTGATCGCTTATAAATATGCGCTTGCTGCTGTCGCAGCCGGCAACTTTGTGTTCTGGGAGGCAGGGCTCAATTTTGTGGTGGTGGCCATAGCAGGCATAGCCATCGGGTTTGCCATAGGCTACCTGCTTTTTTTAGTACACAAAAAATTTGTATGCGATCCTGTTATAGAGGTCACCCTTACTTTCCTTACGCCATTTGCATCATACCTCCTGGCCGAGCATTTTCATTTTTCGGGTGTGCTGGCCGTTGTTACTACGGGATTGTACCTGTCATTCCGCTCGGGTGAAATGCTTAGTCATCAAAGCCGCATCATGGCTTATTCTGTTTGGGAAGTGGTTATTTATGTGCTCAACAGCCTTATTTTTATCCTTATTGGTCTACAGCTCAGGAGTGTGATGCAGGGCATCAATGGTTATCCCACCTACTGGCTTGTTGTATACGGGGTCGTGATCAGCCTTGTTGTGATCCTGGTGCGTTTTATATGGATCGTTCCCGCAGCTTTGTTGCCACGTTTTTTAAGCAGCCGCATCCGTAAAAATGAAGCTTTTGATTCCCGCAACATGGTTATTTTCGGATGGGCGGGCATGCGTGGCGTGGTATCAATGGCGGCAGCACTGGCCATACCGCTCACATTGCCCGACAACACACCTTTCCCTCATCGCAACCTCGTTATCTACCTTTCTTTTTGTGTGATCTTATCTACTTTGGTTGTGCTGGGGTCTACTTTGCCATGGGTGATCAGGATGTTAAAAATGCTTCCGCATTCTATAGCAGCAGAAGAATATGAAGTAAGAACCCTGATCGTTTCGGGGACACTGACACATATAGAAGAAAACCTGTCGCTGGTGCCTGATGAACTGCTGCACAACATAAAAAGCAAATATGAAGTGAAACACAACCGGCTTCAAAAAACAGATCTTCCGTCTAATTATTTCGGTAAGGGACAAACATTGAAAGGAAGCATCTTTAATGAATTTTCGAAGCTGCAGATAGACCTGATTGCCGTTGAAAGAAAAACATTGCAGGAGATGCACCGCTATGGTAAAGCAAGCGAAGAGATCTTAAGGAAAATAGAACGTGAGCTTGACCTGGAGGAAACCAGGCTTCAGCTGGAAATGTACAGCACGTAAAAGCCAGGGGATCTTTGTAACTAAAAATGTTTGCGGTATGTGGGCTCATTGTGCAACTGGAAACCGTTCTTAATATACACAGGCTCTCCGTCTTTTGTAGCGTGCAGCTCGAATGCGGTAATCCCTCTTTCTCTCCCACTTGCTATGAGCTTATCCAATATGGCCAGCGACAGGCCTTTTTTGCGGTGCTCCGGTGCGGTGTACACATTCATTAAATAGCCCCAGTAACCGGAAGGATTTTTCATATTACCGGGATTCCTCCTGATAACAAGGCCTGCAATGGCAGCCACTTTACCGTCAATCTCCGCATACCAGCACAGGTAATTCTTATTCAGCTCTTCTTTAAAATAGTCATGCGATAATTTTCTGAACTCAAGCTCTTTCAGCGCATCCTGCTTACCCACCAATTCGTCTGAAAATATTACGCGTTGATCAACCAATGTTTGTATATCGGCTTCCGTGGCATAGATGTATTTGATTTCCATAAACTGAATTAACGCAAGGTGTCACCAAAATATTTCATGGCTGCTTCCTAGCTGCACCATACTTAAAGTGCCCGTGTAATACGCATCACATCATTAATTACGTGGCCTTGCTTTTTGAGGAGGAGCCGCTTTACGGGGTGCTGCATGAGAATGGTTGTTACCTGTTGCCCTGGAACGTGGTGCTGCGTTTTGTACATTTGAACGGCTGCGCGGTACAGCCACATTCCGTGTGGTCCGATTGGTGCGATAGGTGGTCATTGTGGCCTGGTTACGTGTGCGCACAGTAACAGAAGTGGTCCTTACCGGAACATAAGCCCGGTGTGCAACAATAACCCGATGCCTGCGCGCCACGGTATAGTGATAACGGTAAGGTGAGCGGTAACCATAGAAAACATGGTAATGAACCGGCCTCCAGGGCCTGTACCAAGCCGGGTAGGTACGCCAGCGCCAGGGCGAAACCCATACCGCATAAGACGGTGTATATACATAACGGACCACAGGCCATGGCTGCACATTAACAATAACCGTTTTGGTGCTTGTGCCTGCATTCACGGCAACTTTTTGAGTGGGTTCAACAATGGTTTGCTGCCCGTATACATCTTCATCGCCCACGATCTGCAACACAGCTTTGTCATCCGATTTTTTTTCGAGTTCGATCACGGCTACATCCTGGTTTTCGGTTTCCGAAACCACGGCCTGTAAAATAAAGGCGTGCGCATTGCCTTCCTGCTTATCAATTACTTTAATATAATCGGTCTCCCCGTCACCATTCAGGTCAAGGTTATTCACCTTATTGTCTTCCGCGTTCAGCATCTTTTCAAATTCTTCGGGCGATTGCGAGATTTTAAATAGTTCAAGCGCTCCTTCCAGGCTGAAATGATCTCCCGGAAGACCTGTTGAATCGGCAGGTGAAATGGTTTGGGCCTTTGAAGAAAATAATGATCCCAAAAATGCAGCTGAGAAAATAAGCGCTTTCATAACAATGTTGTTTCTATGTAGACAAGCGGTACTGAAAAAAGTTTAATTCAGCCGATAAACATTAAGAAGTTATGGGTTTGACTTTACCCAGTTCCCGATCAGGCCCCCTGCTTCCATTAACCAGGCAATGCCTATATGGATAATAACACCACCATAAATGCTGCGGGTATGATAAGAGATCACACCCAGGATCGTTCCTCCAAAGAACGAGCTGACCGCTTCGCCTAAAGGCTTGCCAAAATGGATGGAAAGGTAAAAGCACGCGGTAGGTAACACGCTGTTTATTCCAACATATTTTGCAAAGGCCATGATCATGAACCCGCGGAAAAACAATTCGATAGAAATATAATCAAGGCCATAACATAATTCATACACAAGCAGCTTATAAAACGGTGCATGCTGCGAAGTGAGCTTTTTCAAGCGCGGGTAATATTCCAGGAAATCGCTTTGTGTGCTTACAAAAGCGATTAACGGGACCATACACAGCAATAACATCAGATACACCTTCCATTTGTGGTTTTGTGCAGAAACCCCGTACAGGGGCTGTACCTTCCGGTCGGCTACAAACCAAACTATGAATACGGGGATCACCAGGTAACTTAAGCGGAAAAGATCCCCGTAAACAAGGCGGTTGATGTATGCCTGTTCAGCTGGCGAAATGCGCTCGATGAGTGCGGCATGTCCATAAAATGAAGAGCGGAAAGCGAATATCGTCACACTTAAAAACAGAAGCACGGGAAAGCCCTGCTTTTTCCAGTAACTGAAGTCCTTGTTAATTAAACTATAAAGCAGGTAACCCACACCTGTAAATAATGCATACAAGGTAAAATAGCAGGCAAACGCTTGCGGGCCTTGCAGCGATCTTAAATAAGCCTTAAGTCCCCAGCCGTAATTAACAAACGTTCCTGCACCGCAAAAAAACAAGATCAATGCCCAATACAATACCTTCTGGGCCAGAACAAATGTTTTAAGTTGCAGGATAATTGCTTTCAAGGCCTGCAAATAAAGCAGAGATGCGCAATTAAAATAATGCTTTCAGCACAAATTTATTTCCATAGCTGCCCCATCGTTCGATATTACCCGACAGATCTTTGCGGTAACCCTCCCTGTTCACCAGATTGGGCTTACGCGGAAATTTAATAATAAAATCGGCATCGGTTAATGCCGCTGCTTCCACTTTGGTTGCAAAAATGGTGGTGTGCATTCTTGGTATCACCACACCCAAGATCATGCCCGGCAAGCCGGCAAACAGATCGGGACCTCCGGGCAAAGGAATGGCATCCGTAAAAAAGGCGATCACATACACGGAATCATATAGAATAGTGGTGGCCCTGCGGCAGTTGAAGCCCGCAATTTCCCTGTATTCACCGGTAAGTTTCCATACCGGTTCACTGATGCTGTCGGCCACCAGGTACGTTTTATCATACACCGTGCGGTTGGCCCATGTGCTGTCTTTTTCAAAAACTGTTTTTTGCGAAAGCTCTGTAATTGTTTTATGCCAGCGCAACAGCGGGTTCTCATCTTCGAGCAGGGTGGTATAAAGCGTTTGTTTTACGTTGAAGTTTAACTGGAAAATATCCGTTTTATATTTAGGCAGTTTTTTCCGCATTTCAATGTACCAGGTATTGTCCTCATCGTCTTCATCCTTATCGGCATCCATGGCTTTTATCACACTAAAGTTCTTTTCAAACGTAATTCTTCCGCTCAGCAATGGTTGCTGTGCAAAGCCAATACCGGCAAAACATACCATATAAATTAACATCAGTTGCCTCATTTTGCTTCCTCCTTTTTGTCGCGGCCAACGCTGTTGAAACTGTACGTTACCTTCAGCATAAAATACCTGCGCAGTACGGTGTGTATATTTTCATTAATAAAATTGCTGTTCGCTGTACGGCTAAACCCGATGTTCTCATTTAACAGGTCGCGAATGTAAAACCCGATCTCAAGGTTTTCTTTCTTTCCAAAAGCGCGCTCAAGGCCCACGTTCACAATAGTGGTGTTCAGGTTATTGTTAAATTCAGCGGTTTTTTGCCTCACATTATAGGTAACATCTGCTTCAATATTCATATTAAAAGGCAAAGAATACTGCATATAAAGCTGGTATTCCTGGAGCCAGTATTGTGTCACCACATCGGGCCTTATGCTTGTTGTTGAACGGTTATAGGTCCAGTTCCCTTCTACGCTTATAAAGTATTTATCTTCTACATCTTTGCTCAGGTCAAGTCCATAGGTAGTCGATTGGCTGTTATTTACATTCGCTAACCCGTTCACAAAATTAACGCTCCGGAACAGCGAGGTATTGAGTGAATTGTGAAGGCCCATTTTCATTTTTTTTAATTGAACATTATGGTATACGGCCCCGTGAAAGCTCCAGTTTCCGTCTGTATTCACGGTCTGGTGAACCCTGCGGCCTGATGTGTCCACATAATCGCTCGTGGCAAACGCATCATAAGTGTGCGTAAATGAGGCGTTGCTCCATAAACTTGTTCCGGTAATGGGCTTATAA
>JAZKGM010000337.1:0-13827 GCA_040385895.1 Bacteroidota bacterium
GTACATCAACATGGCCGATGATGTTGAATTATCGGAAGCATTGCAAACCGGCCTGCTTGAATTAGAAAATGCCCCGGTCGAAAAATGGAAAGCTTTAGGCGATAAGGTGTATGCGCCCGGTAAATGGACGGTGAAAGATATGATCCAACATTTAATTGATACCGAACGGGTGTTTAGCTACCGTGCAGTATCGTTTGCCAGGGGTGAAAAAAAGGTAATGCCTTTTGACGAAGAGCTGTATGGAAAAAATGCGGCTGCAGGGTTAAGGACAATAGAAGACCTGGTGGAAGAAGCCATCACCTTAAGGAGGTCAACCATTCAGTTGTTCAATTCATTTACCAGCGAAATGTTGAGCAAAACAGGCAGCAGCATGAAGGCAGAGTATAGTGTGCTGGCCATCGGCTTCATCTTTCCCGGCCACCAGCGCTGGCATTTTAAAGTACTTGAAGAAAAGTATTACCCTTTATTGAACGCGATCAGGTCATGATGGACCTTATCACCACAAGGAAAGCGAACATTGCAGATCTGGCTGCGTTATCCGTTCTGTTCGATGGATACCGGGTGTTTTATAAAAAGCCAACCGATATCGAAGGCGCACAGCAATTTTTAAAAGAAAGAATGGAGAACAAGGGGTCGGAAATTTTTGTGGCAGTAAACACACAACAACAGCTAACGGGCTTTGTACAGTTGTACCCGCTCTTTTCTTCTACCCGCATGAAAAGGCTATGGCTGCTCAACGACCTGTTCGTGGATGAACATTATCGCGGACAAGGCATTTCGGTGGCACTTATCAATGCTGCTAAAGCATTATGCATCCAGTCCGGGAGTTGTGGAATGATGCTGGAAACAGCGAAGTCAAACCTGGTTGGGAATAACCTGTACCACAAAACATCCTTTACATTGGATGATGAGCACAATTATTATTACTGGGATGCCTGATACGTGTTTTTAGAGATGCCCGTTTGTCGAACGAATTTATCTGTTCATCGAATTTCCTTGAATAAGTAGCCAGCAGTCGTTTACTTTACACCAGCAACAACTAACCAACTATGAATAGGATTTTCTTATGCTGCATGTTCATGCTGCTATGTTCAGCTGCGTTTTCGCAGGCAGTCGTTCCCCCGAAAGCCGAAAAGATCCCGCATCAAACCCTTATCCATAACGATACCTTAAAGGACGATTATTTCTGGATGCGCGATAAGTACAGTTCGGAGGTGGTGAATTACCTGTATGCCAACAATGCCTATTCGGATGAGGTGATGAAACCTACGGCCATCCTGCAGAAAGTGATCTATGATGAGATGCGTGCAAGAATGGTGGAAGCGAAAGATACACGTCCGCGCAAAACAAAGAATTACTATTATTATTCACGCACATTAAAAGACAAGGAGTATCCCGCTATTTACCGTAAAAAAGATTCGCTGTCTGCTCCCGAACAATTGGTGCTCGACATGAATAAAGTGGGAGAGCAGTACCTGTATTTTTCGCTTGCTGTTTCAAGCATCAGTCCCGATCAGAGCATGTTTGCGTATGGTATTGATGACAAAGGGAACCACATTGCCAAATTGTTCATCAAGCACATTGATACCGACAGCCTGTTAACTGTTGATACCATTCCAAAGATCAATTCGTTTGTTTGGGGCGAAGACAATACGTTTTTTTATTACACCGTGCCGGAAGATAAGACCAACCGTGCTTACCGGGTATACCGGCATAAGCTGTGTACACATTACCAGAACGATGAGCTGATCCTGGAAGAAAAGGATCCCACCTACCAGATCGGTATGGGAAAGACCTCTTCGAAACAATACATTACATTTAACATTAGCCGCACCAAAAACAACGAGATGTATTATATCTCCGCAAGCGATGCTGCTGCAAAACCGTTTGTATACGTAAAGCGCAAACCAGACCTGCTTTATTCCATCGATCATTACGAAGGGCAGGAGTTTTACATCACCACAAACCACAACGCCATCAACTACCGGTTTGTTAAGTCACCCATTGTTAACAGCGATCCTGCCAGGTGGGAAACGGTGATCCCATACCGAAAGAACGTATTGCTGGAGAATGTGGAACTGGTTAAAGATTTTATGATCTGGTCGGAAAAAGAAAATGCACAGCAGCGTGTAATGATCAAAAACAGGTTCAGCGGCAAAACAGATACGATCAATCCGGGCCTGGCCATTTACAGTATAGCCTGGGGTTTTGAAGAATATGACTACCATACATCGAAAAGCATTACCTACTCCGTAACCAATGATGTGGAACCTTCCGTAACTTACGGGTATAATCTATACGACCATTCAACAACGTTTATTGAGCGCGACAGCATCAATGAAAAATACAACCCGGCAAACTATGAAACCAGACGCATTTACGCACCTTCGCATGATGGCGTGTTGGTTCCGGTAACGATCGTTTATAAAAAAGGAATGGTGCTGAACGGAAACAACCCTTTGGTGCTGAACGGCTATGGAAGTTATGGCTCGCCCAACAATCCCGGTTTTTCAAGTGCCGACCTCAGCTACCTGAACCGGGGCTTTATATTGGCCACAGCGCACATCCGCGGCAGCAACGACCTTGGCATGCAATGGTACGAGGATGGTAAAATGCTGAACAAGAAAAACACCTTTCTTGACTTTATTGCCTGTGCCGAGTACCTGGTTAAACAAAAATACACCAACACACAGAAGCTGGCCATACAGGGCGGTTCGGCAGGTGGCTTATTGATGGGTGCAGTGGTGAACATGCGCCCCGACCTGTTTAAGTGCGTGGTGGCCCAGGTCCCGTTTGTGGATGTAATGAACACCATGCTGGATGAAAGCATTCCGCTTACCACTTTTGAGTTTGAAGAATGGGGCAACCCCAAGCAGAAAAAATATTATGAATACATGCGATCGTATTCACCTTATGATAACGTGGAACGCAAAGCATATCCCAATATGCTGGTAACAGCCGGTTATAACGATGCGCAGGTGGGTTATTGGGAACCTGCAAAATGGGTGAGCAAGCTGCGCGAATATAAAACAGATACCAACGTTGTTTTGTTTAAAACCACGATGGAAGGCGGCCACGGAGGCGCTTCGGGAAGGTATGCAGGCCTTAAGCAGCATGCGTTTAACCTTGCATTTATTATGAACCAGCTGGGTGTGAAGGAAAATTACATCACGCTTAAAGGAAAGGTGATTGATGCCAATGATGCACCGGTTGAATACGCCAACATCTATATTGAAAGCAGCGGCCTGGGTACCAACAGCAATAGCGAGGGCGAATTCAACCTGCGGCTGAAAAGTGCGGAGAACATTAACATCGTGGTTCAAAGCATCGGGTTCGAAAAGCAAAAAATAAAGGTGGATATGAACACGCGGACCAGGGACCTGGTGGTGAAGCTGCGAAGTGATAACGTGTTGTTAAAAACAGCTTTGGTTACCGCAGATGGTAAAGACCCTGCGATAGGCATTATGCGCAACGCCATCAGGATGCGTAAACAGAACTTTGATAAGGTAAAAGGGTTTTCGGCTGATGTGTACATGAAGAGCCATGTAAAGCTGAACGAGATTCCTAAAAAGATGCCGATGTTGTTAAAGCTTGCCACTAGCGAAAAAATAGATTCATCCATGCTGGGCCTGGTTTATTTATCAGAATCGGTGGCTAAGTATAGTTTCGAAAAACCGGATAAGGTAAAGGAAACCATGATCGCTTCGCGGGTAGCAGGACAAAAACAAGGCTTTAGTTTTAACCGTGTTGAGGATGTGTTCATTAATTTTTATGAACCGACAGTTAAGCTTACGTACTACAGCGAAAGGCCTTTTGTGTCGCCAGTTGCCCCTTTAGCTACCCTCAGCTACCGCTATAAGTTTAAAGGCTCATTTACCGTGGATGGGAAAGATATTTATAAAATAGAAGTGATCCCGCAACGTAAGGGCGATCCATTGTTTAATGGATATATTTATATCAGCAACGATGATTACCAGATCTATGGTGTCGACCTCTTTATCACCAAAGATGCGCAGATCGAATTTGTAGATACCCTTTTCCTGCAGCAGGAAATGGTGAGCGAAGGCAATCTGTTTATGCCGCTACAGTTAAAAATTTACAGCCATGTTAAGGTATTCGGGTTTAAAGCAACCGACCTGAGTGTGGCATCCATGAGCAATTACAAAGTGAACAATGAATTCAGTAAAAAATTCTTCTCTTATGAAGTGTTCAACATCGAAAAGGGGGCGAATAAAAAGGATACACAATACTGGGGAGGTACACGAACCATTGTGCTGACAGAGGAAGAACAAAAACATTATAAAAAGTCGGACAGCATTTATACGGCCCAGCACACACCTGAGTATTTAGACAGCATGGACCGCAGGCGCAATAAGTTTAAGCTCAGCAAACTGTTTTTGGGCGGTTATTCCTACAGCAAGTATAACGATAGCATACGCAGGAGTTTTAACATGAGCCCTATTCCGCTTTCAATAGGATATAACACCGTGGAAGGAGCCTTTCTGAACTACCGCCTCAGCGTTTACAAATACAATGTAAACACGCGCAAATACACCTACCTGGTGCCCATCATCCGGTATGGGTTTATTAATGAGAACCTCTGTGCCGGTTTGATATTCGCCCGTTCGCTGCATCCCAAAACCAGTACAAGCGTCAACATCACGGCAGGGAGCTTTATCCAGCAATACAACAATGCAGAGCCCATCAATTCATTTATCAATACAGCCTACACATTAACAGACCGGCTGAACTATGCCAAGCTGTTGCAGAAGGAAATGATCGGTGCTACATTAAACCATGAGCTGGTAAATGGACTGTACTCGCAGGTAAATGTGCAGTGGCATAACCGGGTTGCCTTAACCAATCATGCCAATTATGCATTTATTGATGAGAAAAAAAGAACCTTTACCTCCAACAACCCGCTGAACCCGGTAAGCGATGCACCGGGCTTTGCTACACACCAAACGATGGAATATAAAGTAGGGTTCAGGTATGTGCCCCGCCAGCGTTACGAAAGTTATCCTGAATATAAACGGATCCTGGGAAGCCGTTATCCTGATATTTACGCCAGTTTTAAACAGGGCATCGGTTTGGATAACCTCAACTTTAACTACCAGTTGCTGGAAGCGGGAACAGGAAAAGATATTGACCTGAAGCTGCTTGGCGAGTTCAGCTTTGATGTGAATGCCGGAATATTTTTTAATACAAGATCAATGGCCTTTGCCGATTACAAACACTTTAACGGTAACCAGACGTTTATCCTGCACAACCCGAACAACCGCAACAGCATTGGCGATAACTCAAGGCAGCGGCTTACGTCATTTCATGCATTAAATTATTATTTGCTCAGCACCAATACCGAATTTATTGAGGCGCATGCAAAACAGAATTTCAAGAGCTTTTTGATAGGAAAGATCCCTTTGTTGCGTAAAACAAGGGCATACGAACTGGTGGGGTTAAATTACCTGCAAACAAACACCACCGCCTACACCGAATTCTTTATCGGGCTTGATCATATTTTCAGCGTGTTCCGTATCGATGCCGGAAGGGTAATGTCGAATACAAGCAATAACAACTGGTTCTTCCGTTTTGGCATTGAGCTAGGGTTATAATTCTCAGGGGTTTGGCCTTGCACGCAGGATTATTGCGCACTTTTCATACTTTTGCGCCTTAATTAGTTATTGATGAATAATAAACGCAATCTTTTTTTACCGTTGGTCATTGTTGTGATGGTGTTGCTGATCGATCAGTTGGTGAAGCTATATGTTAAAACAAATTTCTATTTAGGGGAAGAAGTGAATGTAATAGGCGATTGGTTCCGGATCCATTTTACTGAAAATTACGGCATGGCCTTCGGGCTTGAGTTTGGTGGAAAAAGCGGTAAGATCATATTAACCGTGTTCCGCATCATCGCTGTTGGTTTTATCGGCTGGTACATTAACGACCTCAATACTAAAAATGCCAATAAGGGATATATTATTTCATGGGCATTGATCCTGGCCGGGGCATTGGGTAATATTCTCGATAGTGTTTTTTACGGGGTGGCTTTCGGGTACGATACCTGGTTTCATGGCCGCGTGGTTGATATGTTCTATTTCCCTGTTATTCAAACCACCATACCCGAAACCTGGCCATTCTGGGCCGGTGAGGATTTTGAATTTTTCAGGCCTGTGTTTAATGTTGCAGATGCTGCCATCAGCATTGGTTTTGTGATTATCCTGATCGGGCAAAGGCGGTTTTTTAAAGAGGCTGAACCAGCAGAAGAAACAACGGAGAACGCCACAGGCGATTCAAGGCATGCAGTAAGCGATAACAACTGATGCACCTGTTTATTCCTTACCCGGAATATGTGGAACCAGCAGCTCGATCTTTAAACCCCCGTTTTCTTTTTGTACAATGTTGATGCGGATGTTCATGCCGAATAGCTGGTTATAGCTGCTTGCCCTGTTACCTGTGAGCCGCATTCCCAGGTGCAGGTCATCATTTGTTTTTGAAGGTTGCTTCATACCGGGGCCATTGTCTTCCACGCTGATCAGGATCCCGTTTTCAACACCGTTTTCAAACCGGATCAAAATTTCGCCATTGTTGCTCAACATGGCAATTCCGTGCTTAAGGGCATTTTCCACATAAGGCTGCACCAGCATAGAGGGCACAAGTGTCGATCCTTTTAGATCGGGAGAAACAACGATGTCATAATTAAGCTTTTCCTTAAACCTTATTTTTTCCAGGGCCAGGTAGTTCGACAGGTAATTTATTTCTTCATCGAGCGTGATAAAAGTTTCCTGCGAAAATTGCATGGTTTGCCTGATCAGCCGTGCAAAGAGCCCGAAGTATTTCTTTGCAGAGGCATAATCTTGCGTGTAGTTAAAATACTGGATCGAATTGAGGCAGTTGTAAATAAAGTGAGGATTGATCTGGGCCTTTATGGCCTCCAGCTCCAGCTCTGCCAGCTTTCTTTTCTGTAATAAACTTTTGTCGTGTTTGTGTTTGTTAATGATGATGATGCGATACGTGGTAAAAAAGATGAGCGCCAGCCCTGATAAAATAGATATGATTTTGAACCACCAGGTTTGCCAGAAAGGAGGGAGCACCACAAATGAGTATTCTGCCATCAGCGGATTTTCCTGCCCGTCCGGCTTCATCACACCCACCTGGAAACAATACTCACCCGGTAAAAGGGCATCAAATACAACAGAGCGGTTGCTTGTATAATACCATTTTTGTTCTCCTTTCATGCGGTATTTGTAACGCAAACGGCCGTTATGCCTGTAATGCAGGCCGGTAAATGAAATGGTGATGTTATTCTGGGTGTGGGTAAATGCCGGTAATCCATGTGTTGAAACCGGCTCACCGTTTACGGAGATGTTCTCCACATAAACAGGAATATCGGGCTGGTATCCTGTAATGTTTTTGGTGGGTATGATCGATATGCCTCTCGTGGTGGCCAGCCACAGGTCATCGCCCAAAAAGCACATGCCGTTAATTTCATTCGAAACGATGCCATCGTTAATATCCAGGTTTAAAAAAGCAGACCTTCCTTTATCAGGCAACCCTTTTATGCGGCATAGTCCTTTATTTGTGCCTACCCATATAAATGAATCATTCGTGCTTTTGGTTAAAACCACGTTGCACATCATGCTTGGCAAACCGTCAGCAACCGTATACCGGGTAGGGCCGGCAAGGGGGTTCCCGTTTATTACAAACAACCCGTAGCCTATGGTGGCTACAACGATATTTCCTCCAAATGATTTAATATCACTGATCCTGCCTGGCAGATAGCTGTTCTTTACAAGCGTTTTATTTCCATGATGCCTGTAAACATACAAGCCGTTTAATGTTCCGATAAACAATTCGCCATTTTGGTTTTCATATAAAGAAGTTATCCTTGGAATATTGGTAAAGGAAAGTTCATCTTCCGGTTCTCCTTTTTTATTACACTTGATGACCGTATGCTGGCTATATTTCCATATATGCTTTTTGCCGATATAGATATTTTTAGCGAAACCCAGCGATATTGTTTTTGTAAGCGGGGGAAGCAGGAGGTTTTTGTTAAAAGTTACATATAAAGGCCCTGCAGGTTCCTGGTAACCAAGGTCAAAATAACCGTATATTTTTTCTTTGATGGTTTTAAATCCACTATGCTTTCTTTTTAACAGCACTGTATTATCTGATAACACCAATAGCACGCTGCTGTCCATATTTTCCACCTTGTTCACCTTTGGAATAGGAAGCCCGTTTGCTTCTGTAAAAGAAAGGATATGTGTGGAGGGCAGATAATAGATCCCGTTTTCGAGGGTTGTGAACCAGAAGCCCCCTTCTTTATCCTGTTCCATAGATGAAACAGAATAGTTGTTCAGCTCAGCCAGGTCGGGAATGTAATGTTTATCTGCGCCATACCTTTCTACACCCTTGTGCCTGTACCCGATCCAGATGTTGTCCTGTTCGTCTGTGAGGAATGAGATGATTTCATTATTCCTGCAATCGATGATCTCTTTGCATGCTCCGTTTTTAATGTGGAACACCTTATTATTTGAAAGAAGAAAAAATGAGTTGTCTTTTTTCGAACGACTTGTGTAGAACGTATTTTTGGAAGGTGTTAAATGCAGTGAGCCTAATTTTTCTGCAGTTTCCTGCAAAAAGACCTCGATGCAGCCAGGTGTCTTTTTGCTGCTGATAATCCGTTCCCCTTTCCTGTTGAGGTAAATTTTTCTTGAACCGGGATCGGAAAGCGCTTTTGATGAATCTAACTTTCCTGCAGGATCAATGTCGAAGATCTTAATTGTTTCATCCCTGTCATCGGCAAACCAAAGGTGATCGCTGTTTGTGAACAGGATATAACTAAGCAATTTGCCATGCATAACAGATTTAATAAGGGCGTTATAAGGATAAGAGTATATGCTGTCATTTTCAAAATAGCCGATTTCTGATGATAATGTTTTAAACCAGATCTTGTTGTCTGAACCGCTAAAAATTTCGAAAACGGTATTGTCGGGTAATCCATCAGCAGTGGTGAATATTTTAAATTCATATCCGTCAAAGCGTGCAATCCCTCTGTCGGTGGCAAACCACATATACCCTTTTTTATCCTGCATCACGGAGTATGTTTCCGAGCTTGGCAACCCGTCACGGGTATTATAGTTTCTAAAAGCGGGTCGCTGTGCTTTTATTGTATTGATCAGGCAGAACAGGATTCCCAAAAACAGGCCAGTTTTCTTCATCACATGCAAGTTAACGGCAAAAGGCGTAAAGTGGTTCAGGATGAAACCACCATTTATTGCTGTTTGCGTGTGGCAGAATGAATGCAGTTGTAAAACTGCCCGAAGATGGCGAGGTTTGAGAGAGATACCCTTGGCAATACTTTAAAACTATAATTCTACCTAAGTACTATGAAAACAAATCACTTTAAAGCAGTTATTGTGGATGATGAAAAAGATGCAAGGGAGATCATTGCATTACTCATCGAACAGGCATTCCCTTCCATTGAAGTAGTGGATAAAGCAGATGGCGTGTCGCGTGCCGTAGAGGCTATCCTCCGCCACGATCCTGATCTTGTTTTCCTGGATATCAGTATGGCCGATGGGTCTGGGTTTGACCTGCTGGCACGTTTACCGGATTTACACGCACTTGTGATCTTTGTTTCTGCCCATGATAACTTTGCCATGAAGGCCATAAAAGCATCTGCATTCGATTACATGCTTAAACCCATAGATGCAGATGAGTTCAGGTATGCTGTGAATAAGGCCCTTGGCAAACTGGAAAGCAGGAGGGCCGAAAAAAGGCAGGCTTTGGGATACGACCTGGAGGTGAAAAAAATAGGCATTCCCAATCTTACCGGATATAATTTTGTTGACGTACAAACCATTGTGAGGTGCGAGGCCGATGGTCATTATACCACCATACATTTTATAAAATCACCGAAGGTGGTTGTTTCAAAAAGCCTGTTGCATTTTGAAGATGAGCTGATCCGGCATGGCTTCTTTCGGAATCACCATAAACACCTCGTCAATCTTAATTTTATTACGGCCTATTCCAAAGGCAAGGGTGGTGGTTCCATTACCATGGCCGATGGGTGCGAGCTTGAAGTATCCAGCCGCAAAAAGGCAGAACTGCTTAAAATGATTGCCGGGGTAAATTCTGAGCGCATTTTACCGGTTCCTTAAACACGCTTATTCAAACGTTGCGCTCACTTATCCCGAAAGTACAGCACTTAGGTATTGGTGCTTGAATGAACATGCCATGCACAATAGCTTTGGTTTACAATACCCCGTTTTATACATGGTGTATGAAGAAAGGGTGTTTTTCATTCATTTATCATCAATAATCTAATCTAAATTAACATGAAACAGATTTTACTTTCAGTATTGGTCCTGGTTGGGCTAAACTCACACGCACAGTATTTTCAGCATCTTTATGGCGACAATGAACGTTTGCAGCATTTAACTGACGGGCACAATGCCTATTCGGGCGGTACCCCCGGTCACTTTCTCATTGGCCTTGGAGGGAGGACGTTTAACGGGGATTTTACATTTAATGTGCAGCGCACGGATATGAACGGGAATATTGGCGGGCCTTTTACCTTTAATAATCAATATGCGCCTACATATATTGTAAATCCGCCCGCCTCACCGGCAAATATGCATGTAAATAAAGTTCATTCGGTTGAGTTTAACAATGGAAGCGGCTTTGCCATTGCAGGTTCTTACATCAGTAACGGAGGCGCAAATATGGGTATCTTTTATACTCACCTGGATCCAAATGGCAACGTTGTTACTTCAAACGGGTATATGCAGAATATATTCGGTGTTACCTATTCGTATGTAAGTGTACAGGAAATAACAGAATCGGTGCAGAATCCCGGGGAACTATACATTACCGGGTATTTCAGGAATGCCGCAACGGGCAATAACCGGGTATTTGTGATGAAGATCAACCAGGGGGGCGCATTGTTGTGGGGTGCAACTTACGACCTCACAGGGAATACCACAACAGACTCCGACATCCCTTATGACATTGTAGAAAGCAATTACATTAACCCGGGCTGCGGATGTCCTGAAGTAATTGTTGTGGGAGAGCACAGCAATGGTACTGCTGCCGGGGGTGTTGGCATTCCTGATGGTTTTGTGCTGCGCGTAGGAACGTTTTTCGGGGCCCCTCTTCAACCGGCAGATTTTTATGGAACCCCCAACACAAGAGATGTGTTTACTTCGGTTGAGAAAACAGCAAATCCCAATATAGATGCCGGTGGCATTGGGTTTGCCATCAGCGGGTACACCGATATGAACAGCAACCGCAGCATCGATATGTGGTTTGTGGCATTGGATAATGCAGGGGCAATGGTTTGGGACCACCTGTTTGACTATAATACGGGTTCGGCCAGGATAAATGAAGATTTCAGCATGGATATTATGGAGCGCATCAATGCATCAGGTAACTATGAATATTACCTTGCAGGTTACACCTTGGATGTAGGTAACCTGGGTGCTGTTGACGAGATGGTGATTAAAACGGATGATCTTGGCAACGGGGTAGGATTGGGCCAGTTTTCGTATGGCGATATACGCAACGACTGGGGAATGAGAATTGACAAGCTGAATGGCCAGGGTCCTGACGGAGACGGAATAGCTGTGTTCGGGTACTCAGAAGATCCCAATTATTCGCTTGGCGGATACGACCACTTGTTGGTAAAAGCTTATTTTAACGGGGTTACCGCCTGTCACCAGGATCTTATAGATCCTATTCAGCTTCCGGGTTATGCAGCACGTGTAACGGCATCGCCACAAGAATTTTATCCGCAAACCTTTTTCGATTATCCTTTCCTGGTTAATTTTTACCAGCCTTTGCAGGACATCCAGATCTGCCACACCACATCAGATCCCAATGGAAGCAATGCACGCATCGCCCCTGTTGAACCCAAAGGTAATAAACAGGTTATCATAAGTCCTAACCCAATGACGGAAGGTGCAGGCCTCGCAGTGATCGAACTGGAAACAGAAGGCACTGCTGAAGTCGAGGTAAGCATTTATGACCTGTTGGGCAAGCAATATTATAAAGGCCGCTTCACCCTGGCAAAAGGAAATAACCAGCTACCGCTTGACCTGGGCAAAACAAGCATGGCAGCCGGCATGTACACTGTTAAAGTAAGCGGTGTGAACAGGAATCAAAATGTGATGCTGTTGATCAAATAAAAAAAGCTCGTCAGGGTATCAGCAGCCTGGGAAGTGTTTCATAATCGGCCCCGTGAGTCTTTCACGGGGCTTTTTTGTTTACATGCATTCAAACGGGTCAATAACCTATAACGGATCAACCCATACAGGTCAGGCCTCCCTGCCCTTTATAAAAAATTTCAGGTTAAAATCCCGACTTTCTATACCTTTGGTTTGATATAATAAAACAGGTATACAGAGAAGACAACATGAAACGCTATAAGTTAATCGATCAGCAATTATTTAAAGAGAACCGCAAGCGGTTTACGGCAAAGCTCAAAACAAATGCATTGGCTATATTTAACAGCAATGAGGTGATGCCCCGCAATGGCGATTCGAATTATGAATTTAAACAGAACAGCGATATGTTCTGGTTAACGGGCATAGACCAGGAAGAATGTGCAGTACTTATTTTCCCGGATTGCCCGGTTGAAGCCTACCGCGAAGCATTATTTTTAAAGCGCACCAATGAGCATATTGCTTTATGGGACGGGCATAAATACACAAAAGAAGAAGGTTCGGCCGCCTCAGGGGTAAAGAATGTATTCTGGATGGATGAGTTTGAAGGAATAATACGCGCTGTGATCAATATGGCCGATTATGTGTATTTGAACACCAATGAAAATGACCGTGCAAGCAATACTGCCTCATACAAAGACCTGGCTTTTGCCCGTCAGATGCGCGAGCGTTTTCCGTTGCATAAATACGAACGCACAGCACCTGTTATGCAAAGGCTGCGTTCGGTAAAGTCGCCAATGGAAGTGGAATACATGAAACATGCCATTGAGATCTCTGACAAGATGTTCCACCGGCTACTGAAATTTGTAAAACCGGGTGTAAAAGAATGTGAAGTGGAAGCGGAGATCATTCATGAGTTTATCCGTAACGGGGCAGCAGGGCATTCTTTTGCGCCTATTGTGGCCAGCGGCAAAAACGCCTGCACGCTTCATTATGTTGATAATGCAGATACCTGTAAAGACGGTGAGCTGTTATTGATTGACAGCGGCACCGACTATGGAAACTACATCAGCGATATGACCCGTGTTGTACCGGTGAACGGGCGTTTTACAAAGCGCCAGAAAGAAGTTTACAATGCCGTGTTACGTGTAATGCGTGAAGCAAAAAAAATGCTGAAACCAGGTGTGCTGCTTATGGAATACCATGGTGAAGTATGCAAGGTGATGGAGAAAGAGTTGCTTGACCTGGGTTTACTTACGATGGATGAGATCAGGAACCAGGACCCCGCATGGCCTGCCTTTAAAAAATATTTTGCGCATGGCACTTCACACTTTTTAGGCCTTGATGTGCATGATGTGGGCATGCGGTATGAACCGATGCAGGCCGGTATGGTGTTCAGCTGCGAGCCTGGTATTTATATCCCGCAGGAAGGGATCGGCATCCGTTTGGAGAATGAAATACTCATTACCGATAATGGGTGTTTAGACCTGATGGAACACATCCCGATCGAAGCGGATGAAATAGAAGAATTAATGAATAAATAATACTGCTGTAATTTTTGAGAACGCCTTAGGAAATCCTGGGGCGTTTTTGTTTGTTGCAAACTGGAATCACCGCCTTTATATTGAACCTGTAAGCCCCCGAAAAATGAGATATTTTTATGCAG
>JAZKGM010000337.1:13837-24429 GCA_040385895.1 Bacteroidota bacterium
TTGTTTATCATGTTCCGTCTTTCGGGCAGCATGGTAAACGATCGAAAACAGACAGCCTGCTTGCTGTAAACAGCCAATATCCCAAAGCAGATACAATAAAATACAAATTGTACCTCTCTATTGGTAATTCATACCGGCAAACAGATGTCAACAGATCGGTCGAATGGTTGACAAAGGCTGTTGCCTTGTCCAAACAACTCAACTATTCCAAAGGATTGCAACAGGCGAATAACAGCTTAGGCATCTCGCAGGCCACGCTTGGTAATTATGAAGAAGCCATTGATGCATTTAAACAAAGCAAGGATGCGGCTGTCGTTAATAAAGATTCAATCGCACTGGCCTGGTGCTATAATAATATCGGGAACATTTATATTGAAAAAACAGCTTACAAAACCACCTTGCTTTATTATGATAGCGCTTTATACATCCGCAAGCTGTTAAACGATAGCCTGGCCATAGCACAGAGCCTTAACAATTTCGGATTTGTTTATAAAGACCTGGGTGATTACACCAATGCATTATTAAAATTATTTCAATCTGCTAAATACCTCGAAAAAATAAAAGATGTGGAATCGCTCGCCCATTGCTACAACTTTATCGGTTCCATTTATGTGTTGCGTAAAAATCATGAGTACTCGAGCCTTTTTTATAAGAAGGCCCTTGTACTATACCGGCAAATGAACGACCGGTCGGGTGAAGCCGTTTGCCTGCATGTGATCGGGGCAAACGATTATGCGTTAGGTGAAAAAAGCCGGGGCAAAGAATTAATGCATGCTGCATATAATATTTACAGCGAGCTGAATGATGTGCGCCAGCTGGCCAATATTTCGAGCGACCTGAGCGAGCTATACGTAAGCGAGAACAAATTCGATTCGGCAGAAATCCTTTCGCAAAAGGCCATTGCTTATCACCTGCAGGCGGGTATTACGCGCAATCTTGGCGCTTCATATATCAAGCTGGCCCTTGCACAGGAGAAACTGGGTAAACTAAAAGAAGCAATCGTTTCGGGCAACAAAGCATACGAAACCACGAAAAATACAGGGGAGATCAACAGCTTAAAAAAGATCACGCAGGCGCTTAGCCGCTTGTATAGCATTTCGGGAAATTATGCCAAGGCATATAAGTTCGCGCTGATCCATGACCAGCTTAAAGATTCATTGATAAATGAAGCCACCGAAAAAGCCATTGCGCAAATGCAGGTGAAATACGAAACAGAGAAAAAGGACATTGAAATAGAAAAGCAGGCTTTACAGATCCGTAAAAAACGTACACAATTGGTATTTGCCGTTTTTTCAATAGCAGCCATCCTGGTTATTGTCCTGTTGCTTTACATCAGGTACCGGTTAAAACAAAAGGCCCTGTTAAGCGCCATGCTGCTTGAAGAACAGAATGCCAGGAACAAGGCCATTATAGAAGCCGAGGAAAAGGAACGGGTGAGGATAGCCCGCGAGCTGCATGACGGGATCGGGCAACAATTGAGCGCGGCAAAAATGAACCTGTCTGCCTTCGAGCAAAAGATAAGTGCCGAAGAAAAAGCCGGTTTTAACATCGTGGTGCAATTGGTGGATGACGCGGTAAAAGAAATAAGGAGCGTTTCTCATAACATGATGCCCAATGCATTGATCAAGCAAGGGCTTACAAGTGCCATACGCGATTTTATCAATAAAATGCAACCTGCAAGCGGCCTTAAGATATCATTAGAGATCTATGGGATGGAAGACAGGTTGGAATCCACCACAGAAACAGTGCTGTACCGGATCTTACAGGAGTGTGTGAATAATATTATCAAACATGCGGATGCTTCCGTGGTTTCTATTCAGCTGGTAAAGCACGATAATGCACTATCTGTTTTAATTGAAGATAACGGAAAGGGATTCGATCATAAAAAAGTGAACCAGTTTGAAGGGATCGGCTTGAAGAATATTATCTCACGGGTACAATTCCTGAACGGTACCGTTGATTTTGATTCCACCATAGGAAAGGGAACAACGGTTAATATTTATATACCGGTTTAATTTGCTTAAACTGACAGGGAACTTTATCTCGTAAACGAAACAACCTTTCCTGCAAGCCTGGTAGTGCTGCATTGACCAGCCTCGGCTTAAAGAGTGCAGGTAAGCGTTTCCTGGTGCACAATTTAATTCAATGAATAATGGTTGTTTCAGCTTCTGTTCTTTTGAATGATCATATTGGCACAACGTTCCCCATCAATAGCCGCGCTCACAATTCCTCCGGCATAACCGGCCCCTTCGGCACAGGGATACAAACCCTTTATCTGCGGATGTTCCAGTGTTTCTTTGTCTCTCGGGATACGGACAGGGGAGGAGGTCCTGCTTTCTGTCGCCACCATTACCGCATCATTGGTTACATAGCCCCGTAACTTTTGTCCGAAAGTTTTTAAGGCATCGCGCAGGCTGGCCGCAATAAAACCCGGCAGCACATCATCCAGGTGATGCGATTGCAAACCGGGTAAATAGCTGCAGGCCGGCAAAGTGCCTGAGGTTTTTTTATTCACAAAATCAGCCACGCGCTGAGCAGGAGCCTGTAACGATTGTGTGGCTGCAAAGCAACGTTGTTCCACCATTTGCTGAAACCGCAATGCAGCCAATGGGCCCGCCTCATTAAACGCTGCATAGTCTTTTGCATCTACGCTCACCACCAGGCCCGAGTTTGCAAATTCATTGTTTCGTTTGCTGGGGCTCCACCCGTTCACCACAACTTCTCCGGGGGCCGTAGAAGCAGGCGCAATAATTCCGCCAGGGCACATGCAAAAGCTAAATACCCCATGACCCAGGCTTTGGTTAACGATGTTATAAGTTGCCGGGGGCAGAAACTCACCGCGTACATCGCATTTATATTGAATGGAATCGATCAGTTCCTGCGGGTGTTCAATGCGCACACCCAGGGCAAAAGGTTTGGCTTCGACCAGGATCTGTTTGCGGTGAAGAAGCTCAAAAATATCGCGTGCACTATGGCCCGTGGCCAGTATCAGCTGGCTTGTACGGATAGTTTGCCCGGAATTGATGCTTACTGCCGCAATGGCCCCTTTTTCGATCGTTATATCAGTAAGCCTGGAGTTAAAATGCACTTCACCCCCGTATTGCTCGATCGTTTCGCGGATAGCGGTTATGATATGCGGAAGTTTATTGGTGCCGATATGCGGATGAGCTTCATACAGGATTTTTTCGTCTGCCCCATGCTTTACCAGTAGCCTGAGTATCCTTTGTACATCTCCCCGCTTTGTGCTGCGGGTGTATAACTTGCCATCGCTGTATGTGCCGGCCCCGCCTTCACCAAAACAATAATTACTTTCGGGGTTCACCGTATTAAACCGGGTGATCTGTGCCAGGTCCCTTCTTCGTTCACGAACGGCCTTTCCGCGTTCAAAAATAACAGGCTTTATACCCTGCTCGATCAGCTGTAAGGCAGCAAACAAACCGGCAGGTCCTGCACCTATTATAACCGCATGAGGGGCATTGCGAACATCTTTGAAATCAAATTCAAGATCCCGGGCGGGCATGTTTTCCTGGATATATACATCAAGGAGTAAATTAAAATGAATGGTTTTTTTTCGCGCATCAAGCGACTTGCGTAAGATGCGGATGCCGCTTATATCATCGATCCCACTTTTTTTACCCACATAAAACTTTGTGGTTTCTTCATTGTTGCATTGTTCGGGCAGTAAGCTTATTTCTAGTTGTTTAATCATGCTGTTAGGTTTTTATCCTAAAAATGTTGGCAACAAAAATGCTAAAAAAAGACTGCAATTATTACTTTTGACACCAATCAATAAAATAAATATGAAAAACAAAAACTACATCTTTGTGGGCGTTGCATTGATCGCAACATTATTGACCGCCTGCTCCAACCAAAAATTCGCTTTTCGCCAGAAAGTAAAAGCCGACCGTCATGAAACAGCCTTCGTTGCCAAGCCTAAGGTTAAGGCCACCGAAGTTAAGGTATTGATGGCAGAACCTGCTGTTTCACAGTCAGGAATTGCTGTTGCCATAACAAAAAACACAGGTTCTGCTTCTGCAGCGCCAACAAAATCTGTTAGCTCAGCCGGTATTGACCGCAGCGTAACAGCAAAGCAAGAGCTGGCTAAAGAGCCGGTTGCAACCGCTAAAAACAGTACTAAAAATATTGATAAAGCCACAAAGCTGATAAAAAAGACAGAACATGTTACCAAACCAAACGGGTCGATAGATGCACGTAAATTCATTATCGTAGGATTGATCCTGATCTTGATCGGTGTTATCCTGGCTTTGGTATCAGGTGTGTTAGGCGGACTCTTAATAACAATAGGGTTTGTTGTTGCGATCATCGGCCTCATTGTGCTGCTGATGGATAATGTATAAATTAGTTTAATAAATGACAGATATAAGTAAACTGAACGGGATAGCCACCCAGATAAGGCGTGATGTTTTAAGAATGGTCCATGGTGCTAAAAGCGGCCATCCGGGAGGATCATTAGGTTGTGCTGATTTTTTTGCAGCCATGTATTTCAGTGTAATGAAACATAACCCTGAATTTAACATGAATGGAAAGAATGAGGATGTTTTTTTTCTTTCGAACGGCCACATATCACCTGTGTTTTATAGTGCATTAGCCCGTTCAGGCTACTTTCCTGTTGAAGAGTTAAAGACCTTCCGCAAGCTGGATTCCCGTTTACAGGGCCACCCGGCCACGGCCGAGCATTTACCCGGTATCCGCGTTGCGTCCGGCTCCCTGGGCCAGGGAATTTCGGTAGCCATCGGGGCCGCGTTAAGCAAAAGGCTGGACGGGGACACCAACCTGGTGTATGCGCTGATGGGTGATGGGGAAATACAGGAAGGCCAGAACTGGGAAGCATTTATGTATGCGGCACACAATAAGGTGGATAACCTGGTGGTAACGATAGATTACAATGGCCAGCAGATCGATGGCAGCACCATGCAGATCATGGGACTGGGAGACGATATTGAAGCCAAGATAAAAGCATTTGGCTGGGAAGTATTGCATATGGATGGCCATAATATTCAAAACATCATTGATACGATGGCGAAAGCCAGGACCTATACCGGCAAAGGCAAACCCATCTTTATTATCATGAAAACAGAAATGGGCCACCCCATCGACTTTATGGTGGGCTCGCATAAATGGCATGGAATTGCACCAAGCGACAGCGATCTTGAAAAAGCGCTGGCGCAGATCGTGTGCGATGAAAAAGATTACTAACCGGTCTCAACCCCTAACCTTATTTTGATCAAACGCGCGTTCTCCTATAAATATCTTGTTGTTTTTTTTCTTATTAGCTTAAACGTGGCTGTTTCGGCACAAACTAATAAGCCTAAAACCCGCATCCTGTTCCTGCTTGATGGCAGTGGAAGTATGTATGCTGCAATGGATAAAGATGTGCGCATCAATATTGCAAAACGCCTGCTCACCAAAATTATCGATAGCCTTGAAATGGCCAAAGAGGTACAGGTGGCATTAAGGGTTTATGGACATACCACCCCACCCGGACAGCGAAACTGCAAAGACACAAAGCTTGAGGTTCCATTTAAATATAACAACCATAAGCAGATCAAAGAAAAGATCAGTGAGATCATTCCCAAAGGCACAACACTGATCGCCTATTCGCTCCAGCAGGCGGCATATGATTTTCCAAAAGAAGCCGGTGTAAGGAACATCATTATTTTAATTACCGATGGTATTGAAGAATGTGATGGCGATCCCTGTGCCATATCAGAAGCCTTGCAAAGCCAGGGCGTGGTTTTAAAACCGTTCATTATTGGTTTAGGAAGCACGGATGATTTCCGTAAAGCCTTTGAATGTGTGGGACGTTATTATGATGCCAACTCCGAAGCCAGTTTCAACAATGTATTAAATGTGGTGATCACCCAGGCATTAAACAGCACCACGGCCCAGGTTAATTTGCTGGATGTAAACTTAAAGCCCACAGAAACAAATGTGAACATGAGCTTTTATGACATGAATAATAACCAGCTTCTTTACAACTATATACACACCATGAATGAACGCGGATTTCCTGATACCGTGCTGCTCGATCCGATCTACAGGTACCGCATGGTGGTGCATACCATACCTCCTGTTGAAAGAACGGATGTGGAGGTGATCCCTGGAAAACATAACATTATTGCAGTGGACGCACCACAGGGTTTTCTAAACCTGAAAATAGCGGGAATGACCAACTATTCAGATTTAAAATGTATTGTACGGAAGAAGAATTCCATGCAAACCATGCATGTTCAGAATGGAAATGCTACAGAAAAATACCTGGTGGGAAAGTACGACCTGGAAGTGCTTACGCTTCCCCGGCAGCTGTTTAAAGATGTAAGTGTTGACCAGAATACCACGACAACGATCGAAATGGCCCAGCCGGGGCGCCTAAACATTTCGGCCTTTACCCAACAATACATTGCAGATATTTATACGATGAACCGGAACGAGCTTGTTTGGCTGGCCCGCGTTCCGTCAGAAAATAAGACCAATAATATTGTGATGCAGCCAGGTAAGTATAAAGTTATTTACCGGGCCAAAACATCAAACAGGAGCGGGCAAACATTTGAACGTGAGTTCATCATAAATTCGGGTTCGGCAACCAATGTTACATTGAATTAATAATTGGTTTTGAATGGTTAATATTGCACAGGCAATAAAAATTAAAACAAGGGAATAATTACACATAGAGATGAAAAACTTTGAAGTACAAAACGTAAAAGACACCCGGTCGGGATTTGGCGCAGGACTGAGCGAACTAGGAAAAAGTAACCCTAACGTTGTGGCTTTATGCGCTGATTTAACAGGTTCTTTAAAAATGGATGCATTTCAAAAAGATCATCCGGAACGTTTTTTCCAGGTAGGGATTGCCGAAGCGAATATGATAGGCATGGCGGCAGGGCTGGCCATTGGCGATAAAATTCCTTTTACAGGAACATTTGCCAATTTCAGCACGGGAAGGGTTTACGACCAGATCCGCCAGAGCGTTGCCTATTCAAATAAAAATGTAAAAATATGTGCATCACATGCCGGTGTTACCCTGGGCGAAGATGGCGCAACCCACCAGATCCTGGAAGACCTGGGGCTCATGAAAATGTTACCGAATATGGTGGTGATCAATCCTTGTGATTACAACCAGACCAAGGCCGCAACCATTGCTATTGCAGAATATGAAGGGCCTGTGTATTTACGTTTCGGAAGGCCGGCCGTGCCCAACTTCACCAGTGCCACCGATAAGTTTGAAATAGGCAAAGCGCTGGTGCTTAATGAAGGGGCGGATGTAAGCATTTTTGCAACCGGACACCTGGTTTGGAAAGCAATAGAAGCCGGAAAGATCCTGGCAGAAAAAGGCATCAGTGTTGAACTGATCAATATTCACACCATCAAACCCCTTGATGCAGAAGCTGTACTAAGGTCGGTACGTAAAACGCGTTGTGTGGTAACAGCCGAAGAGCACCAGATGAATGGTGGCCTTGGTGACAGCATCTGCCAGTTGCTGGCCCGAGAATTGCCAACTCCTGTTGAAATGGTGGCTGTTAACGATAGCTTTGGCGAAAGCGGTACCCCGGATGAGCTGATGAAAAAATACGGGCTCGACACTCAAAATGTGGTTGATGCGGTAGAAAAAGTATTGAAGCGTAAATAAATTGCGATGAAAAACATAGGCAAACCCAAACAAGGTGAATACCCTGCTTATTTTGAACTGTATTATCATACGATCCCGGAAGGGAACATATTTGAAATACTGATGAAATCAAATATGGAAACCATCGACCTGATCACTTCTGTTGATGGTGAAACCCTTGAATTCAGGTATGCTGAAGGTAAGTGGAACATTCCTGAGATCATCCAGCATGTGATGGATAGCGAGCGCATATTCACCTACCGCGCGCTGCGGATAGCAAGGGGGGACAAAAGTGAGAACCCGGGTTACGATGAAAACATTTTTGCAGCGAACAGCAATGCCTCCTCCCGCAATATCATGGACATGGTGCGCGAATTTTCTATACTGCGTGCAAGCACGATCGAATTATTTAAAAGCTTAAGCGAAGACGCATTAAAAGAAGTGGGTTATGCAAATGGTTACGCTGTAACACCAGCGGCACTTATTTATGCGTTGGCCGGGCACGAGATGCATCACCTTAAAATAATCGAAGAAAGATACCTTCCTAAGTAGGAAATCAACTGTACACTGCACACAACTTTTATTCAATAACGTTCATATCTAAACGTCATAATTCGTAGCATGACTCTAAGCCTCTGGAAATAAGCGCTACTTTTGCGTTTAATGATCGTAGATACGTACCCTGATTTACAGGCAGGGATATTATTCAGAAACAGGCATTTTTCAACCATTATACCTGCCTTGTTCCGCAAGCATGATGTTGGTTATACACGCAAGCGTATCTCAACTCCTGATCACGACTTTTTTAATGTCGATTGCATTTTACGCAATAATAAAAAGGCAGTCGTGCTTTTACACGGGTTGGAAGGCAGCAGCCAGTCGCAATATGTAAAAGGGTTTGCAAAGTTATTTATCAATAAGGGGCTTGATGTTCATGCTATTAATTTCAGGAGCTGCGGTGGAGAAATGAACCTGCTTCCCCAGTCTTATCATTCGGGCTTTACGGCCGATCTTGATTTGTACGTTAATTCCATTGCTGCCAAATACACCGATATCTACCTGCTCGGGTTTAGCCTTGGCGGCAATGTGTTGCTTAAATACCTTTCGGATCAAACGCTGGTTAACCCCAGGGTAACTGCAGCGGCAGCTGTATCGGCACCGGTAGACCTGAAGGGTTCTGCAATGGAACTGGACAATGGCATCAACCGCATTTACCTGCAACGGTTCATCAATTCCATGTGCAAAAAAATGATTGTGAAGCACAAGCTTTTTCCGAAAGAAATAGACATAAAGGGGATCCATAAGATCAAGAATTTTAAAGAGTTTGATGATGCTTTTACTGCCCCGCTTAACGGATTTAAGGATGCGGAAGACTATTGGCAAAAGAACAGCAGTGTGTTCGGGTTAAATACCATTTCGGTACCCACTTTACTGGTAAATGCGAAGAATGATCCTTTCCTCAGCCCGTCCTGTTTTCCTTTTGATGATGTGGTGGACCATCCTTTCCTTCATGCCATATTTACGCCTGTTGGCGGGCATGTTGGTTTTATGCTGAATAATAAGGCCAGCTGGCTGGAGCCGGTTGTTTATAGTTTTTTTGAAGATTAATACCGGTATGCTCGCATGATGAATACAAAGATCTACGGAATAAAGAATTGTGATACAATGAAAAAGGCCTTTAACTGGCTGGCTGAACATAAGGTAAATTATACTTTTATTGATTACCGCGTTGAGGGCATTACTAAGAAGAAAATAGGCGAATGGTTAAAGAAAGTAAAGCCTGAAGAACTGGTTAATACCAAAAGCACCACGTTTAAGGAATTAACGGATCGGGAAAAGGAGCTGATAAAAAATGAGGAAACCGTGGCAGACCTGGTGCTGCTAAATCCTACGATGATCAAGCGCCCTTTGATAGAAATTGATGGTGATGTTTATTTGGGATACAAACCGGTTGACTGGGCCGTTAGGATGAACCTGGATGCATAAAAAAACCCGGAGTTAACCGGGTTTTAGGGTTTAATGTAACTACAAGTCCTCTGGGGTTATATCTTTGTTCTTGTTTAGTGATACAAAGATTACCCGCAATTGCCCTTGTTACAACCGAAATGAGAGTTTGCACCCTTTCACTGAGAATTCGCGCCCTTTCACTGAGAATTCGTTCAACTTATATTCAGGATTTTGACCAGTTCATCTTTTCTCCGGTTCGAAACAGCAATCTGCTCGCCATTATCCAGCTCTATTAAACCGGTTTTACCCCGCATGTATTTTTTTATCTTTTTGAGGTTTATGATGTAGGAGTTGTGTACCCTGAAAAAGGGCAATCCGTCCAATATTTCCTCATAGTACCCGATGTTCTTGGAGGATACTATTTTTAACCCTTCATTCAGATGAACAGTGGTGTAATTATTACTGCTTTCAAAAAAGAGAATATCCATTGTGCTGATAAAAGTAATTTCGCTGCTGGAATGTATGGCCAGCTTTTCAAACAGGTTGCCGTTCGATAACGCATTTTTAAATTGCGAAACCGAGTTTTGTACTTTAGCCAGTTTTGCATTCCTGCATTTTTCCAATGCAGGAACCAGGTCGTCAATATCAATGGGTTTTAACAGGTAATCAATGGCCGAAAAGCGGATGGCTTTAATGGCATATTGATCGTATGCGGTAGTAAATATAACATGAAACGGAAGGGAGTCGAACTTTTTAAGAAAGCTAAACCCGTCACATTTTGGCATCTGGATATCAAGAAATACCACATCAGGTTCAAATGTTCCGTCTGTTATCAGGTTGTAGGCCTGGTTGGCATCATCGGTATGATAGATCAGCTGGAAGTCGGGCGCATTAGCCTTCAGCAGCTCCCTTAATGCAATTCTGCAATTATCCTCATCGTCAATAATCAGGCATTTAATCATCGTTTTGGTCATTTAAAACAGGTACATGAATTTCAACAGTTGTTCCGGGCATTAAT
>JAZKGM010000338.1:0-2342 GCA_040385895.1 Bacteroidota bacterium
TTTGAAAAATTAGTGTAGAGCTTTTATCTATAATAGGGGATTTCCTTTTGAGTTGGTTTTATTTGATATGGTAAAGGTAATGATAAAAATCACTAATGCAATAAAAAAATATTTTTTAAACCCACTTTCATCAATTCGTTTATGTAAATTAATCCATAAAATCTTCCCGCACGATTATCCCCTGAATCAAAAGTTGTGATCTTTTATACCCTTTATTAGTTGTAATATTGCAGCCTGTAAAACAAGTATTTTTACAGGCAAGATTTCATGAAATTTAAAAGCGGAAGCAATACAAAAAATATAGAAATAAAAGGCGCACGCGTACATAATTTAAAAAATATCGATGTACAGATCAAGCGCAATAAAGTAACCGTTGTAACCGGGGTGAGCGGAAGCGGAAAATCAAGCCTTGTGTTTGATACGCTTTATGCCGAAGGCCAGCGCAGGTATGTAGAAAGCCTCTCGGCCTACGCACGGCAGTTCCTGGGTAAAATGAACAAGCCGGAGGTTGATTATATACATGGCATCTCCCCTGCTATTGCTATCGAACAGAAAGTGAATACACGCAACCCGCGAAGTACGGTTGCCACCACCACCGAAATATACGACTACCTTAAATTATTATTTGCACGCGTTGGCATTACCTTTTCGCCCATCAGCGGCAATCCTGTGATACGCCACACCGTTGATATCGTGGTTGATGAAATAGAGGCACTGCCTGTTGATACACGCGTATTGCTGCTGGTTAAAATTACGGAAACCGGCACCGACCTTAAAAAGAAACTGGAGGTTTACCTGCAAAGTGGTTTTAACCGTTTATTGGTTGATGGGGAAATTGTGCAGATCGAAGATTTTACCCCGCAAGCCCCTGCCGGAAAAAGCAAGCCCAAAAGCGCAGAAGATATCCATTTGCTGATCGACCGGTTTACTGTTACAAAAGGGGATGAAGATAACCGTAACCGCATTGCCGATAGTGTGCAAACTGCTTTTTTTGAAGGGCACGGTGAATGCGAAACGGAAGTATGGAATGAGAACGGAACAAAAACACGTTACCAATACAACAACCGTTTTGAACTGGACGGCATGACGTTCGAAGAGCCAAGCGTTAATTTTTTCAGCTTTAATAATCCATATGGCGCATGCAAAACCTGCGAAGGATTTGGCAGCGTAATTGGCATTGATGAAGATCTTGTGGTGCCTGATAAAAGCCTGAGTATTTATGCAGATGCGGTAGCACCCTGGAAGGGCGAAAAAATGAGTGAATGGAAGGCTCATTTTGTAAAGCTCAGCACCAAGAATAAATTCCCTATTCATAAACCTTACCATGAACTCACCGCGGAACAACGCGATCTTTTATGGCGTGGCGAAGGAAGCTGGGAAGGCATTGATGGTTTTTTTAAGGAGATCGAACGGCAAACATACAAGATCCAGTATCGCGTCATGCTTGCGCGTTACCGCGGCAAAACAGGCTGCCCGGATTGTAAAGGCACACGTTTACGCAAAGATGCCAACTATGTGAAGCTTGTTGATCAGAAGTCGAAGGATGGTTCATACAAAAGCATCAGCGATATCATACTGATGAGCATTGATACCTCGGCCGATTATTTCTCAAACCTGGCACTAAACAAACAGCAGCAGAAAATTGCCGATCGCATGCTGGTAGAGATCACCTCGAGGCTGTCGTTCCTGCAGAATGTGGGACTGGGTTATTTGTCGCTGAACCGGCTTTCGAACAGCCTGAGCGGGGGCGAAAGCCAGCGCATCAATTTGGCCACATCCTTGGGCAGCAGCCTTGTGGGTTCATTGTATATCCTGGATGAACCAAGTATTGGCCTGCACAGCCGCGATACCGAAAAGCTGATCACCGTACTTGAAAAATTGCGTGATATCGGGAACACGGTGGTTGTGGTTGAACACGACCAGGATATCATGGAAGTGGCCGATGACATTATTGATATCGGGCCGTTTGCGGGCGTTAACGGTGGCGAGCTGATTGCACAGGGAACAGTTGCTGAAATTAAAAAAGATAAAAACAGCCTCACCGGAAAGTACCTGAGCGAGGTAGAAAAAGTTGACGTTCCGCTAAAACGCAGAAAATGGAGCGAATACGTGGAAGTAAAGGGTGCAAGGCAAAACAATTTAAAAGGGATCGATGTAAAGTTTCCGCTTCATATTTTCTCGGTGATCACGGGAGTGAGCGGGAGCGGAAAAACCACCCTGGTTAAAAGCATCCTCTTCCCTGCCCTTCAAAAACAGCTTGGCAATTATACCGGTGAAAAAACAGGGGTGTTTGATAAACTGGAAGGCAACTTGAAATCGGTGAATCATATTGAAATGGTTGA
>JAZKGM010000339.1:0-1213 GCA_040385895.1 Bacteroidota bacterium
CTCTTCTTTTGAAAAAAGTCCCTGGCCATCTCTTGTAAATAATAATTCGGCAAGTCCAAGGCCCTTCTTCTCTTCCGCTGCTTTATTGATCCAAAGTTCAAGCAAAGGCCTGAGTTTCTCCCATTCATCGTTTGCAAATGAGGTATTGTGGATCGATTTACTTAACACTGCATTATTCGACCATTTTTTTATTTCTTCTGCAAAATCAGCGGTTACCCCTAACAGGTTTAAAATAATAAGCGATGAAAAAGGCATGGCAAAATCGCCAAGCAATTCGAAGCGGTTCCTGCCTTTTAAATTATTGATGAGCTGTTTGCAAAGCTGGCGGTTCGCCTCAGCCAGGTCGTTGATCCTGCTGTGTGAGAACATGGCCGTTTCGCCACTTAAAACTTTGCGGTGTGCAGTGTGTGCCGGGGGGTCGCTATTGAGCAGGATCGGATCAAATGCATTGTTTCCCTGCGAAGTAAAAGCGGAATAATCGGTGAGTGCTTCCACAATTTCTTTATACCCGGTGATGAGCCAGGTTTGTGTTGCACCTAAGTAATGAACACTTCCTGTTTTACGCAGTTCACTGTAATAAGCATAAGGGTCCTGTGAAAACTCAAACCCGGTTATATTTACCTGCTCGCCCATTGCTTAACTGATTATCCGTTCTTTTATTTTCTGAATGTATTGTTCGCCATTCATATGATCCATTCGTTCGTTCAGCAACAGTTCACAATCATTCCCGATCCTGTAGCGCAGGCGGTTCGAAGGATCGGTGCTGGCTTTATAAATGGCTGCAGCCACTTCATCGGGCTGTGTAAATGAAGGAAACCATTCGGAATGATGAACACGGTTGAGCAAACCCTCGTAATCGCTGCTTACCTCTTTAACCAGTTCAACATTTACACTGTAATTATTCTCTTTTATCCCTCCTGGTTCGATCAGCTTTACCCTCACACCCAATGGCTCCAATTCATACCACAGCGATTCCGAAAAGCCTTCGAGGGCCCATTTAGAGGCGTGGTACATCGATAACATGGGAAATGCCATTAACCCGCAAAGCGATGAAACATTAACGATCGTGCTTTGGGGAACTGCTTTTAAAGCCGGCAGCAATTGTTTGATCATTAAAATGCACCCGAAAAAATTAACTTCCATTTGCCGCCTGATCTGCTCTTCTGTGCTGTTCTCGAAAGGGCCCGACAATACAAATCCTGCATTATTGATC
>JAZKGM010000339.1:1255-16594 GCA_040385895.1 Bacteroidota bacterium
AATGCCGTTTTCATCTGTGTTTATTTTTGCGGCCAGGCGCTTCACAGAAACTGCATCTTCAAGGTCCATCTCGTGATAAACCAGCTTTTCATGGCTGATCATCATTTCTGATTTATCAGCCAACGAACGCGTTGTGGCATGCACTTTCCAGCCCGCTTCCAGGAATTTCCTCACAAGCGCTGCGCCTAAAACAGAGGTGCCCCCGGTGATAACAACTGCTTTATCCGCCATAAAAAATGCGTCTCCTCTTATCCCCGCCTTTCAGGGCTGTAACAAACTCCTCTTCATCGATGGTTTTATTATTATTGGGCACAAAGCCTAATGACTTTTGTAAGTGAGGCCTGTTCTTAAATGTTAAGAAACTATTTTGCATAAAAAACTCCTCATTTATTTCAAATACTTCAAAGCCTTTTTCCGGTTCCTTGTTGTTGTAGTAGTAATAAACAGGCTCGCTATACCGCGGGCCGATTAATATCTGCAATGCATAACGCGGTTTATCAGAATTGTTCATGTCTGAAAAATGAATAACGCCATCTTCAAAGATCACTGCTTCACCGGCTGCACAATCAATAGGCTTCAAATACTTACCCACCAGCTTATCTTCAAAATCCTCAAAGTAATAAGGCACATCCATTGTGGCAATGTCGGGAAGGATCTTGTGGCTTCCCGGAACTACGGCTATGGTCCCGTTTTCAATGGTGGTATCAACCAAAGGGCACCACATCGTAAACGAAGTATACTTTTCTTCTTTAACATGTGTCCAGTTCTGGTGAATTTCAAACTTACCGGCACCCGGAGGCTTTACATAAAAATTTGCATTCCACACGTGGTAATCAAAAAAGTGCTGTTCAATAATCGGGTTGAAAAAAGATTTAAATAACGAATTGGTGGCGCGTTTATATCCTTCGTTGGTATCTAAAAAAGTGCAATGGTAATTGGAAGCACCGGGCCTTTCGGGTGCATAGTTGTCGTCAGGTTTAAGCTTCAACAGTTCCGACAGGATATATTTTACCAGCTCCTGGTCCAGTATTTTCTTTTTTACATATCCTTCCTGAACATACATGCGCTGCTCCGCTTCATTTCTAAAAATAGGGGTACTCATTTTTGATCCTGTAAAATACATTCGTAAAATAAGCCTATTCTGCCGTTTGTTAAAAAATAAATTATATGATATAAATTGTGGGCCCCTACATGAAAACATTTAACAAGGTTTCTTCCATGATTTCCCTGGTCATTTTAGGCTTTATGCTTATCTATACCACGTTGGTTGTTGCCTTACCTGCCGGTCATCTGATCGGGCTGGCTGATTTGCTGGCACCGTTAAAAAACAGGGAAACCGGCCTGATAGAAACCCTTCAGCATGTTGTTCTTTTATTACTTGCAGCAAATGTTACCGTTAGCGCTGTTAAAACCTCACAAAGCCGCGAAAAGGTTTTGTATGCTGCGCTGTGCCTGTTCTTTTTGTTTGTGCTGCTGGAAGAAACAGATTACCTGATGAACTACATTGAACTGTTAACAGGGAAACAGCATTATGAGATTTCTGTAAAGGGATTTCGAAATATTCATAACAACGAGCTTGGCCTTTTGCTTCATAAAATAGCCTATTGGATATTTGTATCGGCCACTGCTACCGGAATGGCACTTCTTGTATTTAAAGAGAAAAATGCGGGTAACTCTTACAAGATCACCCTTTGGTTTGTATTATGCACTTTAATCATGTTCCAGTTTATTTTTAGCATAGCCGGTAAAGTGTACCTGGATACCAAACTTGAGGCTGAACGACAGATCATGAATGAAACGCTTGAGTTGAACATTTATACAAGCTGGTTGTTTTATGTTTCGGCCATAACCATGAAGCGGAATTAAGAAACGATCCTGTTCCTGAATTCTTCCACGCACTTTACCACTTCGTCAATGTATTTTTTTTCGGCACCTGTTTCTTGGTTGAAAAAACTTTTTTCAAATGGCTCTTCAAAACTGTTTTGATTGGCATATTTTGAATTCAGGATATGGGCAAAAGTGGCTTTATCGGTATACCCTTTATTGGTAACCAGGTTTGCCCCGGGCAGTATTGTTCTTTGGTTTGAATACAAAAGGTACATGGCCCATTGCGTATCCCAGGATTTAGGATATTGCCGTACATGATCAAACAGCGCCACCAACCTGTTTATGCCGGAATCGCCTTTGTTTTCGGCATGGTCTTTTGTTTTATACTCATCCCAAAATGCCCAGCCTTTAGGCTTTCCGCGCCACCTGCCGGCCCAGGTAGCCCAGCCCCAAAAAGGCAATGACACCCTTGAAGTGAAAAATGTTTCAACGTTATTTACGGCATGAAGATTCGCCCCGTTAATGCATCCTATGGCTGCGTCATCTTTATATTTTTCGAGCATCACGTTGCAATAGTCAAAAAATAAAGGTGACGGAACAGTATCGTCTTCAAGGATGATCAGGCGTTCTTCTTTACCAAAAATATGATCCAGGGCATGGTCGAAAATATTCAGAATACCCTGGTGTTGGGGAGGCTCGATAAACTCGGGTATTGTGGCAAACTCAAACTCATTGAGCAATGTCCTTACCGCAACCACATCTTCCCGGTCATTCTCCGTACTTTTATCCATAACAACATACAGCCGCGCAGGCTTATAAGCATTAACAGCTTTCAATACCTCTTTAAGCGCATCTGCTTTTTTGTAGGTAAAAACAGCTACCGGGGTGTGTTGAAAAGCTGGCATTAAAGGGTGAATTTACCTTTATGGAACCTGGTGAAAATATCGGATGAAGAAGGTATCGTGGCCACCTCGGCATTGGAATAAATAAGCAGCCATACAATTCGCGCATTGCTGCTGTTGTTTTTGCCTGAAGCATGAACCGTATTGCCATCCCAGGCCATTATTGTGCCTGATCGCGCATAAGGTGTTTCCCATTGTCCTGTTGATCTGTTCAGAAAACCAATGGCACCATTCTCCGGTGTCATATCATCTATTACCCAACAACAGGTTACAGTCTTAAAAATCCCTTTCGAAGCAAGCCCTGGATTAGGCCCATATTGATTGTCGCAATGCGCATCAAAAACAAAATCCTCGTCCGGCATTTTACAAACCACCTGGTCGTTGAAATGATACACCTCACGTGTTTCAAGTAAAGCAGCGGAAAGCTCCTGCATAAACGGTTGTGTGTAAAGCTCAAATAATTGCGGATCAAGTACAGATGCCATGTCTATTCCCTTCCAGTAAGTGGGCACCCCGAAATCTTTTTTTGTTCCGAATAGCTTTTGCGCACTCATGCGTTGTTTAAGCCCCATGGCAATGCCACGCACTTTCATTACCATATGCCCTGGTATGGCATCGGGAATCACAACATAACCGTTCTTTTTATATTCTTCTACCGGTATATTCATGGTTTGATTGGTGATGATCGGGTAAAACGAAAAACATGGTTTCCTGATGCAGGCCAGCCTTCAACAGCAGGCTCTGATTTTATCAACGATGAGGTGAAGCCTTGTGATTCAAAGACCGAAACAAAGGTTTCAGCATCATAAAGCTGTGCGGCCCATACATGGTATTCAACAACAAACTCGCTGACCAGGGAAACCGATCCGGCACTCACCAATCCCTGCAGCAATGCACTTTCTCCACCTTCTATATCCACTTTACAAAAGTCGACCTGGTCAAATTGTTTGATGTATTCCCCGAAATGAACACACGCCACTTCGATCACTTGATCGGTAGCCTCATTTTTTTGCAGTGACATCACCGGTGTAGATTGACCTGTGATTTCTGAATGCGTGAAAAAACGGGCAGTACCCGCAAAGTTACTTACAGCACAATTAATGGCTTCTACATTATTCATCTCCCGGTTCACAATATGCTGTTCCAATAACCCGTAACATAAAGGGTCTGGCTCAAAAGCAATGATGCGCCCGGCAGGGAAGTTTTCATGAAAATATAAAGCACTTAAGCCGGTGTTCGCCCCGCAATCAATAATTAAAGGTTTTGCATTCGCAGTGCTGAACCGGTAGATCTCTTCTTCAAAGACCTCTTTCATTAAATAATGCTTTATGCGGTCGCTATACGGGCTCACTATTCCAGGTATGTGTTTCATTGGCCAGGGTTATTTTTATCGGTATCCTGTTTGTATGTCCAATTAAACCCGGGCAGCAAATACCCTACAGGCAGCTTAAGCCTGCCCAGGTCTGCAAAATTATTCATCGAAACTTCTACCGAAAAATAAAGGGCTTTCGAGTAAGAGGCCACAACGCCATATTGATCGAAAACAGTTCCCAGTTCACCGGCCCCGGTGGCTTGCAGGTCTGCATTTTTCAAAGAGGCCGCATTTTTCACAAAGGTGATCCCAGCGCTGTAAATATTGGTGCTGAAAAAATCGGCAGGCAATTCACAAATGGCCCGGTACATTCCTGCGTCTGATGCATCGCTCATCATTCCTTTGATCAATGGTGTGCTCACAAAAATAATAGTCCCTGTTGAGTCACTTACAACAAGGATCACATCCAGGGTATCTTTGTCACTTAACTTTTCGTAGCTGATCTCTGCAAGCAAGGGCAAAGACGAGCGAAATGCAGCCTCATTGTTTTCCTGGTAAAGCCTTACCTGCTGCAGCGCTACTTTGGCAGAAGGCCTGTTGCTTTGAAACGAAGTAATTGCACCCTCTTTGGTCATGATATCGATGTCATTCTGCTTTACCGATTCAATGATATATTTCGACAACACATCTTTTTGAGAGGTGATGTTTTTGATGCTGCCGGAATTCAACTCGATCAGCTTATCGCAATTGCCCAGGTCGTTGAGGTTATGGCTTACAATAACCACCGTTCTATCCGACTCGGATAAGGCCTGGATCTTTTGCTGTGTTTTCAGCATAAAACCTGCATCGCCCACGTGCATCACTTCATCAAATAAATAAATATCAAAGTCGAGATGCGCCATAATGCTGAACGCAAGCCTCAGGTACATTCCGTTTGAGTAATTCTTCACAGGCTCATTGATGAAACGCTCAACCCCGCTGAACTTCACAATTTCATCGTACTTGCTTTCGATCTCTTTGCGGGTAAAACCCATGAGCTGCGCGTTTAAAAAAATGTTTTCATGGCCGCTGAGTTCCGGGTGAAATCCGGCACCTATGTCAAGGATGCTGGCTACACGTCCTTGTATCTCCACACTTCCGGTGCTTGGCTTTGTGATGCCAGAGAGCACTTTGAGCAATGTACTTTTCCCGCTTCCGTTGAGGCCGAATATGCCAACACTTTCTCCCTTACCAATGGAAAAGGATACGTCATTGAGTGCAAGCAGCTCATGTCCCATGGAATGGCCATTGCCCACAGATGTGCTGCTCAGTGTGAATTTTTTTGAGAGATGTGTTACTTTTATTACCTCTTCCCTGCTCATAAATAATCGCTGAAATCTTTTTCTTTCCGGCTGTAAAAATACATTCCTGTTAAACAGAAAAGCAATGTTATTACAAACGAAACGATCCAGTAGTAATTAAACGCGCTTGTTCCGAAGATCATCCAGCGCCAAAGCTCTACCACGCTGGCCATCGGGTTGAGCAACAGGAGCGGCCTTAAGTTTTGCGGCAACAGGTCGGTTCCGAAAAAAACTGGGGTGAACCATATTCCAAAATACACCACGAAGGGAAGCAGGTGGAATAAATCTCTTTTGCGATAGGCAAATGCAGCCACCCAAAAAACCAGGGCTAAACCACATACCGTATTAAATAAAAGCGCCAACGGAACAAACACTATTTTCCAGGATATGGCATATTGATAATAAACAATAAGAAGCAACAGGATAAAAAAACTGATGCCCAGTTCAACCAGTGCCACCAACACTTTCGACAGGGGCAGGATACTTTTGGGGAAATGAATTTTCTTGATGATGGCTGATGATTCCTGCAAGCTCCCGGCACCGGCATTCACAACATATGAGAAAAAATTCCACGACAGCAGGCCGCTTAACACATACAGCGGGAAAGGAAGGTCTTTTACCTGCCAGTTCAATACATACCCGAAAAATAAGGAAAACACCAGCATCCCGGTTAAGGGCTGTATGATGCTCCAGCCCACACCCAGGATGGTTTGTGCATATTTCACCTTCAGATCGCGTTTGGCCAGCAAAAGCACCAAAGCCCTGCTGCGCCATATTTTTTGCAAAAACAGGCCAAGGCCATCAGGGGTATTTGTATATTTCTGGTGATTGCTTTTCATGGTATCATTTGCCTGTTGGCATGGCTTGCTTTTTCCAGGCGGCCGGGTAGTTTCCAAGCTTAATCATCTCTTCCGAAATATGATATTGTTCCCGGTATTGATCGACAGCATCCCTGCATTTAAAAACAGCTGCATAATAATCGTCAACAACAGCCCAGCCATTTGGCTCAACCGATCCATAAAACTTATCAAGGCAAAGAAGGGTTGGTTCATAAAAATCAACATCAATGTGCAGCAGGCATATTTTACCGCAATCGATCTTCGAAAAAGTATCTTCGAAAAAACCCGCTACTATTTCTAGGTTATTTTCCAGTCCGTTATTTTTAAACAACTGGTATATTTCTTCTGCATCAGGCTGCTTTTGCCGGATCACCTGGTTTGAAATGCGTTGTAATGAATTGATGTCCTCGTGCCGTTTTAAGGTTGGTTCGTTAAATCCATCGAACGAATCAAGCAACCACCATTTTTTATACATGCCCGCTTCCTCAAACAAAGCTTTTAAATATAATGCCGCTCCGCCTTTGAACACACCTGCTATCACCACATCCCCTTCCACCTTATCGGTTGCGATCTGTTGCACCACGGCTTTTATTTGATCAAAAAAAGGTTTTTCAATCAATGACAAACACTGGTCGTCCTGTATCACCTCATCCAATTGCTCCCAGGAGTGGATGCGGGCAGGAGGCTTGATCAGCCGGAGAAGCTCTTCCGGGGTTTTAACCTGCATAACATTCGCCCTGCTTTGAAAAATACTTATTAAGGAATGGTTGGTAACCGGAAAACAAGGCTATGTTTTTTGTATACTTGCCTGAGTTACGAACATTATTAAACAGCATTCTCTTCATTTGGTTAGGATCGCCCACATTATTAACCCCGTAAAAGTAAACGAAAGCTCAGACTTATACAAAGCTCAACCCATTACTTTTCAAAGCATTTTAAATGCTAAAGCATTCAGCGCAAAAAAAGAAGAGATCATACTTTGCACCACCCAGTTTGAAGAGGACAAAGAAATTATTCCACCAGCATTCAGGCAACTTTCCAACCTCAACAGATCTGTTACCGATATTAATGGGGCATTAACAAAAAAGAAGCTACCACTTATTAAAGATGTGCTTGAAAAGCTGGATGAGGTGGATGCAGCATACTACATCTACACCAATATGGATATTGCCCTGATGCCGTATTTTTACGATTCGGTTCTTGGTTACATCGATCAGGGGCATGATGCCATGGTAATTAATAGGAGGCGTTTAACGGCTGATTACAACAGCATGGATCAGTTGCCACAGATGTATGCAGATATGGGACGTTCGCACCCGGGATTTGATTGTTTTGTTTTTAAAAAAGAACTGCTTTCCCGGTTCATTCTTGAAGAGGTCTGCATTGGGATCCCTTTTGTGGAAGTTACCCTGGTCCATAATATTTTTTCATTCGCCAGGTCACCTCTTTTTGTTCCCGACAAGCACCTTACTTTTCACATCGGCATGGAGGTAATGCCCGCCCGGGAAAATAACTATTACCGGCATAACCGCAGCACATTCTTCACTAAAATATACCCGCATTTAAAACCGCATTTCGACATCAGGAAATTTCCTTATTCATCGCTTCCGGCACATAAAAGGGCTGTTAAATGGGCACTGAACCCAAGCCTGTTCACCCTTAACTACCTGGGGCTTGAAAAGAAGAACCTGTTGCTTAAAGTGAAATCACTGTTGAACGAACTCCGGTGGAGGATCCTGCAGAAATGAGTTACGAAATAATGTGGTTTGCCAACTTAACAAGATGGGCCTTTTTACCCATGAAATCATGCCGGGTAATGTGGTAAGCACTAAAATGCCCGTTCAGCTTTTCACTGAACCTGAAACCAAGGAACGTATTATACTGAATAGCGGTTGCATTTGAATCCTTCACTTTTGCATGAAGCAGTGCGAGACCCAATTGTTCAAATGCAAACTCCAGGATAAGCAAAGAAGCCGCTAACGATACACCTGTTCCAACATACTGCTCATCTCCGATGAACAACCCTACGTTGGCCGAGCGCGCATTTTCATCAAACTGGTTTAAATGCACGAGGCCTATTGGCTTTTGTTTCACCGCGATCGTAAAATAATAACATTCTTTTTTATCGAGGCTGGCAAACCAGTGCAATTGTTCGCTGCCTGTAATATGACGGTTAAACTCCATATTATCAGCCACGCCCGGCAGGTTACGCCAAAGCCTCACCTGTTCGATCGTGCTTTGATCAAGCCGGTTCAATGTAATGCCGTATCCGCTTAGTTGTTGCAAACCTCTGCAATAATTACTTTATCCAGGTCTTGTTTCGAAACCCAGATCCGCCTGATGTATTCACCGATAATGCCCAGCGAAAAAAGGATCAGCCCGGTTGAAAAAAATATGGCCACAATAAGTGAAGTAAACCCGATGGAAACAGCATTCACCAATTTATCATAAATATAAAAACAGCCCATCACAAAAAATGCCAGTGACATAATTAACCCCATCCTGCTGATTATTTTTAAAGGTAATGAGGAATGAAGCACCAGGATAACAGAAGCCATTTTAATCAATGAGCCAAAAGTGTATCCCGATCTGCCCTGCGAACGGGATGAATGTGATATGGCATACGATGAGACTGAGGAAGCGCTTAGCAGCAAAAAGTCATCAATAAAATGCGTTTTGGTTTGCTTGTTCTTAAATATCGAGGCCACCGGGCTTTTCATGATCCGGTATGAGGTGACCATGGAATAATCACGGCCTTCAAATTTCAATATCGACTGCAGTAAGCGGGTTCCGAAATTACGTGTGGCATGGTGCTTTTTTTCTGCAAACGAGCCATATACAAGGTCGTGGTTTCCATTTATTAAACAGGTATGAAGCTGCTCCAGGTCTGAAGGATCATGTTGAAGGTCATCATCAATGGTAGCCACAACCTGGCTCCTGCTCATAAAAAAACCGGTGGCCGTTGCCGTATGCTGCCCATAGTTCTGCGCCAGTTTAATGGTTTGAAATGAAAAGGAAACGTGTTTCAGCTCCTCATTCAGTTTTATAAATGTCTGGTCGCGGCTTCCGTCATCAACAAAAATAACGTGCGGTTTAAATTCCGTGTTCAATGCCCATTCGTTTAATTTACGAACAAGCAGGGCTATTGTTTTTTCTGAATTGTAAACAGGTATAACCAGGTCCAGCTCTTTCATACCTCTATGCAGTTAAAATAAAAATCCTTATTGATGTTCAACAACACCGAAGCTACCGAAAATCCCACGCCAAACCCCGACAGCAATACCCAGCCGCTGCTGATTTTATCCTTATTCAACCCCAATGTTAAAGCGATGCTTGCCGATGCCGTGTTGCCGTAATGATATAATGTGGAAGGTGTTTTATCCGCTTCTGCCTTTATTTTTTTTCTTACCGATTCATTGATCAGCTTATTGGCCTGGTGAAACACAAAAAGGTCGGGAAATGTAACGTCTTTTCCTGCAAAATTTAGCAGCTCCGCAATATTGGCCGGAACCATTTTCATCGAATAATTAAATACATCTACCCCATTCAACCGCATAACCGGTTTCAAACCTTCACGTGTTTCCGAGTAGATTGCCCGCTGTCCTTTGCCTGCCGTTTCAAGATTATAATATGCTTCACTGTCACCTTCGGTAATTTCTATTCCTGTAACAGAAACAGCATCAGAAAAAATAGGCCGCGTGGCCCTGTCGTTCTCATCTGTTAATTGCGATGAAACATCCCCGCAACAAAACACGGCCCGTGCATTTTTTTTTTGTAAGGTGTTGAGCAATGCGCTTACAGTGTGCAAGCCATATATATAACCCGAGCAGCCCGAGTTAATATCGTAGCACAATGCATGTTGCGAAAGATCAAGGTCTCCGTGAAGCTGGTTTGAAACCGAAGGAATGGCCAGTTGTGGCGTTTGGGTTACACAGATCAGTATATCAACGCTTTCTTTTGTCCAGCCCAGGTTGCTTAATAACTGACCGATGCCGCTTGCAAACAAACCTTTCACATCCAGGTCTTTTGCCAGTAAACGCCTTTGTTTTATACCGGTATGGGTAATAATGGCTTCCCTTTCCCCTTCAGGAATGAGCGCTGTTTCCGAATTATCTTCCATGTGGAGGGGTAAAACGGCAACAATACCTCTGATCTGTGCATGTTTGATCTTAGACAGCGCCATTTTCTTTTGAGATGATCAATTGATAAACGTCACCGAACGTTTTCATTTGCGCCAGGTCTTCCGATGAAATAAGAACCCCGGCTTCTTCGTGGATACGCGAAACAAAGATCAGCGCATTGAGCGAACTCCAGGTTTGCAAGCTCCGGAAAAGAGTTTCGGCAGTAACCTGCATGGGTGCCGTCATCAATTCGGCAGCCGCAAACTTTATAAACTCATTTTCGTCTTTAAATGCTTGTATCATTTGTAGCAATGTTAGCAAAAAGCTTAAAAAACTAAGCCATCATCAAAAAAAGAACAAAAGCGTTTAAACGCTTTTTGCTGAATTAAACGCCTTTACAAAATGTGGCATACCCCATAGTGTATACTAAAAGCCACACTCTCGCAGCCAATTATATAGGCTTTTACTCCGCTAATACCACTAATCACGAAATTTATTGCGCGCCATTTTTTTTTGCTCTACTTTTCCGCTGAAAAAGTAACTCCCAATCATGAAAAAAAATTCTACTTCAGAAGTTTTTAGTAAGTTTTGTAATTTGTTGATCGTATTGCTCCTCCTGGCGGGTTTTACGTCAATTCATGCACAAAACCCTTTTGTTCCGGCCACCCATGTTTCAGGGGAATACATGTATGGCAATTGCTCCGGGAACATTAAAGTAAAATTCCTATACCAAGACAGGGGTTTTGGGGGAATGAACAACATTGACTTTTATTATAAGACTAGCTCCGGAGGGTTCGTTCAATTTGCCAGGGCCAATAACACCAGCAATTTTACCTACGACTGGTTCGATGGCTGGGGAGGAACCAACAAGTCATACACGCTTGAAGGAGTAAACTCGAGCATCACTTTTGGCAGCAGAAAAAATGATGGCAATTTAAGTTACCAGGATTTTGTATGGAATACCGTACCGGCCGATGCAATTGTGAACGGACAGGTAACCATCGCATCAGGGGGTAGTTTTAATTTCAGCTCATGGGTATATACCAGCTCAAGCTCTGCATCGATCCCTGTACTTTTTCCTTCTTTAAGCCCCCCATCTGCTTTAACTGCAACAAATGCAGTGTATTGCGAAAAGATCAAACTCGATTGGGCTAAACCAAACAGCTTTCCTTGTTCTTATTCACACGAGATCTATAGAAATAATGTATTATTAACCACCGTTTCTGAAAACACAACCAGCTATGAAGATGCAGGAGCGGCCCAGGGTAATGTTCAATATACCGTAAAAGCCGTTCATACAACCGGTTCAGGAGGAAAAATAATCAGCGGAAGCTCTTTTGTTGCAAACGGTGCCAAAAAAGGCATCCTGAGCGCACCTTCAGGAATCACCGCAACCGATAACCGTTGTGATGGAAAAATTGCTTTAAGCTGGAACTACTATAACGCAAACCCAACCAACTTCGAGATCCAGAGAAGCGGTTCAGCCTCAGGTCCTTTTACTTTTTTAACCACTGTTGACGGGGGTGAACGCAGTTACCAGGACGTTGCTCCAACAAGATCTACCAATTATTTTTACAAAGTTGGTACCACGGGAGATTGCGGAGCTACATTCTCTAACTTGAATTACCTGGGCAACTCGCCTACAATTCCAACAAAGCCAACCAATGTTTCGGCCAGTGTGAGCGGATCTTCTGTTGTTGTTACCTGGACCGATAACTCTTTTGACGAAACAGGCTTTAGTGTAGAAAGAACCATACAGGGGGCATCGGGAAGCACCACCTTCTTAGTGGGTCCGGGCATCCAGACTTACACCGATGGGGATGTTTCGGCATGCGTTAACTATATATATAATGTAAGGGCGCGCAATAATTGCGATCCAACCGGAAGTGCTTCACTTACCAGTTCTACAACCCGGATCTATCCGAACATTTCAAATTCGTTTAACACGAGCACCAATAAACTTAAATGTTCGAAGGGGTATTACACCAACATGGTTCAACTGGAGTGGAATACCGTTAATGTAGATATTTTAAACCAATACCGCGTTTACAGGAAAACCTACTAAAGGGAAGGATCCTGGATGATCAAACAGGAAAACCTACGGAAGCAACTCAGATTCAACATTAATAGGAACAGCAGCAATGGGCGAAGGCAGTTTCTTTGATTATACTGCCATTTCGGGTGTACTGTATAAATATACCATCATCGGTGTTTTAAATTGTGCCGGAACCACCAGGTATTCAAACATTACTGAAGATATTGGCTTTAAAACAGCATTTGGTACGGTGAGCGGCCAGATCTCTTACCAGGGCGGGTTTGCTTTGCAAAATGCAAAAGTACTGGTTACACCAACCTCTACTTCAAACCTGGGTACTTCCGTATTGGTCGGTTCAGGCGGATCACTGAATGTGCCATCTTCATCCGTATTAAGTTTCACCAGCGGGGCAACTTTAGAAAGCTGGTTTAAAACAACAAATACCAGCGGAAATAAAACCCTTGTTACCGTAACAGCAGGTTCTAAATACATTTCGGTTGGTTTAGCAAACGATAAAATTTCGTTAACCGCTTATAATGGCTCGGCCACCAGGAACTACACATCAACGGCAACTTTCCTGGCAAATAATTTTAACCAGGTTACGGGTGTGCTTAAATCCGACTCATTAATTATTTACCTGAACGGGATAAAACTCGGAGGGATTTCACTATCCGGTTTTACTGTTCTGCCATTGAACAACTCATCGATCAGCATGGGAAGTGGTCTTTCGGGTAACCTTGATGAGGTTCGTGTATATAATTATGCAAAAACCGCGGTTGATGTTACTACCGATTACGACCGTAAAGTGAACCCTGATGATGACGGATTATTGGCTTATTATTCATTTGATGAGAACATTACAGGTTACAATGGCTTTTTCGATTATTCAAGAAAAGGACAGATCTTTAACGAAAACCACGGAACGATGGTTAATACCACCTTCAGTTCCAGCATTCCTTCAAACTCTCAATTATCCTTTGCCAGCTATACCGATGCCACGGGAAGTTATGTGGTAACAAACGTTAACTACCAGGGCATTGGCCAGATCTATACCATTACACCTACCTATCAAACGCATGCTTTCGACCCGATCAACCGTACGGTTTACATCGGGGACGGTTCAGCGGTTCATAGCCAGCAGAACTTTATCGACAAGTCTTCATTCGAGGCAAGCGGTTTTGTTTATTACGACAACAGCTCTTCCTGCCCGGCCGAAGGCATCAAGCTAAAAATTGATGGTGAAACAGTGGTTAATAACGGAGTGCCCGTTACAACCTCGGCAACAGGTGCATTTTCTATCCAGGTGCCGATAGGTGAGCACGTAATTACTGTTGAAAAAGAAGGACACGTATTCAGTGCCGGTCGTTTTCCATCAGTAAATGCTCATAATTTCCAGGGTGTTGTTCCCAATATTCAATTCAGGGACAATACCCTTATTAAAGTGGTTGGCCGTGCAGTTGGTGGTGCCATTGAAGCCGCTAAAAAACCAGGACTTGGTTTATCGGTGAATAACATTGGTAAAACCCGCCTATACTTTAAATCCCAGCTTCAAAATGGTTGTAAAACCATGACCATCACAACACACGACAGCACCGGGGAGTATGTTGCTTACCTGCCACCGCTCATTTATACAGTTGATACATTTAAAGTATTAACCAACCCGGTGTTAAATTTTGGTATTCAATCGGTACTCGATCTGACCAATTCAACAACATCGTATGTAAGTGCTGATACTTCTTACTTACCCGGAACAAACACAATAACCGCGATTAATTCTACCACATATAATGTAAGGAGAGATTTTATATTCTACACCACACCTTCATTAATGCTTACACGCACAAAAGCAAAAACGGCAACAGACAGCAGTTTTGTTGGAGACGTTAAAATAAGCATTGATAGCTTGCACGGTGTTGATCTTTTACCAACCAATCCGTTTACATACCCGGTATTTAGCCAGTTTAAAGAATACACTGCCAAAGTTTATGCATACGATGTGTATGAAAACCGCGATCGTTTCCCGGTAGCTCAATACAAAGTTCCTTTAAACGGGCGCCTGTTGGTAAACAACTCATTGGCTTCGGGCGAAGGAGCCGTTCAGAACGTGGAAGTAACGAATGGTGAAGCCATGTATTCATTCCGTGGCGGTGCCCCGGATATCACCATTAACACCGGTAATCCTTCATTAAGTTTTACTAAAACCTTACAGGCCATATTCTTCACCACAGGCAACAATGGCGACAGAAGCATCAACTGGCTTCCAAATCCATCCAACACACCTTTCAGGGGTTACGTATTTGGTGGACGCGCCAGGGGCTCACAGTTCATAACAAGCGGGCCTCAAAAAGTAGACCTGATACTTCGTGACCCTCCGGGTTCGGCCAGTTCTGCTACATGGAGCAAAAACACCACATTAACATCGTCTCAAACCTACTCCACAACAAATAAAACAGGTGGCGGGTTTGAAGGAAAAATAAACTTAGGCTTTAAATGGCAAACATCTGCCGGTATTGGCGTTGAGTTTGAAACAGAAAGTTACTTTGGCGGATCAGAAAGCCTGGGAATGACCAGCGAAAGCAGTGCAGGTAAAGGTGGTGAGATCGTAGAATCGTTAAGTTCATCAGTTTCTATCTCTACTGGCGGAGGATCTGATCAGGTAGGTTCACAGGCGGATATATTGTTCGGCCATTCTAAAAACTATGTTTTCGGACTTTCTGATAATTTAACTTTAGTAACCACCGCAAGATGTGCGATACCAAACTCGGTGTGTGGCAATACCACCTATAACGGGTACAAAATTGGTATTAACCAAAGTCTTGCCATGGACCCTAAAGCAGTTGAAACGGTATTTGCATACACTGTTGGTGAAGTGGAAGAGATCGTGATCCCTAATCTTGAAAAAACAAGGAACAGGCTTATTGCCCAAAGCAGGAAAGCAAACGGACAGCCTCGTTACATCATCA
>JAZKGM010000340.1:0-3969 GCA_040385895.1 Bacteroidota bacterium
ATAAACCTTTATTGATCGGTCAGCAATTTAAAAGATCTAAAAAACGAGGCAGGAATTCCGCTTCGTTTTTTTATTGACCTTTTTATCCTGTAAAAACGTGGGGTTAAAATTTCAAATCGCTTTTTTATCCCAGCAATTGCATCCTATATTTACAGCGATGAATGAAAGACTTCCCCTGTCCAATTTGTCGTTGAAAAAGCTGCTGGGTACTGAACCAGATGCATTCAATAAAGCACGGATAAAGATCCTGTATATTATTATGGTTTTCACGCTGGTTAAGATCGGGATCATTATTGCTTCTGCATTGTATGCGCACCAGCCGGTTTTATTTAACCGCGCGTTTATCAACCTGCTGTTCTATGTGATCCTTATAAAACTCCTGCTCAGCAAGCGCATTTCCATTCCGCTCACCACTCACCTGCTCCTGATCAATGGCACCATCATTATCTGGATGAATATCTTTTACTCTTCTCAATCGGTTGGAACCATTACCCTGCAGTTTGCTTTTATGGCAACGGTAAGCGGGTTTTACCTACTCAATAAATCGTGGGGACTTATATACTCCTTGTTATCCATGATCCCGGTGTTGGGGTTTATTTTTATGAAGAACCAGGGCATTCTTCATTATACCGAAATACCGGAGGTGTTGCTGTATCCGGGCACCCTTATCATTACCACGCTTAATTTTATCACCATTATCCTTGCACACCACCTTTTCCTGGAAGCCTTTAACGAAAGCATTGAAGAGAAGTTGCAATTGAACCTGCAGCTGAAAGACGCTGTTAAAGAAGCAAACAAACTGGCCCAGTCCAAATCCGATTTCCTGTCCACCATGTCGCATGAGCTGCGCACACCCCTTAATATGGTAATAGGGATGACCGAATTGCTGAACGATGCCCCGCATTCAAAAGAGCAGCAGGAAAACCTGAAAGTGCTTAATTTCTCGGCCACCAGCCTGCATTCGCTCATTAATGATATCCTTGATTTTAATAAACTGGAATCAACAAAGATCGAGCTGGAAAGCGTAAGCCTTAACCTTTACGACCTGCTTTATTCCATTTGTTCGGGGCTGGATATGCAGGCACAGGAAAAGGGGCTGGACTTTGTGCTGGAAATGGATGACGAAATTAAAAAGCACAACGTGATAACCGACCCCACACGCATCACACAAATTATTTATAACCTGGTGGGCAATGGCATTAAGTTTACCACATCGGGAACGATAAAGCTGGGCCTTGATGTAGTGAAAAAGAGTGACTACCGCATGCAGGTGAAATTTTCGGTAAGTGATACGGGGATCGGGATCAGTGAAGCCGAACAGCTGGTTATTTTCGAGCCGTTTACGCAGGCCTCTACTTCCACCACGCGCAGCTATGGCGGCACAGGGCTTGGTCTCTCTATTGTTAAACGGTTGCTTGCTTTATTCGAAAGCAGCATTAAGCTGGAAAGCGGCCTAGGTAAAGGCTCTGTATTCATGTTCGAGATCGACTTTAAAACAGATACCACAAGTTCAACAACCGATGGAAGAGCAACAGACCATGAAGGGTTCCTTACCGGTCTGCGCTTACTGGCTGCAGAAGACAATGCGATGAACACTTTCCTGCTTAAAAAGCTGTGCACCAAATGGAACATCGAACCGGTTGTGGTGGAGAATGGAACCCAGGCGGTAAAAGCAATGAATTCAGGCTTTTTTGATGTGGTGCTGATGGACATTCACATGCCTGAAATGGATGGATATGAAGCTTCGCGCGAGATCAGAAAAATAAACGATCCGCAAAAATCTGCCATCCCTATTATTGCGTTAACCGCATCCGTATCACATAACCTCGAAGTAAAAATAAAAGAAGCCGGGATGAACGATTACATCCGTAAACCCTTTCATTCCAACGACCTGTTCTCTAAATTAAAGAAATACCACGTGGAGTAGCTTGGGGAGGTTATTAAGTTATTGGCTTTTTGCCCTTAGTCTTTGGCTGTTGACGGTAAGTATACTAATAGGAAACCATGATTGGCCCCGATAGTTATCGGGATGGCTTTATGGGATAACGCAACTTGTCCCGCCTTAGCAGGAAAGGTCGCAGCGGGTTGATGATGATTGGATTTGCCAATTGCTTACTTCCCTTTTTACTGCTAAGTGCCATAATTTATTACTGCTTTCTCACCACGCACTCTGTCGTTAACTCCCTTGCTGTCAAGCTTCATCTATCAGGCGGTAAACCGTAAATTGTAAACCACAAACCGTCCCTCGTATTAATTTATCAACTGTGCAAAAAAGGTAGATAACTACCCGCAGCACGCGCCTACCTTGTACGCAAAATTTTATTCAGAAATTATGCTTACACGTGTAATTGTACTTAACAGTAAAGTATATGGAAAGGCCGAAGTGAGGCTTGATGATTGCGATAGCCTTCAACTGGTGGGCCCCAATAATATCGGGAAAAGTACATTGATCTATGCGCTCAACTTCCTCTTTATTATCGATGGACAAAAGATGAGCTTTAGCGGTAACCGGAAGGGCGACAAGGAAACCATTCACCATTATTTCCCCAACCACAACCAGAGCTTCATTGTTTTCGAGGTATTCAAAAAATCGTATTACAGTATTATCGTAAAACGCGACAGTGAAAGTAACCTGGAGTATTACCGCTTTGAGAGTGAATACAAGGAGGAATATTTCGTGGATGAAGACAAACGCCTGCTAAAGTTCGATGAGGTGCAGGAGCGCCTCTCTGCTGCCGGGCTTGCACTGGAGCAGTTTAAAGACAAGCGCGAGGTGTTCCAGTTCGTGTACCAGCGCGGCAAACGCAACAATGCGGTGGTTTGGCTTGACGACAGCGTGCGCAGCGAAGGCATCAGCAATAACTTTTCGCGCATTTACCGATACCTGATCAACACCAAGCTGATCACCAACAAGAACTTAAAGGAAGCCCTTATCGTAGCCGATAACCGGGAGAACGAAACGCTCAATTTTTCGCAGAAGAACAAAAAAGACATCAACGACCTGAAACGCGTGAACAACGAGATCCGAAACCTGCGTTCGGTGAAAGGCGAGTTTGACGAGTTCCGCGAGCTGGTGAGCCAGTACAATGCAAAAGCACGCATCATCAGCGAATTGTATTACGGCTTTGATAAAAATTACAAACACACCATGCCCGAGCTGCAGGTTCAGCTGCATGAAAAAGACAAATCGATAGGCCGCTTAAACACGGAAATGAACGAGGAGCTGATCCCGAACAAGGCCGATCTCGACCGGAAGATCGGTGGTAAAGAAGCAGAGATCAACTCGCGTACACAGCTGCTGCACGAAAAGGAAAGCGAGATCAAAGAGATTGATGCTTACGAACCGGTAAATATTTTAAACGAGCAGCTGGCCAACTTCGACCAGAGCCGTAAAGAAATTGAAAGCCGCATTACTATGGCAGAGCTGCAAAAGCTGAACAGCCAGCAGATCGAAAACAAGATCGTAAGGCTAGATGAACAAATGGCCCGCGTGGAAATGCAGGTGAAGAACTACAGCAACCTGTTGATCAATAAGATCTCCGGATCGGTAGAGAACAGGAAACTGTTAAACTCTATTTTAAGCGAGCAGGTAAGCAGTTTACCGGGCGACCAGGTGATGAAACAGATCCATAAGATCACCCAGGAGCTGAATATTTTTGACGGTAAGATCGATATTTCTAAAAACATCCAGATCAGGGATTTTAAGAATGTAGACGAGCTGAAAGAAGAACTGGCTTCCTTAAAAGAAGACAAGATCCAGCAGGAAAGCTTACTGAAAGTAGTGAAAGACATGGAAGCATCGCTTTCTTCATTGCAAAACATCTCCACACAGATTGATACCATAAAAGCCAAGCTGGTACGCATAAAAGCCAAGCCGGCTTTAGTTAAAGCGCTCGACCGCCTGAAAGGCGACATCAACGACCTGATGGTGGAGAAAGAGAAATATGAAGCCGAGCAAAAACAAATTGC
>JAZKGM010000340.1:3979-5055 GCA_040385895.1 Bacteroidota bacterium
ACGGCTTTGAATCAATTGAAGCCGATATTTTTTTGAAAGACGGAGAATTGTTTGTGGCACATGATCCTGAAGACATTAAAACAGGCCGAACACTCAGCAGTTTGTACCTGCAACAAATTGCAAAAACCATTGCACGCAAAAGCAATGAGCTGCGCGACTTGCTGGACGAAAAACAAAAACGCCAGGAACGCATTAATAAGCTGATCGAGCTGAAGCACGAAATTGACGAGCTGGGCTTAGTGGGCGAAGAATTCGAAACCAACGAAAGCCTGGACCAGTTATATAATAAGATCAAGCTGAACTGGCAGGACCGCATCACCATCAAATCGAACAAAGACCATTTGTTTGAAAAGCTGCGCGATAAGCTGCAAAGCACCTTTGCCGATGAAAACGATTTCATTAAATACGTGGAAGAAGAAGTGGCGCTGGTGGAAGACAAGGAGCGAAGTGTCCAGTCGTTACTGGAAAGCATTTCCACCCAGTTTGCCAACCCGGCCTATACCCTGCTGAAACGATATGAAGAGTTCAAAGAATTCATCTACAACAAATTCAACAGCAAGCTTTCGCAAACCCGCATCTCCGATATCGAATCATTAACCATTGAGCTGATGGACAACAAGCGCCTGGTGGAAGAAGTAAGGAAGATCAGCCAGATCCAGCAGATTAGCGGGCAGCTGATGTTTGAGTTCGATAACAGCGAGAACTTAAAAGTGCTCGATCATTACCTCGAAAGCGGGCAGAAAATTGAGTTTGACGATTTGTTCGATATCACGCTTCACTTAAGCCGCAAAGGCAGCACCAAGCAGGTGGACCTGAGCCAGCAAATTGAAAGTGACGGTACGGATAAAATGATCCGTTTGGTGATCGTAATGAACATTATTAACCGCCTGGCTGTTGCCGACCACGAGAACCGCATTGCGCTGTTTATTGATGAGGTGGCTACCATTGATAAGCAGAACAGGCCCGAGCTGGTTCGCTTCTGCAAGGAGCATTTTTTCATCCCGATCTTTGCCGCACCGGATGCGGTACCTGGATTTGGTAAGTATTACTTCATTTTCCGCAGCTCAGGTAAGATC
>JAZKGM010000340.1:5065-9994 GCA_040385895.1 Bacteroidota bacterium
AGTTTTGATGCCGATGCATTGAAATTTGAACTCGGTAAGATCAACATCAACGAAAAAACCAATGCAGCTTACGGAGAAGTGGTAGATAAAAATTTAAAATTAGAAGTGTGAGTGGAATGATTGATTTATCATGTCATCGAGAGGTAAAGCCCATGTCACTGCGAGGAACGAAGCAGTCTCAGATTGCCGCGCTTCATCCCGATAGCGATCGGGATTACGCTCGCAATGACACAAAACATTAAAATAATATGAGAACAGAACCAAGGACCATATTAAATTTCCTTTCCACCTATTTCGATATCATAAAAGAACTTTTTGATATCCAGATGAAGGATGGAATTGTGAAGAAGGAGATCCTGAATGAGATATTGAAGGAGCATGAGCACGAAATATTGAACAAGCTCATCGAATACAAGTTCTTCAAAAAGATCGCGGAGGATTACGAGATCAGGCCGGTGTATTTTAAGCTGCTCGAGTTTATCTTAAGCGAGTTTAAGCCCCTGCTTCCCGAAACCATCGAGAAATACGAGCATTCCATTACCAGCCTGTTTAAAAAGATCAAGGAAGGCATTAATAAGGACCGAAATATTTTACTGCAGCGCATCACCGACCTCAACAACGAGGTGCGCGATTTTACCGATGCGGTGGAGAAGAACACCTTACGCCTGATCGCAGAGACCAAGGAGCTGAAATCGAACGTGGATAAGATCGATTACCGCGAAAAAGTGCGCAAAGCCAGCTTTTGGATCGATTATTACATCAAGCCGCTCAACACCATTTTAGATGTAAGCCATTCCCAATCCATCACCAACAGGCTGCTTGATATTTCGCAATACATCAACGTAAGGCGTCTTAATTTTGAAGATGAACAGGCGCGCCAGCAGTTCGAAAAGCTGTACGTGTTCCTTCGCCAGTCCAAAGTGCTCACCAACGAACTGCTTCCGCTCATCGAGCGCATCCGCAGCGAATCGATGATCCTGACCGGCTGGATCGAGTTCTTAAAGAACCCGTCCAAATCGGAAGTGCCTTTTGTACCGAAGTCGTTGCGCGCTTACCCGTACAACAACAACATGTACTTTAATGCGCTGGAGTATGTTTCGGAATACACGCAGAACAACGACATTTACTTAGACGACCCTGACCTGACAGCCAGCAATAAATGGATCTTCAACAAGGAATTTTACCGCGACAAGCTGATCCAGGAACTGCCTATGCCTAACTTTTTTGAGTGGGCCGGCAAAACGTTAAGGGGAGAATACAAAGAGATCGAGACGGAAAAATTCTTCTCTCTTTCTACCCTTTTATTTGAAGACGATATTGAATTAGAGTTCGATCCACAGGCCGACCGCCAGGTGATCCGCACCTCGGAAATGAACTTACGTGTACCAAAAATTAAAATTAAACGACATGGACTTTCCTAGATACCACAAACAGATCACGGGCGATCTGCTGGATGGCAAATTTATTTTAGCCACCGATGCCAAGTTTATTGAGCTGAAGAACAATGCCGATTTTTACGGCAAGTTTTTTAAAGAGACCTTCGACTTTTACCTCGACATCAAGTCGGATTATGCCTACCTCATCAGCGAGGAAACCATGGAGATGCTGAGCCGCGACATCTGCATCTTTATCGGGCTGCTTTGTTATGAGCTGGATAAGGAAGGAAAGAATTTCCTGGAAGAGATCCAGTATGCTGAATTCGACAGCGATATCATTGATAACCTGCTGGATAATTCTTCGTACATCGACCTGATCCAGAACAACAACCAGCTGAAGAACAGCGAGAACCGCAAGCAGTTATTGGGCACATTGAACCGCAGGAACATCATCGACCGCAACAGCGACAAGAAGTTCACCTTCACCCCTGCCTACAAAGTGTTTATGGACTTTGCCAAGAACTTTGCAAAAGGAAAGCTGGCACAGGCCCAGGAAACCGAGGAGTAGCATGTCACTCCGGTGAACGAAGCAGCCTGAAATTTAAGACCTAAATTTTTAATGTAAATCATGAATGACTGATCTTGCCCCTTTTAAAATAAGGGGATGTATGTGAGGAAATTAACTGATAGAGAAGTCAATAGTTATAAAAAATCGCCTAGGTTCGATCGCATCATGAATATTATAATAAGTAATCAGGATACGAGTGATCACTTATATGAGATTTTTATGTTTGACGAAGTTTATGATAAGGCATTTGATTCTGTAATTGGTTATTGCGTTCATAGAACACTCATAGAAGGTGAACTATTAAGTAATGTAGATCGTTTAAAATCTAACTTTCCTTTAAATCCAACGTATTCTGAAGTTAATATTACTACCCATAAAATTTCATTTGGGAATGATAACGTTAAATTTGAAGGAACAATATCAAGGGATATACTAGACCTGTGCCTACATGAATTAACAGACAAGGTAAAAATCTTCCAGAGATATAGATTGCTTGGGTTTAATTAAGCTAAACATCTACAAGCGAGGTGCAACGTATTGAAATACTATTTTCCATGCTCACTTCTCGGTACATACTCCCGGCTACTTCCCACCCAAGGTACACTCGAAGTGACTTAACTTTAGTCACATCGAGTAGGTCAAATTATAGCTAACAGATTAAAGCGAGCCAATGACCGTATCGAGATGTTGTTCGGTACGCAATCGCCGCTACTCCGGCCCAAATTGCACCCGAAGTCACTTTCCTTTTAGAAAGGTTTAAATTCGGATATGCATATCCATCCCATATTTTATGTTTATATCCTAGAATGTGCTGATACCTCATATTACACAGGTGTAACAAACGATCTTGACAGAAGAGTGAATGAACATCAGATTGGCAAACATCCGGGTAGTTATACTTATGAAAGAAGACCCGTTGAACTAGTATTTTATGAAACATTCACAGATCCGGAAATGGCCATCGCTTTTGAAAAGAAAATTAAAAGCTGGTCAAGGGCGAAAAAGAAAGCATTGATTGACGAAAATTATCATTTATTGCCATCTTTAGCTAAAAAAAAATTTAAATAGTTATAGCACTCATTCTCATGCTGCCGGGCTAAAAGTAAATTCAGATTCATCTACTGTAAGAGCTAAACCATTTTGTGTGATTTGAACTACAGCTAATGCAATACAAATAGATTATTTGCATTTCTCCAGTTCAACTGCGTTGCAACGACATCTTTCCCAAAACAATCCCACCCTTTACCATGTTATCTTAACAAACGTAAAATGTCAGATAAAAATAAAAAGCAGTTCGGTGTTTGGATGGATTCACAGCACGCAACCATTGTAGGAAAAGAAGCCATTGAAAACGGTGCGTTCATTCTCCTGGGTCATGTTAACAACCCGGGCCCGGATGCCAATACCAGCGAGCATGCTGAAAACAAGCAGGAGGTTGCTTTAACACATAAGTTCTTTAAAGAGATAGCCAGCAAAATGCCGAATATCGATGAGATCCATATTACAGGCACAGGGCAGGTACAGGAACAATTCATGAAATACCTGGCCGAGACCCCGCAATACAAAAATGCGGTAACCAGCGAAAGCACCTCCAATAAAATGAGCGATGAGAACCTTGCGCTCTACATCGCAAAGTATTTTAATTAAGATCAGCTCATTAATATTAAAGACTGCAACCACAAGTTGCGGTCTTTTTTGTTGTATATAATCAAAGAGAATATTGCATATATGAACTTATTCTCTCCTCCCGGATTGCTGAAACAGGTTGTAGTATTCGTAAGGCTGTTCCGGTAACATGTATCCCAGGTGCTTGTTCAGTACTTTTCTCATCAGGTTAATGCCGTCTTCCTGTGGGGTGATCTCAACCCTGTTCCGGCTGTCGTAGATCATCAGCTGGATCTGGCTGTCTTCTTCCACCAGCTTCAGCTCTTTCGATCCGTGATCAGACTGCGCGATGATAACAAGCGGCTTATCCAGCTCGCGGTATTTGTTTACCAGCGCGGTAAAATAGCCGAGACATAAGCTATTGGTATACTTAACCTGGTCGAGGTAATGATGCGTTGATTTCGTTTGCTCATCAGTACCCAGGGGCTTCCCATCATGCGTATAAAAGTAAGGAGGATGCGTGATCATTAAGTGGTTGAAATAAAAACCGGGACTCCTGGCCCCCGCTTCGCGGATCTGTTTTTTAATGAGCACGTCAGTTCTTTTATCGTAGCCATAAAACCAGCTGTTGTCGGTGTAGGTATCTTTCAGTAAGATATTCACCCCTTTAAATATTACCCTGAACAGGAGATGGCGGGTGATGAAATTAGAAAACCAGGTTGCATTCGGATGCATTTCACCCTGCGAAAAGAAATAGGGCTTTTTATCGAAAAACAGGCTGTTCCCTTCAATGGAATACCCGTTTTTTCTCAGCACCTCAAATAATGTATTGTTCCGGATATACTTAATCGTGACCAGGTCCATATTGTATTCATACAATTGCGGGTTATTGAACACAGAGAGGTTAAATACAAAGCTTAATGCCCCTATGGTGGCGGCTATATTGCCCCTTGCACTATCGGCCACTTTAAAGTTAAGCGCACGCAAGCTTCCGGTAAAATCGCTGTTGTCAAAATTCCAGTACTTCTTCAGTGCCATATTTCCGGTGTAGCCATCCAGTATAAAGTAATAGATATCGGGGTTTTCAACAGCATCCAAACGGGAGATGCTGCCTGTATCCATTACTTGTTTGGGTGTAAAAGAAGTATACGTTCTGTAATAGCTCAGCGCCCTGTTAACCGTGATGACCACAACAGCGCACATAAGGAAACCATGTAAAAATGCCCTGCCTTTTTCCTTTTTACAGATAAAGAACAAAAGCAGCGGCACCAGGAAGAGCAAAGCAAAATAAAGCAGCTTGTAAACACGCAGCAGGTTTTCGTGGTTCAGCTGATTAACCAGGCTCCAGTTACCCGATAAGATCCAGGATGGAAAGAACTG
>JAZKGM010000340.1:10004-13361 GCA_040385895.1 Bacteroidota bacterium
GGCACCTCCTATCCAGTTCCCGGTTTCTGTATTGGGTCCTGTGCCCATCAGTTTCATCAACCCGCGCTTAACCAGTATCCATATCACCAGGTTCAGCGCAAAATATCCGGCAAGCGATGCGATAAAACCCCAAACAGGATCAATAAAGAGGTTTACGTTGATCACAAACCCCAGGAGACAGAAAAGGATAAATACCTTATACCTGGTCATTGACTTTTTTTCTGAAGAGGAATAAGGTGCGTTGTGTTTCAGGAAGGTGATGTTGATCTTCCAGTACAAAGTACTGTTCAAACGCCAGCCTGAACGCTGTCATCGTGTAATCTCCGAACTGGCCCTTGCGGTTCAGGAGCAGCTTTTTCACCTGGCTGTCATCCGGGGCCACGAATTCGATCAGTAAATAAGTACGTGTATGTTGTGCGAAAAAAGAAGCGATATTTTGCAGTGGAACATTAAGCCCGATAACCAGGTGGTGCACCAGTGCCAATGCCAGTATAAGATCAGGGGCCGGTCTTTGAAACAGGGATTCTCTTTCCTGCGTGTTCCATCCGTTTGCTGTGCTTGGATTGGCCAGGTCGATCACCAGCGGAAGAATATGCTTCTCCTGGTCTTTTTTCAGGCGTAAATAGTTTACATCAACGGCATTGCTGTCAATGTCCATGGCAATTACATGCATTCCCTTAGATGCAGGAATGCGGCTGAACGTTCCGTCATTTGCACCCATGTCCCAGACACTCGAAACAACGGTCTTTCTTTTTTCAAGCTGGCTGCTGATCCATTCGGATTTTGCCTGGAAGGCTTTTTCTGAATAGTTGTTATTATGGGAATAATAGTCGTCCCATACTGTTTTCTGACCACTGCTGCCAAGCGATTCAACCGTAAGCCTTAAATGCCTGATGATATTGATCAGGTGGTTCACGGTGAAACGTTGCGCTGACCGTACTTCCTTATTTTTTCCTTCAAACCGTTTAACGGCTTTGGCATGCAGGTGCAAATGCGTGAACAGGCCCAGGTTAAATTTACTCCGGTAAGGCAAGAGCTTCACACACAGATCGAGTGGAATGCCATCGAGATTTACTGAAAGTAACGTGTTCAGCCGGAGGTCGGTGTACGACATCAGTGCAAGCGGGGCAAGGAAATGCCGGCAGAACTGCCCGTATGCAACCCAGGGACGGCTTTTATCAAGCAGCTCGAACGAGCCGGTATCGATAAATACAGGATCGGCACCCAGGAACTGCACATTAAAAGCCGAAGCATCTTTTAAGGTCATGCCATGTTCCAGTGCTTTCAGCTGAATGTCCAGGGTAAGCAAAGCGGCATCTTTCAATTCGCTGAAACTCCATTCGTAAGGATAACTTATAAAAGGCACCTGCTGCGGCAGTAATACCTTGAAGCTGTTACTGATAATAAGATCTTCTTCTGTATGCGGAATGAGCAGATCATGACTTACAAGTTCCTTGTAAAGACCTGACTCCATTAAATGGGTGTACTGCCTGCTGTAATTCTGGGTGATAACCCGAAAACATTGATCGTCTTTTACAATTACAAATGCGTCAGGATCTTTATAGGATCCCGAATGTGGGTTAATGGTTAATGAACGCAATGCTATTTTTCTTTTGTCAGCTTGTTTTTAATCCAGAATTTAACAAAGCGAAACTGGCTTTTTAATGTGAATGCAGCGCCTGCCACACCCGCAATCAGCAACTGGAAAAACAAACTTCCCGATCCCGGGTCAATATATAAAAGTACGGACATGTTAATGATTTTTTAATACCACAATGATAATAGGGAGAAATTAATTCCCCTACTATGTCAGTATAATTTGCAAAAAATTAAGTTTTGTACCATTTGATTCGGCTGTATTATTTTTTACGAGGCTCCTATAAAATCCATACATATCTGCATAATGCCTTTCAACACAATTAAGCTTTGCGCATTTCTTGTTTCCTTATTTTCGATAAACAAACCAAACAAGATGAAAGAAGAATTTTTAACCTCGAAGAGCTTTAAAGCAATGCTACCGATCATTATTGTTGCCATAGCCATAGCGATATGGCGCAACGGCTACCAGTTCGGGCAATGGCTGCATGATGTATTCCATTGATCCATAAGAAAATTCACATGCCATGGTTTATAGCCCATAAAAAGACACGGTTACGTAGCCTTACCGGTTCGTAATGGCCCCCACTCCATGCTATCGGGAGCTATCGCTTTGGTGAGCGCTCACCTGATATTGCCGCATTTGAATTCATATTGTTCGCAATCACACCCCTATCTTAATTCGTGGAGAGACGTAAAGATGTTATTGTAAAAGTAGCCCGGCAGATCGCAGCAATCTCTAATCCGAGCCAATAAATCTTGGCAATGTGTGCAAAGCTTCTTACCTTCATAAATACAAATAAACCACATGAAGTACCTACTTGCATTATGCAGTATCCTGCTGCTTTTGTCTTTTACAGATAAAGGCAGACATTGGTATAACTCCACTTTGTACCGGTGCAACTACAAAACAGAGCAGGGACGTTTTGATGGCGAGTATACTTCGTATTACCCAAACGGCCGGAAGAAAGCCCAGGGCTTTTTTAACAATAACTATCGAACCGGTAAATGGTCGGTTTGGAATAACCGGGGGGAACTTTTGCTTGAGCGGTATTACAATAATCCTTTCCAATTCACGGGTGTATATCCTGAAATCACAAAAAAACACGCATCATCATATGTGCCTTTGCGCGATAACAATGGATGTTACAGGCACCTATTCTTTACCGAAGCATCGGTTATAGCAGCCAACCGCAACTGGCGTTTTATTGAACCAACATTTAATCCGCTGTTGTTCGAAAACAACCGACTGTATCGCATCACACAAAGTGCAGTGATCAATAAACAGGTGTTGGCTTTTGCCAGCGATTCGTGCGCAAGCCTGTGCAGCTTCTCCGGGATGGATACATCGAAACTGCGTATTGTGGGGTTCAGGTCTATGGAAGACTGGATCATTGACAGCAGCAGGCTGGTGCTTGAATATTACACCATTGCCATTTGCCCCGTGGCTGTTCATCCAGCCACAGGTGACACGCTTAATTTATACTGGATAAAACTGGACGACCTGCGGCCATACCTGCCGCATATCCCCAAGACAGACCTCCTGGCTCTGTCACAAGCAAAGATTGATGCTCCTGTCGAGGTACGCAATAGCAAACACATCTGGCGGATGGCGATATGTTCCAGCATGGACACGGAGGCGAAACCGCATCCACTAAACCCACAAACTCCCAGAAACTATCGATGGCATCAGTCCGCACGCGCCTAAACGTCGAAAAGATCCGCCGATGGGCAGAGGGCCCGATCTCTGGTGAAAAGGCC
>JAZKGM010000341.1:0-5140 GCA_040385895.1 Bacteroidota bacterium
TATCAGGAGTATTGTATTTACACAATGCGCTTGTTTCGTCTGCCGAGCGCGAAGTGCTGATCGTTGTGGCTACTTTTTTCAATCCATCGGCAAAACGTTTCGGATTATAGTAGTTGTAAAGCGGGTTGGTGTTGTAAAAGATCACAGCATCAACGCCACCATTATTCATTTCTGTAACGAATGCTTCAAATTCTGCATCGTTACTCCATTTCATGTTTGAATAGTTATCAAGGTCAACCGTTGTTCCGATGTTTCCGAGTAAACTATTGATCCCGTTCACCAGCAGCTGGTGTTCAAGGCTGTTTGAACCGGATACCACAATTGAATTTCCTTTTGCGTTCCAGAGTTCTTTTGCCGTGATCTCTACCGAGTTCAAAGGCAATTCCATGTTAGGCAAGCCCGAAAGGGCAGCTGCCCCGGCCAGTTTTGCAACCTGGTTGTATAAGCTTACCAATAAAACACCTTCGGCAGATGGTTTGATCGGGAAACGAACATCCGCACAGGCACCGGTAACCGAAAGATTGGTTTCAAACTGGATGTGGCGGCTCATTTCTGGCCTTTCAGGATTGATCTTACGGTTAATCACCCATTGTTTACTGTATTCTACCGGAGAGATCCACGAACCCAAAAAGTCGGCACCAAAGCTCACGATCACTTTGGCTTTATCGAAACGGTAACCCGGCATTACAGCTTTACCAAAAGATTGCTGGGTAGCTTGTATAATGGCTGAGTTTGAAACGGCTTCGAAAGTTACATGTTTGGTACCCGGGTATTTTGCGGCAAATTCTGCGATCGCTTTTTTAGTGGAAGGGCTGTTCACCGTTCCGCTAACGATGCGGATATTTTTTGCTTTGGCAAGGTCGGCACTGATCTTATTGTCTATGCTATTCCAGTCGGTTTCCGTACCTGAAACCATTGCTGTTTTAAAACGGTCGTTATCGTAAAGGCCAAGCAGCGAAGCATGTTCAACAGCTCCTACACCTCCTTTAAACAAAGGAGATTCGGTGTTGCCTTCAATCTTGATAGGCCGGCCTTCGCGGGTTTTAACCAGAATGCTCACACCGGTATCGGTTGTTGTTGCATAAAAGTTAGGAATACCCGGGGTAATATTTTCCGGCTTAACAATGTATGGAATTACATTTTTTACCGGGGCTTTATTACAGGCAGCCAAAGCAACTGCCGAAACACCAAAGCCGAAATACTTAAGGAAATCACGTCTGTTCGAAGTGAGCTCACCATCTTGTTCGGTAAGCACTTCTTCTAACGGAATGCCTTCGGCAAATTCATTTTTTTTATTTTGAAGAAATTTAGGGTCGTTGTTCAGCTCCTCTAAACCTTTCCAGTATTTATTTTTATTTTCCATTGATGAATTTTTCTTAATTAAACCGGATCCCAAATCCGGATCTGAATTTTTTAATTAGTAATGGCATTTACCGCACTCCAATCCACCTACATTAGCTACTGTAGCATAAGACTTGCCTTCTGCTTTAAGCTGGTTGTGGAGTTTTTCATAGTAGTCGTTATTGTCTGCATCTACTTTAGCCTCGCGGTGGCAGTTGATGCACCAGCCCATTTGTAAAGAAGCCTGCTGGTAAACAACAGCCATTGTTTCAATTGGTCCGTGGCACGCCTGGCACTCCACTTTGCCCACTTTTACGTGTTGCGAGTGATTGAAGTAAGCAAGATCAGGAAGGTTATGTATACGAACCCATTTGATAGGCTTTTGTGCATAGTTAGGGGTGTATGCTTTTTTCTCGGCATCCCATCCCACTGCATCATAGATCTTTGCAATTTCAGGCGAAACCTGTCCATCGTAATTTTTGCTTGCTGTAACGTGCATGTGGCAGTTCATACAAGTGCTTGCCGATGGTATAGTGGCCTGCTTGCTCTTGTCTGCACCAGTGTGGCAATACAAGCAGTTTATTTTATACTTACCGGCATGCAGCTCATGGCTGTAGTTGATAGGCTGGGTGGGAGCGTAATCCTGCTGAACACCAACCTCGGTAACGCCATAATCAAATCCGTATATGCCTAAAATGGCTGAGAATACAATAATAACAACGAGTGAACCTACAACCGGGTGTTTCTTAAACAACTTGTACTTAATAGTGGTTCTTTCGTCAACGGCATATTTGGCTTCAAGGGCTGCAGCCTCCGGGAATTTCTCGAAATACATTCCCTGTACTGTTTTTTTGATGCGTTGCAATACAAACACGATCACAAACAGAACAACGGCCATAATAGCCAAAGCCCACAGGGTGGTATTGGTGTATAAGCCGTCTTGTGCCGGAGCTTTCGAACCATCAGCCACCGTACCTGGATCTGCTACAGGAGCAGCAGGTGGGGTTTTGATAAATTCAAGGATCGATTTGATCTGTGCCTCCGAAAGTGTTTCAAATGAAGTCATGACAGAGCCATTATACTCTGCAGATATTTTAACAGCTTCGGCATCGCCAGACTTGATCATTGCCTGCGAGTTCCTGATCCATTTGAGCAACCAAGCCTCAGAGTGGCGCTTATCAACTCCGGTTAAAGCAGGGCCAACTATTTTTTCATTCAGTGCATGGCACGAAGTACAGTTGGCATTAAAAAGTTTTTCACCTTCAGCAACATCGGCAAAAGTAGCCGAAATGCTAAGTGCGAGAAGGGCAAATAAAGACGTAATTCTTAAAAATCTCATCGTAACAATCTGATTGTTCAAGGTTTAAATATCCAGTGAATACAGTGGTTTACATACACTACACCCCTTGGCATGAGCGCAAATATATTCACAATATTGTAAAAAAATGGAGCTTTTGAAAAAAATCTAATTTAGAGTTATTCTAAAATGCTATATGACTGAAAAACAGCTTTGACAAAGGCTTTGCATCATACCTGCAAGCTTACTTATGATACAAATCATACAAGAAAATAAGGCGAAAAGAGGGAAAGAATCAGCGTGTTTTTTGCCCTGTAAAAGTGGCTTTGGATTGATAATCCAATGATTCGAATTTTGAATTCTGGCTGATGAACTCGGGAACGATGCTTTTCATTTTAGCCACCATCAGGTCATCGTTCTGGTCTTTGTATATTTTAAGCAACTCGGCAATATTATTGGCAGCCTGCAAAAAGTCGTAGGTGCGCACACTGGCGATCATAATTTTAGGATGATAGGTAGGCATGGCATTCTCCTGGTCGGCCAGCAGTTCTTCTTTTATTTTTTCGCCAGGGCGCATGCCTGTAAACACAATTTGTATATCCTGCCCCAGTGTTAAGCCCGAAAGCTTGATCATTTTTTTGGCCAGGTCGATTATTTTAACCGATTTGCCCATGTCGAATATGTAGATCTCACCACCTTTTCCCATGTTACCGGCTTCAAGCACCAGCTGGCAGGCTTCGGGAATCGTCATAAAGAACCGGGTAATATCAGGGTGGGTAACGGTAATTGGCCCGCCTTCTTCGATCTGTTTTCTGAACTTAGGAATAACTGAACCGCTGCTGCCCAGCACATTTCCAAAACGTGTGGTAATAAAACGGGTTTTAGAAGAGCCTGTTTCAATGAGGAAATCGTTAAGCGACTGCACGTAAATTTCGGCAATACGTTTTGATGCGCCCATCACATTTGTAGGGTTTACCGCCTTATCGGTTGAGACCATCACAAATTTGTTGACCTCGTATTTTACGGCAAGATCTGCAATGGTGCGGGTTCCGCCTACATTCACGCGTATGGCTTCCCCTGGGTTTTGTTCCATTAAAGGAACATGTTTATAGGCGGCAGCATGATAAATAATATCGGGCCTGTAGTCGCTGAACAGTTTTTCCATGCGGTCGATGCCGCAGATATCAGCTACAAATATTTTTACATTGTTGAGGTACTGCGGGTTTACCGTTTCCACAAGCTCATCATTCAGTTCGTATAAGCGCACTTCGCTCTTATCGACCAGGATCATCTGTTTTGGATTAAAAGGCAAAAGCTGGCGCACCATCTCGCTGCCAATGGAGCCTGCAGCACCGGTAACCATCACCACCTTGTTCTTCACCTGTGCGGCAATGGCGCCTTTATCAAGCACAATGGTGTCCCGTTCGATGAGGTCTTCGATCTTTACATTTTTGATCTGGTTGTAGCTCAGCTCTCCATTGATCCATTTTTCAATGGGTGGCACGTTCCTTACTTTAATGTTATAAGCAAGGCAGCTTTCGATCAGCTCCTGCTTGCGGTTTTTCGTAATGTCGTAATCGCTGATAATGATCTCTTCAATTTCAAATTTCTGGATCACGTTATCGAAATCCTTTAACGGATTGTAAACAGTGATGCCGTCAATATATCCTCCTTTACGTTTGGGGTTATCATCAAAAAAAGCAATTACTTTTAACTGACCGTTGGCATGTTGTTCAATTTTTCGCTTGGCAATTACACCGGCCTCCCCGGCACCAAATATGGCCACGTTCTTGGTGATCACACCATCGGGTGTGTTGATGCGCAGGTAAACGATCTTAACGCCAAAGCGAAAGGCGCTCATCAGCATCATGCTTCCGATGTAATCAATGATAAGAATGGAAATGGGAATGAGTACCTCCCCGTTATCATGAATTTTTATGTAGGAAATATTGATAACGGCAAGAATAACGGTACTTAAGCTCAATGTGTAAAATACCCTCAATGCATCCTGTATGCTGCTATGGCGGATAATTCCGGAATAAATACGGAAATAGATCATGAAGATGATGCGGATACCCAATACCAGCGGAAGAGGGCGCAGGTAGTCGAGGAACATCTGTGCATCAACAAAAAAGTTGAAGCGGAGCAATGTAGCAAACACATAGGAAAATGCGCAGATACATAAATCAATAAAGAATATCACCCAGCGCGGAATGCTGTTTGTTGCGGGAAATATTCTTTTTAAAAAGCTCATTTAGTTTGTTTTAGGGGGTAGGTAAAACGATGCAATATATACGATTAAATTTAAATTAAGTACTACAGGGTTGAAATGAAGGTATGATGAGGGTTGTATTAAACTACGAGATTATTTTAAACAAGGTTTTAAATATCAGGCCTATATCTTTAAACGTATTTTTACTGTTTATGTATTCAAGGTTCAGGCTGAGCTTTTCTGGCATAATATGATCTATATAGTATTGTTCGGGCTGGGCCGCCTGCGCA
>JAZKGM010000342.1:0-2636 GCA_040385895.1 Bacteroidota bacterium
CGATAATTATTGATGCCGATCTGCAGGACCCGCCTGAACTGATCCCTGACATGATGAATATGGCACTGACCGGTGACTACAACATTATTTACGGGATGCGTAAGGCAAGAAAAGGCGAAACCTTTTTTAAGAAGTTTACTGCAAAACTATACTACCGTTTGCTTAATTTTTTGTCGGAAACCGAACTGCCTGTTGACACAGGGGATTTCAGGCTGGTTGACCGGAAAGTGATCGATGCATTTAATAAACTGGGCGAAAAGCACAAATACATACGCGGGTTGATGAGCTGGATCGGCTTTAAGCAGGCGCCTATTTATTACGACAGGGACCCCCGCTTTGCCGGAGAAACACATTACCCTTTTTTTAAAATGGTAACATTTGCAACGCGCGGCCTTTTGTACTTTACCAAAAAGCCGTTAAGGCTGGCAACCCAGCTTGGTTTTTTATCTATTTTAGTGGGGCTGGGACTTGCTGTTTATGTAACAGCTTCGCGCTATTTATATCCCGAACAGATCGTTTCCGGCTGGTCGTCATTATTTGTTGCACTCATCTTTTTTGGGGGCGTACAGCTGCTTACCATTGGTGTGCTTGGCGCATACCTTGGAAATATTTTTGACGAGGTAAAAAGCCGCCCGGAATATATTGTTGATACCATTATAAAAAAGAATAATAATTAGAATACATGTCTGAAAATAACACTGAACTTCTTGAGAAAGAACGCGAATTCCATGATGAGTGGGCTAACCAGATGGACCTTGACAAAATAAATGTTTACGATTATTTTGAAACCAGTACATCGCCCGAAAACCGTTTTATTGTTGAACACATGGGCGATCTTAAAGGTAAATACCTGCTTGATATAGGTTGTGGTGCCGGGGAGAACAGTGTTTATTTTGCATTAAAGGGAGCCCGCTGTATTGCCACCGATTATTCGCCCGGCATGCTTGACGTAGCACAAAAGCTTGCTGCAAAATATAATGTAAGCATCGAAACCAATGTGGTTGATGCCATGAACATTCCCTATCCCGACAATACATTTGATATCGTTTACATTGCAAATACACTTCACCATGTTGATACGATGAAATGCATCAATGAAATTTACCGTGTACTTAAACCTGGTGGTAAAATGTGTTCATGGGATCCTTTAAGGCACAACCCGGTTATCAATATTTACCGGAAAATGGCTACCGAAGTGAGAACGGAAGATGAATTCCCGCTCCATATCAACATCACCAAGGAACTTGCTAAAAAATTCACAGACATTAAGTATGATACATTCTGGCTTACTACGCTCTGGATCTTTGTGCGTTTTTACCTGATCGAGCGCGTACATCCCAACCAGGAACGGTATTGGAAAAAGATCATTTACGAAGAAAAACGCCTTCGCCCCTTATACCAGCGTCTCGAAAAATTCGACCGATTGCTCAAGAAGCTTCCTTTTATGAGCCGTTTTTCATGGAACATTGCCATTGTGGCCACCAAATAACTGCGCTTGAGTATGTTTAAAAACAACCTGTATGCCTTTGTTTTCTTTACATGCTTCTGGTTTTTATTGGTTATTGTATCGGGGTCCCTGTTTTCGGGCTATAAGTTTATGGATGATGCGGGGCACCTTGTGCTCACTTCAAAAATAAACCAGGGCCAGGGTGCTTTTGAGCTGATCAAAAACTACACGACCGGGGACCTTCAGAACAGGTTCAGACCGCTTTGGGCTATTGAATATGCAGCAAGAACAGTGTTATTAAAGGATAACTTTCTTTTGCACGCCATTTACCGTGCTTTTGAAACTGTTCTTATCTGTTTCTTCCTTTTTCTTTTTGCGCGAAAGCTGGGACTAGGGCAACGCATCAGTACGCTGTTTGCACTGCTTAGTACAGTGGGCCAGCAATCCATTATCACCTGGGCCCTTGCGCCATCAGAGGGCATTGGAATGTTTTTCCTTTCCCTTTCGTTATTGTTCATGGCTAAAGCGGTGCTTGATGATGAAAAAAAATTACTGAACGAGAGCCTCTTTTTGCTGTTTACAGCACTGATGTCGCTGTGCAAAGAATCGTTCATCTTTTTTATTCCGGCAATTTATACCTGGAGGCTTTGGTTATCGTCCCGTAAATATAACATCTCCTTTATCCGGGCCATCCGTAAAAACATCTTTCATGCCGTGGTGCTTGCAGCCATCGCCATTGCAGAGCTGTTCACCCTCATCAGCATCTCAACAAATTTTGGTTATGCAGGAACCGATAGCAGCCTGGGCGTTTCAAACTATATCAAAACATTTATATTCCTCCTTATATTCAGCATAACTGGCCTGGTATCTTTAATTGGCTTCGGCCTGATCTTCTTTAAAATAAGGTCAGGTGCAAAAAAATGGTTTTATCCCCTATTGCTGTTCTCGGCCATTGTATTCCCGCAGGTTATCATCTATACGAAATCGGGCATGCTCGAACGTTATTTTTTACCTGCTGTTCTGGGGTATTCCATGTTGCTTATCCACCAGGTTCTCATCCTCGAAAAGCACCCGGTAAACTACCTGGTTAATAAAACAGTTGCCATGTTGCTCAGCCTTGTTTCGAGCATGGTACTTGCTTGTGGTTTGCTGTTGGGCCTGAGCAGCAGCATCCGAACGTTTATTGTAA
>JAZKGM010000343.1:0-9639 GCA_040385895.1 Bacteroidota bacterium
CGTAATCGGTAATTCCCGGTCTCACCGTGAGTACCTGCAACTGTTCAGGCGTATAATGGTTCACATATTTTCTTACTTCAGGTCGTGGCCCCACCAGGCTCATATCTCCGAATAGCACATTGAACAGCTGAGGCAGTTCATCCAGCTTAAATTTGCGGAGGTAATAGCCGATGCGGGTAATCCTCGGATCGCGCATGCCAACCGTAAGCTGGCCTTTGGATTCTGCATTCATGTGCATACTTCTGAACTTATAAAGCTTAAAATCAATATTGTTTTTGCCAACGCGGGTTTGAAAAAACAATGCAGGTCCTTTGCTTTCCAACCTTATGAAAACCCATATCGTAAAAAATACAGGGCTTAGGATAATGATCCCTGCAAGGCTGCAAATAATGTCGAACGCACGTTTAAACAAGTTAATTAAACCTTTTATTAAAACGAAGTTAATGATGTGTGAGAAAAAGACCGTGTTTTTTCGTGAAGCTAGCCAATTACTTCGTGAACAGATTGAATGACTGCCTCAATCACTGAATTAACCTGGTCGCTTGTCATGTCGACCCAAACCGGCAAAGAAATTTCGTTCTCATAATGGGCAAAAGCATTCGGGTAGTTATGGATGTTGTAGCCCAGGTTCTTATAAAAGCTCATCATGGGTACAGGAATAAAATGCACATTCACGCTCACCTGCTTTTCAAAAATTTTTGCAATGATGGCATCACGCTGTGTTTCGCTGGCTCCTTGTATGCGCAATGCATACACATGGTATGAAGATGTTTTATCAGGCGTTTCATACTCAGGTATAATGGCCCATTGTTGTTTGCTTAAGGCTTGAGAATAGGCATCATAAATGAGTTTTCGCTTTGGCAGGGTTTCATTGTCGTACCGGTTCAGCTCAACCAGTCCGATCGATGCCATAATATCCGTCATGTTCATTTTGTAACCGGCCTCTACAATATCGTAGCGCCAGTTGCCCGGAATGGTTTTGGCCAGCGCGTCTTTATTTTGCCCGTGAAGCGTTTTTATGCAAAGTGTTTTATAAACCTCTTCGTTGTTAAAAGGCTCAGGCAGGTTTAAGGCCACAGCGCCCCCTTCGGCAGTGGTTAAGTTTTTTACAGCATGGAAACTGAATACAGAAACATCGGTTAAATTCCCGGCCCGCTTCCCTTTATAAAATGCGCCAAAACTATGCGCTGCATCGCTCAGTATTAAGATGCGGCCAAGCTGTTGCTGCACATCTGTTGCTGCGCCAAACAGCTGTTTTATTTCGGCCGAATGAACAAGCCGGTTAAGCTCGGCATAATTGCAGGGGTGGCCCGCAAAGTCTACCGGCATAATTACTTTTGTGTTTTTGGTAATGGCTTTTTTTACCTCGTCCGGGTTGATGTTGAAATCATCGTTCACATCAACAAAAACAGGTTTAGCCCCACAATGCATCACTACATTTGCCGTTGCGCTGTATGTGTATGCAGGAAGGATCACTTCGTCCCCTTCTTTTACCCCGAACCAGCGCAGCATAATTTCTAAACCAGCGGTGGCCGAGTTTAAACAGAGCGTGGCCCGGTTGCCGCAATAAGCAGTGATCTCTTTTTCGAAGCGTTTGGTTTTCGGCCCGGTAGTGATCCATCCGCTTTTAAGCGTATCAACTACTTCGTCAATTATTTTCTGGTCGATATGGGGGGGGGAAAAAGGAAGCATGTGTTTGATTGAATATTTATTGACTTACGAATTACGTTTTAAAATTAGTTGCGGAATATATTTATTCCATCCGCGATGATCTATTAGCTAACTGAGCTCCTCCACAATACTAATCACTTCTTCATAATAATCCCAAAGCGCAGGGTTAACCGCAAAATTTTCGGGATGAAAAAGAATGGCAACATCCTGTTTCAGCATATTGGCTTCATTTATTTTCTGTTTGAACTGGTGAAGCACGTCTTTTGGATCGTTAAAAAAGAATGCATTGTCGAACAACAGGGTGGGGACACAATTTATCCCGTATGTGATCACAGGCATTTGCGATGGCAGGTCGATCTTTCGCGCATTACCCAGGCTGAAATCGGTTTTGATGTGTTGTTGTTGCAGGTTTTTAAACAGCGAATTTTCATCAAACTTGAGGTAATGGCTGCGGTGGTAATGTATCGGTTGCCGGGTGAGCTCGCTTAAAGCAATGGTTTGCCTGGCGAATGATTCGGTGTTTACGCTGTGTAAACCAATTTCGCAGCCGGCTTCAAGCAGCATGTTAAGTGCTGTTTTATAGGAAGGGCAATCGGCCGTGTAGCGCAATCCGAACTTTTGAAAAGAATGTTTTTGAGGAGCGCCACTTAGCCATATTGCATTAACCTGGTGTGATTGGTTAAAGCTTACCAGCTTTTCGATGTGGCGGATAAAGATATCGGGTTGAATAACCTTGCTTAGCCCGATCCATTTTTTGCCATGGGTAAATACCTTCGCCAGGGAATAAGGATGAAGGGGCGATATCCAATCAATGTCGTGTGTAATAAAAAGCAATTTTTGAAGTTTGTAATCGGGTGATGATTAATCCAGGTTTGAAAATACGGCTTCCAGGTCAAGTTCAAAACCCGGAATTACAGAGGAAGTGATCACATCACCATGAGTAAATAATCTTGAAGGCTGGAATGAACCATTTACGAGCGTATAGATCAATAATGTATGCTCATCCGGGTGAATCACCCAGTATTCTTTCACACCGATTCTTCATACACTTCGTATTTATATTTAAGTTCTTTTTTGTTATTTCCTTTTGAAAGGATCTCAATAATAAGATCCGGTGCTCCGATGCATCCCGCATCATCTAATTTTTCTTTGTTGCATATTACGCAGATATCCGGTTGAACAACCGTATGGATATCTTCATTTTTCATGGATGTTACTGGTAAACGAACATCAAAGGGTGCTTCATACACCTGGCAGGTTTTGCCTTTTAAAAGCTGGTACAGTTCCGATGCAATATGTAATGAGATTTTCTGGTGTGATCTTTTAGGTGCAGCATTCATTTTAAACACCCGCCCTTTAATTACTTCAATCATTTCATCAATGGTCCAGGTAAGGTAATCGGCATACGAGTAGTTATTGTAACCCATATCCGGCTCTTTTACAATGTTTTCTATTTCAGGATCTTGCACCATCAAATATACTAAATATTAATATTGTTCATCAGGAATTGAAATACCGAAACAGCAGCATGTCATTTGCAAGCCAAGCGTGACGATCTCAATAGTCACCAATCAACCGGGAATCTTTTTGCAGGTTATCCTTTACCGGTTTGTTTCAATGCATAAATGCGTTCGATCATCTCCACCACTTTTAAGCCTTCCAGTGCATTGGTGGTAATATTGCTGCGGCCTTTAAGCACGTTCACCACGTTATCGATAATATAATGATGATTGGCGGCACTTCCTTTATAAGGTCCGTAATCGTTGGGAGGGTTTGTTGGTTTCAATTCCGGCATTTCATACTCTTTTATGTGGCAATATTCCACCTTGTCCATATACTGGCCTCCCACTTTTACTGTTCCGTTTTCACCAATAATGGTCATGCTGCTTTCCAGGTTTTTATCCCACACGCTGGTGGAATAATTAAGGCTGCCCATTCCCCCATTAATAAAGCGGAAGTTCACAAAACCCGAATCTTCAAAATCGGTTAATGTAGCGTGGTTAAAGTCACTGAAAGACGCTTTAATATCAGTGATGTCGCCAAATATCCAATACATCAGGTCTATAAAATGACTGAACTGGGTGAATAAGGTTCCCCCGTCAAGCTCTTTTTTGCCATGCCATCCCTGCTGCTTGTAATATCGGTCATCGCGGTTCCAATAACAATTCACCTGCACCATGAAAATTTTGCCCAGTGTTCCGTCACGTACTATTTTTTTCACCCATTCGGATGGTGGTGAGTACCGGTTCTGCATCACGCAAAAAACATGTTTCGAATGGTGCAATGCTTCATAGATCACACTTTCGCAATCGGGTTTGCTTAAGCCCATTGGTTTTTCGATCACCACATGCATTTTATTGACCAGGCTTTTTTTAGCCTGTTCGGCATGAAGCCCGTTGGGGGTAGCAATATTCATTACATCCGCTTCAATGCCCGAAGCCATAAATTCTTCCAGCGAATTAAAAATGGGTGCATTCGGATACAGGCTTTCCAGCTGTTCATTTTTATTTTTGTCGGTATCGATCAATGCAACAAGTTCGGCCTCTTCATTTCTTGTTACCATTTCTGCATGGCGTTTGCCTATGTGCCCGCAGCCTAACACTGCAAATTTTATTTTTGTACTCATTCTCTCTTTAATTTAAAAATCAGTTTAATGGTTTTAACATGATGTAGGAGGTTTCGTTTTCACTGTTCACCGAATACCCGTTCCGCTTATATGAATTAATGGCCCGTTCGTTTTTTGTACGCACTGATAGTTGCAATTGTTCGGCCCCCATCTCTTTTGCCTTGCGCTCAAACTCTTCCTGTAGTTTGCTGCCCAATCCTTTTTGCTGAAGATCGGGCCGCACGCCAATTACCACAAGCCCCGCCATTAAGGGACCAGTGTATTGTACAGGCTGAACATTAACCATGGGGTGCTCTTTTTTTAAGCCAAGTTTACGTTTAATGTTGGTAAGAATAAATTTATACTTTTTTCTTATTTCCGGGTGAAATAAAAGCCATGGTTTACGCAAAAAGGAAGTAACCGCGGTGCTGAAACCAAACTGGGTCATTCCGCTCCCTGAACCATATGCATCGCTTCCGTCCAATATAAATCCCCCGCAGTACCCCACCACTTTATTGTTTTCTTCCATAAAGAACAAAAACTTATTGGGAGCACTTAAGTACCATTGCAGCATAGATGCAACTACTTTTTTTCCGAGCAGCGAAGTTACCGAATCGGGAAAGGCGGAAACATGGCAATCTGCTATCTTATCCAGGTCTTTTTGTGTGGCGTATTGAATCATAATTGTTGTATGCGGGTCCAGAACTGCTCGGCAAGTTTCTTCCTGTCGAAATCAACCGAAACATAACGTTTCCCGTTTTGTGCGAGTTGTTTGTACAGGTTTTTATCGTTTACCAGCAGGTTAATTTGTTCTACCAGGGCTTGAATATTTTCGGGTTCAAAAAATAAGGCGCATTTTCCTTCGTCTACAAAGAGCTGCCTCGCTTCACCATCAACTCCCAGAAGCACGGGTTTGCCAAAATACAAAGGTTCAAATATTTTGGAAGGGATAGCCCCTAGGAACAGGTCGTTTTTTCTTAATGGCGTTACATAACAATCGCACGCTGAAATCACGTCAGGCATTTCGTTTCTTGGAACACTGCCTATAAAATGAATGTTGGTGAGGTTGGCCTGCTCAGTCATTTCAAGCAACATGGGTTTTACAGGGCCATCACCCACCAGCATAAAACAAATATCCCGGTTGGTGCTTAAGTGTTTTGCAGCTTCAATAATGATTTCGAGGCCCTGTGCATGACCGATGATGCCTGCATAGGCAATTACAAAAGCACCGGGTTGAATATGATGTTTCACCCGGAAAGTGTCCCCGTTTCCACCTGCACTGAACTGCTTGGTGTCGATGCCATTGCGGAGAAGGTGGGTTTTTACAAACGGGAACCTTTTGTTGATGTTTGTAATAATGCCCTGGGTTTGCCCGCTCACCAGTTTCGCTTTTTTGTAGATCAATGCTTCCAGTTTATAGGAAAGCCCCAGAAGGAATTTGTTATTGATAATGTCCAGTTTTTCCGCACTTTCGGGCCAGAGATCGCTCACATTGAATACCAGCTTGCTCCTTTTGAAAAAGGACAAAAGCATGGCCGTTATTCCCAAAAAGAGGGGAGGCGATTCGCAAATGACCACATCATGTTTTTTCACCTTAACCAAACCGGCCCATAAAGAAGTGAATACAAAAGAAAAGTAGTTGAGCAGGCGTGGTATAACGCTTTTGCTTTTGTTCACATATATCCACGAACGATAAATGGTCAGCGTGCCATTCTGCTCTTTTTTATACCACTTCCCTTTATACCCGTCATACACTTCGTATTTAGGGTAATTGGGCATGGCCGTTAAAATGGTTACCTCGGCACCAAAGTCGGATAAATAATTTGCAAGCGAGTGAAGCCTGTTTTGAGGGGCACCTGTTTCAGGGGGGAAATATTGGGTAAGAAAAAGGATTTTCAATGCTGTTGTTAAAGGCTGGTTAGTGATCTGCAAATATTATAACAAGCGCTACCGTTTCCATATAAATTTAATTTAACAGGGAATGCGGAGCCAATTTTTTGTGTAGCCAGTGAAACGATCTTCTGCCTGTCTGTTCCGGCAATAAAATTATACCCGTTCTCAACAAGTTCAACCCATTCGGTTTGTTCGCGTGTGGTAATACAAAGTTTGTTGAAGAAGAATGATTCTTTTTGCAGGCCCCCGCTATCGGTGATCACAAGCGAGCAGTTCTGCAACAGCATGATCATATCAAAATAGCCCACAGGGTCAATGATGGTAAAATCGGTTTTATACCCCCTGTCGGCAATGATTTTTTTTGTTCTGGGATGAATCGGGACAATAACCGGGTAGGTTTTAGCTAATTCATTTAAAGCATCAATAATATTTTCCAGGTTACCCGCTACATCGGTGTTTTCGGCCCGGTGAATGGTGCTAAGGATAAATTGTTTTTCGCTTAAATCAAGTGTTTGTATAATGCCCGATCTTTCTTTTGCCCGCTCTGCATAATATAAAGCGGCATCTTCCATTACATCACCGGTTTTTATAATTGTACAGGGAATGTTTTCATACCCTTCTTTTTGCAGGTTGTTTATGGCAGTGTCTGTGGGGCAAAATAACCAATTACTTATTCGGTCGGTGAGAATGCGGTTTATTTCCTCCGGCATCTGCATGTTAAAGCTCCGCAAGCCGGCCTCCACATGTGCTACTTTTATATGCAGCTTTTTAGCAGCCAGTGCACCTGCAATGGTGGAATTGGTATCGCCATACACCAGTACCACATCCGGCTTCTCCTGCATCATCACCTTTTCCAGTTGCTCCAGCATCTGGCCGGTCATTGCGCCATGCGAAAGCCCGTTTATATTTAAGTTATAATCCGGCCTGGGGATCTCCATTTCTTCAAAAAACACATCGCTCATATTGGCATCAAAATGCTGGCCCGTGTGTACGATTATTTCAAGGAGTGTGCTGTGTTTTTTTATTTCTCTCGAAAGCGCAGCCGCTTTAACAAATTGCGGGCGGGCACCTATTATAGTAAGGATTTTCATTAGCTGCGTTTAACGTAAGATATTACGGCTTTGAATTTTCCGTTTTGATTTCTTGGTATTGAATTTACTATGCTTGTGGTGACTTTAATATTGCCGAGCTGTGATCTCATGCGGGTATCAATTAACTCTTGTTCGCGTGCCTCCAACGATTTGTGCAGGACCAGCCTGATCTCAAAATCAGTTAAGGTGTGCTGGATAACCTGTCCTTCAATAATGGAGGGGATACCAACAAATATCCCATGAAACCTGACCATTTCCCTGCCATCGGGCCCGATAACAGTATCTTCGGTCCTTCCGATTATTTCGTCTACAACAGGCATATGCCTTCCACATTCGCATGTTTGCTGTTTACTCAACCGGAGCACATCACCTATTTTATAGCGGATCAGTGGCTGATCGTAGTTTAAAAAACCCGTACAAACGGCTTCGCCTTCTTCACCCGGTTTTGCATAACTTCCGTCAGCTTTAATAATTTCTATGATGGCCACATCCGGGCTGATGTGCAGCTTTCCTTTCTCACATTCCGAGATAAGCCCGCAGGCTTCCACGCCACTGTAACTATCAAATGATTTGCATCCGTAAACCCGTTCAAAGGTTTCCCGCATTTCCATTGTCAGTTTTTCACTGCTTGTTATAACAGCCTTAAGCGTTGGTGCGTGCAGGTTCTTTTTTTCGATAAAACGCGCAAGAAAATAATTGCTCATTGCATAGCCCGTCATATAGTCGGTTTTATATTTGTGCATGGCTTCCACATAATTCGCAGCGTTTTTTTCACTGATGTGGTAAGCAGAAAAATAAACCTGTTTTTCAATGCGATTGTACCTGTAAAAAGGCCCTTCTGATTCACCGTCAGAAACGATCCTTCTTCCACCGATCATCCCTCTTGCATTGTTAATGGATAATCCTGCCCAGTTCCTTATCCTCGCTTCAAATGCAGCGCTCCAACGCTGGTGCATGGCTGCCGAAAACAAAATTTTTGTGGGTGTACCCGTGCTTCCGCTGCTTGAGTAGAACTCTCCTCCGGGTTCTTTTGAGGTGGATAGTAATGTTGTTTCACCCAGTTTTCGCAAGGTGTTTTTTTCCAGCAGGGGTAACTTATGCAATGAGTGAATGTCAACAGCATTAATATCAATGCCGTTAAAAGCTTCCTTGTAATAAGGCACTTTCGATACAGCATGCAGCAATAGTTTATTAAGGTGCTGGTTTTGGTATGATTCCCATTGTGGCGGAGTAAAAACTTCACGCTGCCTGTACCCTTCATATTCCTGCCGGTAAATCCCCCCGAACCTTCGTTTTTTCCATTGGTAACCATAAAAGGTTATGGCTAAATTCTGCAGGGGCAGTGGTGAATTTTTATAGATGAAATTTTTAATGTCAGCGATCAAAACTCTTATTGATGTAATTTTCTTTCCAGATGTAGAACATAAAATATTGCAGGATCATAGGCTCATAAAGCCTATTGCCGTTATTCAGCTGTTTGATCATGGAGCTGATGTCGACCTTGTCAAGCACTTCATTTTCAAAGTCTGGTTTTTTACAGAAATTATTCCATTGTTCATTAAGCTTCTCGCTTTGCCTGATCAATTGGATCCACGGAACTGACAAGCCAACTTTCCGGAAGTTTGTAATGTAATCAGGCAGGTACTTCTGCATGGTTTCTTTTAAGATCCGTTTGCCTTTTTTGCCGGATGTCAGCCATTTCAGATCCAGTGTGCCAAGTCCTTCCACAAGCCTGTAGTCCTGGAAAGGTTCACGGCATTCGATAGAAGCGGCCATGGTTGCCCTGTCGTTCCTGTCGTTTAATGATTGGAGATAGGTATGCTGATCATAATAAAGGATCTGCCTCATGGGGTTGCCCGGATAAATGTCTGCAGCTTCTTTCAGTACCTTAGCGCGATAAGGGTTTGAAATGCCTAGATAGCTTAACCCGAGCTGGTCAAAATCGGTTTCAAAATAATTGGAAGCATTGGTAGCAATGAGCTGGTTGATGCTTCCTACTTTGAGGTAACGCTCCAGTTTTTTTACCCGGTCGTCTTTATATTTAGCGGGTGTAAATTTTAAAAGAAGACTGATCTGCCGCCTGAAGTTAATGTAGCGCATTGTTTTATAGCGAACATAGCCACCCATCAGTTCATCAGCGCCTTCTCCGCTAAGAAGCACTTTTACATGGTTTTTAGCATATGCAGAGATCGCCAGGATCTGCGGATCATTCATATGCACCAGCGGTTCATCTAAATGATAAATTGAATTATTTAAAGTATGAAATAATTCTGTTCCTTCCAGGTATATGCTATGGAAAGGATAATTTAAAGACCTTGAAAACTTTCCTGCTATTTCAGACTCATCATGAATATAATCCCTGAAACCAATGTTAAATGT
>JAZKGM010000344.1:0-3975 GCA_040385895.1 Bacteroidota bacterium
AAGCTTTGCATTATTTATCCCGACCGCTCCCGTATTGGAGGCAAACACAGAAGGGTATTGTTTATAGGCCTCCTCTTTCCATAGTGTAGAATCTTTATCGGAGTTTGTGGTTTGTTTGCTTAACCCCCCTAAACCAAATACACCGAATGTTCCGAACTTTTGTGTGGGCAACGATACATTGAAAGAAAGGTCCTGGAAATCGAGCCGTGCATCACCAGCTACATTTATGCCCATCATGCCCAGGATAGACAGCGTGGAATAACGGTAGTTGACCAGGTACGATCCGTCATACCCTTTTTTAAACGGGCCTTCGGTTGCAAAATCAAGCCCCAGTATCCCGGCCTGCATTGTGTATTCTCTTTTCTGGTTGTTTCCTTTACGCAATTTCAGGTCAAACACGCCACCCGTAGCGTTCCCGTATTCGGCTGCAAATGCCCCCGTTAAAAAATCAGAATTGCCCAACACCTGCGCACTTAAAATAGAAATGCCCCCGCCCGATGTTCCTACTGCCGAATAATGATTGGGATTAGGAATATCTACACCTTCCATTCGCCATAACAACCCGTTTGGGGAATTGCCCCTTACGCTGATCGTATTGTTGCCATCGCTTCCTGCAACAACGCCTGCAAATGAGGTGGCCATGCGTGCAGGGTCATTCATTGCGGCAGCAAACTTCTGTGTTTCTTCTACGGAAAAAGTACGTGTGCTGACTGTCGACATTTCATTCAATGGTTTATTCTTTTCAATTTTTGCCGTGATCACCACTTCTTTCGCTTCGGTGATGTTCTCTTCCAGTTGTACGTTCAGCACCACTTCTTTTCCTGAGTTTACGGTAATGTTCGGAATAATTAATTCTTTGTAACCCATGTAAGTTATTTTCAGGGTTTGTTTACCTACGGGGATATTGTTGATCACAAATTTCCCATCCGCATCGGTGCTTGTGCCCTTTAAAGGCTCGGAATTGAGCAATACAACAACGGCACCTGGCATAGGGCTTTGCGTTACTTTATCCACCACAACCCCGCGCACGTTCTGGGTAAGTGTTTGAGAAAATGCATGAATGGAAATGAGGCTCAGGAATAAAAACTGGAATAGTTTACAGAATAGCCTGGAAAAGGTTTTGAGTAAAATCGTCATAACAATAGGTTTTTTTATTTTGGTTCATTGCTAAGACAACTCACTTTAATTTTACCCTAAGGGCTTCGGCCAAACAAATTTTATTTGTGATGTTGATGCTTACAAAGGCCCCCGGATTGCCCGGATTAAAGCGTACATCGCAACTTTTTTGTACCTGATTTAATTTTAAATAGGAGCTTACAAAAATTTTCTGCCTGTGTAATTTTCCGCTTTGGCGGAACAAGTAGTGGCTACTATTGATTTATGTATTGGGATATCCCACCAGGTATGCAATGGAGAATCCCAGCCAGTGCTTCACCTTACCTGATCTCCAATGATAATTAACAGGGTCAACCTCGTGCGCCATTGCAAGCATTTCACCGGGCTTATACAAGCGGATGATGGATGCTATTCCGTCCCATACCGTGCAAAGGGGAATTAAAGAAATAATATAGGTAAAGAACAACCTCACTAAACTGAATGGTGTAAAAAAAGGAGTACACACCAGGAACAGCAATGGGTGTATAAAGGCGATCAGTAACATGGTGAATATGTTTTTATCACCGCCATCAAAAACAGCGATGCTTTGTTCATTGGCCACTGCATCCTTCAATATGGCCTTTGCCTGTGCCGGTTCAAAATGATGAAAAGAAGAAAACAGCACCCGAAGTCCCTTGAGATCCTGCGGCACACTGGTGGCATCTAACGAATAAGGAATATAAGTGATGCACCCGTTTGACCGTTCCTGGAGGTATTTAAACGCTGAATGGTTCGGAAATTTATCGGTTAAGGTAATGTGTACAGCAGGATCTTCCCGGTGAAGATCGCGGATCAGTTGCTTTACACACCCGCCACTACCTGCACACAGATCAATGATATGGCTGGTGCCGGTTTTGTTCAATGCTTCATGGATCAACGGAATGACCGGCTTGTAAAAGTCCAACAGATCGCCCAGCACAAACCTGAGGTAATCTGTCATTCCCGTTCTTATGCGATCAGGAAACCATGTCTGATCTTCAAATTCAAAAAGATGAATGTGGCGCATCGTTCAAATGTACACCTAATTTAAAAGGTAACACGGAAGGCTGCTTTTGCGCTGATGTGCAGGCTGTTCCTTGCATCAAGCTTTTCGTAATAAAGGCTTGTATTGGGTTTATACAACGTATTGTCATTTTCTCCGTCTTTATGAAGCCATACAAGATCGGGACCTGCAATTAGTGATAAGCGTTTTGCAAACGTAAAACCGATCAATGTATTCAAGCTTACGATCTGCTGCGGATGTTTTTCAAAAGTAACCTGCGATAATGCTTCGGGGTTAAAGAAAAAATTACCCCCTAAAGCAATATTGCTTCCGATACCGGCTCCTAATGCAAATTTATTTTTAAGATCGGGATTATATGAACCGACAAATGTGGTGTAAAAGGCCTTTACGCCTGTTTTAAAGGCAAGGTTAAAAGGATACATTTCCATGTAGCTTGCTTCTATGGCTTTAAACCCACCCTTTCTCACAAACGATATAAACCCTACCGGAATACCTTTGCTTATTGAATCGGCAATATTGATAAAGCCCACCTGTGCCCCGTTAAGGTGTTTTCCGGTTGCATTTACAAAGCCAACCTGCACACCTTTTAAACTGTCGGCAGCTACATTCACAAAACCAACCTGGCCACCGTCCATCGATCTGCCTGTTGCATTTACAAAACCAACCTGTACCCCATCGGCTTTGCCTCCTGCAGCATTTAAAAAGCCAACCTGCATGCCGCTTAATGAATCCCTGCATGCATTTACAAAACCGATCTGCGCGCCCTCGGCTGTTGTTGCTGCCACATTGATGTAACCCACCTGCGCCCCGTTCAAATAAGAACGGCTCAGGTTAACAAAGCCAATTTGTGCGCCATCTGTCCTGTTCCCGGCAAGGTTCACAAATCCTATTGCAGCGCCATCAAACGAATCTTTGCACACATTTGCAAATCCAACCTGGCTTCCTTTTCCTTTTCCGCCAATTGCATTCGTAAAGCCGATCTGTGCGCCTGCAAAGTTCTTTTGGTTAACGTTGGTAAACCCCATCTGTACGTTGTGCTGGTTCCCGTTACAGATATTCACCACCCCTATAACCGGGAAATTAGAATATTCGGGCAGCTCGTTATAAACGCCTGTATAAAAATGGGTGCGCTTTTGCGTGCTATCCTGGGCAAACGATATGGTTGCCTGTAAAATAAATACTGCTGATAAGATCGCTCTGAATAATGTAGTTGTCATATGTGTATTTGTTCGTTTCGTACACATATGACAACCACGATTTAATTTACCCTACCTCATTATTTCAGAAAACAGGTTATCAGCCTTTAATAAACTTCAGTGTGCTTGTTCCTGATGAAGCACTTAACCTGATGAGGTATAAACCGGGAAGCATGGCTGAAACAGGGATTCCGCCACCGGAATAAGCATCCTGCACAAGGAGCCGGCCACTTACATCATAGATCTCATATTTTTCCACTTCGTACTTATCCGCCTCTTTCACAAATAATACATCGTTAGCCGGCAAAGGGTATAAAGAGAAAGCAATGCCTGCTGCATGCTCCTTTAAGCCTGTCGTGCCCTTGTTTAACCAGGACATAAAATTGTGGGCTGCATTCATCGGGTTACTGGTCACGCTTAATTCGCAGGTATTGCTGATGGTTGTTGCGGTAAGCGTGTTATCCCAGGGATGCGTGGCATCAGTTGTTCTCAATGCAAAATCATTCATGTCTGCACCTTTCATTCCCACAGACAGGTTGCTGGTGATGTCCGGGTTTAGGCCCATTGTTCCATAAGTGATCTGTACACGGTCTTCTTCCCAGGCAAATAACTGGATCTGAA
>JAZKGM010000344.1:3985-4274 GCA_040385895.1 Bacteroidota bacterium
AAGTTGAGCGTATCTTCTCCTTTAGCAGAATTAAGCACATCAACCCTGGACATATTTCTCCATTCGATTATAAAATTATCGGGACGTCCGGCAAAATCCTCCCTGTATGAGCGGATGGTTGTGGTAAGGTCTGTGCTGAACTGAGGCTGAAGATCTGTTCCAAAAGCACATACCACGCCCTTAACGCCCGCAGGAAGTTGTTGGGTAACCGGGTTAATGATGCCTGCAAGTTCATTTGCCTGTGCCGGGCCGAACCAGATATACCCGTTCTCTGAAATGCCCAATGAAT
>JAZKGM010000345.1:0-4856 GCA_040385895.1 Bacteroidota bacterium
GGTATCTGCGATCATTAGAGAGCAGCTGAGCAACTTCAAATCTGAAGCTGAATTAGAAGAGGTAGGTACCGTGCTGCAAGTGGGCGATGGTATTGCACGTATTTACGGTTTAACCAAAGTTCAGAGTGGTGAACTTGTTGAATTTGCAAACGGTGTGCAGGCGATCGTATTAAATCTTGAAGAAGATAACGTAGGTGCGGTATTGCTTGGTTCATCAGATTCGATCGTTGAAGGGGATACTGTAAAACGTACAGGCCGTATCGCATCTATTAAAGTAGGTGAAGGCATGCTTGGCCGTGTAGTGAATACATTAGGAAAACCTATTGACGGAAAAGGACCTATTGCTGGCGACCTTTATGAAATGCCGCTGGAGCGTAAAGCACCGGGTGTTATTTTCCGCGAGCCGGTAAAAGAACCGCTTCAAACAGGATTAAAAGCCATTGATGCAATGATCCCTGTTGGCCGCGGACAACGTGAGCTTGTGATCGGTGATCGCCAAACGGGTAAAACTGCGGTTTGTATCGATACCATCATTAACCAGAAAGAATTTTACGAAGCAGGAAAACCTGTTTATTGCATATATGTAGCCATTGGTCAAAAAGCATCTACCGTTGCACAGGTTGTTAAAACCCTGGAAGAACGAGGAGCAATGCCTTACACCGTTGTGTTAACAGCAACATCATCAGATCCGGCTCCTATGCAGTTCTTTGCCCCTATGGGCGGTGCTGCAATCGGTGAGTTCTTCCGCGATACCGGTCGTCCTGCATTGATCGTTTATGATGATCTTTCAAAACAGGCTGTGGCTTACCGCGAGGTTTCATTATTATTAAAACGCCCTCCGGGCCGCGAGGCTTACCCGGGTGACGTATTTTACCTGCATAGCCGTTTACTGGAAAGGGCTGCAAAAATTATTGCAAACGACAGCATTGCACAGAACATGAACGATATTCCACCTTCTATCAAACATCTGGTTAAAGGCGGGGGTTCATTAACGGCACTTCCTATAATTGAAACACAGGCAGGTGACGTATCAGCATACATCCCTACCAATGTTATTTCGATCACAGACGGGCAGATCTTCCTGGAGGCCAACTTATTCAACGCAGGTATCCGTCCTGCCATCAACGTAGGTATCTCGGTATCGCGCGTGGGTGGTAATGCACAGATCAAGTCGATGAAAAAAGTGGCAGGTACCTTGAAATTAGACCAGGCCCAATACCGCGAATTAGAGGCATTCTCTAAGCTCGGTTCCGACCTTGATGCCGCTACCAAATCGGTTCTTGCAAAAGGAGCGCGTAACGTGGAAGTGTTGAAACAGGGACAGTTCTCTCCCCTATCGGTTGAAAAACAGGTAGCGATCGTTTACCTGGGAACAAAAGGTTTGCTGAACAACGTTCCGGTGAATAAAGTGCGTGAGTTCGAAGCCGAGTTCCACCAGTTTATGGATGTCAAGCACAGCAATGTACTGGCCGAACTGAAAAAAGGTAACCTGAGCGATGAAGTTACCGGGGTGCTGGAAACAGTGGCAAAAGAATTATCAGCGAAGTATAATTAATCCATGCGAAAATGCGGGGATGTGAAGATGTGAATGCATCTGCATATTTTCTCATTTTCTCATTTGCACATAAATTTAAATGGCAAACTTAAAAGAAGTACGTACACGCATCACTTCAGTATCGTCAACCCAGCAGATCACCAAAGCCATGAAGCTGGTGAGCGCTACCAAACTGCGCAGGGCACAAAACGCCATCACGCAGATGCGCCCTTATGCCGAAAAGCTGAACGGGATCCTTGCGAATTTAGCCGATAACATTGAAGTAGAATCGCTGAAGGTATATTTTGAGCCGCGTGAAGTAAAGAAAGTGTTGCTGGTGGTAATTACCAGCGACAGGGGTTTGTGCGGTGGCTTTAACAGCAGCGTAATTAAATTAACCAACAGGCTGGTTTCGGATAAATATGCCGGTAAGAACATTACCATACTTCCGGTAGGTAAAAAAGGCGGTGAGTTTTTTACCAGGGCAAATGCCCATGTTGATTCATCGTACCGCGATACATTTTTACACCTTACGGGAGAAGCCGGTTTTAACCTGGGCGCCTACCTGCTTGAAGTATACAAGGAAGGTAAATACGATGCCATTGAACTGGTGTATAACCAGTTTAAGAATGCCGCAACGCTGATCCTGACCAGCGAAGCCTTTTTACCGATCAACGTAAAGAACTTCGGTAAAAAAGAGAACCCGAAAAAGAACGACTATATTTTTGAGCCATCGGCCGAAGAAATATTGGAAGAACTGATCCCGCGTATTTTAAAAACACAGTTATACCGCGCATTATTAGACTCATTCGCTTCAGAACATGGCGCACGCATGGTGGCCATGGACAAAGCAACAGAGAATGCAGGCGACCTGTTAAAAAGCTTAAAAGTAGAATACAACCGCGCCCGCCAGGCAGCCATCACCACCGAGATCTCGGAAATTGTGAGCGGTGCCGCAGCACAAAGCGGAAGTTAGTTTTACATGAATATATTGCGCTAAGCCGCCCGGAAAATCCGGGCGGCTTTTTTATTTAGTTTTTGTCCGGACGGCTGTTGCGAACAAAACAAATATTTGCATCACCCTCGTGACTTTATATATTTGCCTCATGATCATGTCTCCGACACTTTAGTCATTCTTTAAATAACAATGTCGTTCTGACCTTGTGTGGCCTTATGGGCACTTTTTCTGCTTGTCCTTTAACTTAAGCTTAAGGCAGCATTTTTTTTACGATCATTTATTCTATTTATGACTGAAGTTTTAACAGCACAACAAATACAACAATTTATTACAGACGGCTACGTGCGGATCGACCATGCCTTTGATGCTGCCCTGGCCAGAGCCGCACGGGCTATTTTATGGAAAGATACAGGCTGCGACCCGAATGATAAAAATACCTGGACGCGGCCGGTGATACGCCTGGGCATGTACACGCAGGAACCTTTTATACAAGCCGCCAATACACCAAAATTGCATGCGGCCTTTAACCAGCTGGGTGGGGAAAACAGCTGGCTCCCGTGTAAAAGCATGGGTACATTCCCGGTCCGTTTTCCATCCACGCAAGACCCCGGAGATACGGGCTGGCATGTTGATGTTTCCTTCCCCGGTAATGATCCCTCCGATTATTTTGAATGGCGCGCCAATATTCATTCCAGGGGACGTGCACTGCTCATGCTGTTCCTTTTTTCGGATGTGGGCGAACATGATGCACCCACACGCATCCGTCCCGGTTCTCACCGGCACATTGCCCGTTTATTAAAGGATAAGGGAGAACAGGGTTTATCTTTTATGGAGCTGGCCGGCATCACGGAGCAGCTTCCACCTTCGGGAGAAGTATATGCTACCGGGAAAGCCGGAACGGTTTACCTGTGCCACCCCTTCATCGTTCATTCCGGGCAGCCGCATACCGGCACCGAACCGCGCTTTATGGCCCAGCCTCCGCTCCTGCTCCGCAACCGGCTTCAGCCCGGTTCTCCGGTTGAACAGGCCATACAACAGGCCTTATTGCTGCCTTAAGCAAAAACGCCTGCTGCATTTAAATGCAGCAGGCGTTTTGTTTTTATGCTATTGCCGGTAAACACCTTTTGCAGGCAGATCGTGCCTCCCGGAAATTTATCTTGCCGCGGGCCTCAGCAATTTCTATTTTCGATTCGGAATGAAAATGAACGGGACACTAAAAAGCCATTTGATCATGATCGCATTTCTGATCGTTGGATTGCTCATCATGGGCACCACCCAACTATTGAAGATGCCCCTTTGGTTAAACCCTTCTTTTATGGTGGTATTACTTTTTGTGGTGGTAAACTTTGCAACTGCAAAAATTTTCCGGTTGAACAACGAACTCCGGGTATTTTGGTCGCTTAAAAAGATCTGTTATTTACCGCTTGGTATCGCAGCAGGTGGATTGATCGCAGCAGGCCCGGTATTAGCCGGACTCCTCGCAGGTAAAACAACGCTAAACGAACCCTCACCAGGCACAACTTTTTCCATTTCATCCATCATGGTAACTTTGGCCATTGTAGCCTGGGAAGAACTTTGGTTTAGGGGGATCTTTCTTAACCACTGCAACAAAAACCTGTCGGCAATAAACATTTCGGTTACGACCGGAATTTTGTTTATGCTGGTTCACCTGCTCAACCCCAAAATAAATTTGCTGAAAACAGGACCGGCTTTATTTTTTGCAGGCGCATTGCTTACCATTGTTTATTTCTATTTCAAAACGATCTGGCTGCCGGTCGGACTGCATTTTGGAAATAACTACCTCGCACTGCAAACCAAACTTGAAGACCATTGGTTCCTGGGGAACGAAGGATATTTCGGGTCCATTATCCTTGCCGTGCTTTTTTTAACATTCGTTAAACTGACCTTGAATAAAACCAAAGCAACAAGCTAAGGGGCATCAACTGCCGGGGATCACAACAGAGGAATACAAACACGAAAGTTCCCAGCCTAAAGATTGACAGAACAATTTGCCTCTGCTGCAGCCACTAAACAATTATTCTGAACCCCTTTTGACAACCAGGCTTTAAGCCATATTCCAGGAAGCTCTTTTGAAATATTTTCCTGCATCGGGAACTAAAAATAAAGGATTACTGTTCAAAATAAAAGCTGCGGCAACTGGCCCTGCACCGCTCCTTTTTTTATCGCATTTTATTGTCCGAAAACACCCGTTCAGAAAATAAACAACCGGGTATGGAAATTTTAATTTGGATGCAGCAAAACCAATTTTTATTTTCGATAGGCCTGAACCCTATGAAACTATACTCCTCTTTTTGTGGGTGTTGCGATGTAGCGTTCGGCATGAACAAGCATGTAAAAATGAAC
>JAZKGM010000345.1:4866-13720 GCA_040385895.1 Bacteroidota bacterium
ATAAAAACGCCTCTACAGTAGGTAGCCATTGCGGATGCCCGGGCGTTTTATAGCCAATATCAAAACGCCATAAAAATGGAGCTCGCAAACAGGATACGTAAAATAAGGGAAACGAAAGGTTTAACCCAAACCGAAGTAGCAGGGGAAATCAACATCTCCCCATCCGCATACGGACAGATCGAGCGGAAAGCAGCCAACTCTTCCTATTTAACTTTGTGCAAGGTTGCTGATGCCCTTAGGGTATCCATCCATTTTTTACTCGACATTAAATCCAAACAGTTCATCGAACAAAAAAACAAGTTATAACTTGTTGTGTGTGTTTTTCTCCGGGTATAGTTTTGTTCTCCTAACTTAAAAACAAAATTTATGAGAAACGAAATTTTAAACAGGGAACAAAGCGCCTTAATGGACTTTGATGCCATGAGCAGCCCGCAATTATTATCATTTAAGAACTGCGGTGAGTGCGAGCTTGCCGACTTTCTTGAAGCATACAATGATGCCTGTTCATTGTTCGGGTTATCGGAGCTGTATTTCAGGCAGGCAGGACGGATTGAAGAAGGCACAGGCGAAACAGACCTGATCACTTATTATACCGAATTAGGTACCGCTTATAATGAAAAAGGGATCGGGGTTTTAACGCTTGCTATAGCCGGACTCCAGGCTTATGTTGACAGCCATGCCTTTATTCCTCCCGGAACCCCGGCCAATTTTACCGGCATGGTGAATGAGTTTAAGTTCTACTTTGAGAACATGGAAACCAAACCTTCAGACACTGCCGAACTTGTTACCGTTTTAAACGAGACAATAACCGCGGTTTCTGTTGGGGAAAAGGCTTCTTATGAGTACTTGCTGACAAAAGCCAATGAATTAAAGATCGTACGCTTAAGTCCCGACAGGGGTGCTTCAACAAATTTAGCCTGGTGGAAGATCGTAGCCATTGCAGTTTATATCGGGCTTGCAGCCATCGAGATCTGGCTTTGTATCCTCAGGAGCAAAGGTTGCAGTAAAGTAACCAAAGCCGCCCTGAAAGCGGGGCAAACCATTGCCGCTTTGGTTATGAAGTTTTGCTGATCGCATTTACCATAAAAAGTTGCATACGCATTGGCCTGTTCATCATATTGGTGTTAGCCTTATTTGCAGGCAATCGTTTATGTGCGCAAATCGTTAATGAAAAAGCCGGTACCTCGTTCAGTAAAGCAAACAGGAAGTCTATCGATAAAAAAATGCAAAATTTGTTACTTCGGGTTGCTGAAGAAACGAAGTGCCCGGTGGACAGCATCAGTTATATCATTACTGAGAAATACACCACATTCTACAGCAAACCCGGGAGGCATTTACCAAAAGCCATTTCCTTCAGCTGTTGCGGCAGAACGATCACATACAGACACATCGGCTTAAGTGGTGCCGTGTTATACTGGTTATTGGGTTGCTGGACAACAAGCATGTAACAGCCCTTTATATTGACTAAAAAACAGGCTGCAACTGACTTTTACAAAACGCCTGCTGCCCCGGTAGCAGGCGTTTTTATTGATAATGGTCTTAACAAGCTATGCACCTTAGCCTGCAAGGTATTCATCTCCAAAAAACACCCGTTCAGAAAATAAACACCCTTATTTAGAAATTTTATGTTGGATGATGTAAAGGCAATTTCTACATTCGATAAGCCTGACCTCTATGAAACTATACTCCTCTTTTTTGCGGGTGTTGTACTGTGGTGTTCGGGTTTTAAATAAAAAAGAATAATAACACGAACCAAATGCATAGAAGTGTTTGGTACGAGAGTGGCTATTTAAAATATCTAAGAGTTGCGGTAATTTATCGGGCAACACGAGCAATCAGACTAAAAAACACCTTGACAAACCAGTAATAATAAAAATATGAAAAGGATACTATTACTTCTATTATCTGCATTAACATTCAGCAGTACACAATCTCAGGTAACAATTAACCAATTTGTTAACAAAGATGAAACGGCTATTTTTAATTCAGATGCCTACAACAATATAATTACAAGACAAAATTCTTGCTCGTTTTACATTAACGACTTTATCTTTAGTGTAACAAAAAATGATAAATACATTGTAGACCTGCAAATTAATCTAAATAGCTACAACATAGGGTCTACAACACCAGACAAGGTAAAAACAATCAGGATGTTATTCAAAGACGTTATTGAAATTAAAGAAAAAGACAAACCGATAACTTTGACTTTATCAAATAAGAAGCTTGCAGATAACATCATTTTAAGTGACGTTACCGATATTGATATTATTATAAAGTTAATTCCAATTCAAGACGAAAATAATAGTGCATTTAAACTGATTGCTCCGATTTTAAACACATCTTTTCAGGCAGCTCCGGCTGTAACAAGCCTGATCGATAATTTTATTGAAAATGTAAGGAAGGGGGAAAAGAAAGAAGAATTATTATTCTCTTCAAATATCACTATTCCATTAAATATTTTTGAATACCGCAAAATTGAAACAGATGCTGCAATCCCACTTTTAAAGAACAACTTAACTTTTGGTGCAATTCTGAAAGGAAATCAAGCAGTTCCTTTCAATACTTCTTTAGTTGGAGATGTTGCTACATTCTTTAATGGCGTAAGCCAGTTTGTTGCCGGGAAGAACGTAATTCCCAAAAATGAAATGAAATATGAAGGAGTCGTTAAGATCTATTTTACTAAAGACAATAATCCGCTTTTACCCTCAAGCTTTTCCAGACAACTCGACCAACTTGACAAAATTTCAAATAATCCACAAACAGAATCAAGCTATTCTGCTTTCAAAGTAAAGCTAAATGAAATAAGCACTCAATCTGATAATTTACTATACGACCAAAAAATAAATTCACAAACTGATTATTCAATTCAACAATATTTACAGTTAGGTGTAATCTATCTCGATTATTTAAAAGCCGTTTCTAACGGAAACCCAACAACAACGGACGCCTGGATAACACAATTCAGAACCTATGATATAAACATAAACACAAAAGGAGCTGCCAATGGTTTCCAGGCAATCGGTATCACAGATTTATATAGCAATGACAAAATAGCTAAAATTTATATCCCCTATTCTCTTCCTGAAAATCTGACTTTATCCTATTATTCATGGCAGTTTTCAATACATAATTTCCTAACAGAAAAGAAATACGAACTGCTTGCAAAGGCAAAACCAAAATTAATTGAGATTAAAGTGAATAGAAGTTTGAATGTTAAGTAGTCAATAAATGTTCATGATAAATTCATGAAGAAAACCATCAACCAATATTTTTTTTCTATGAACAACCGTACTCTTTTGCGGGCGTTGGGAGTGGTGTCAGGATGAAAAAAACAATTCGAACATGCAAGTTAAACGGGCAGATATTCTACACAAAAACCAAGACTATGGCAAAATGCTTACTTGAAATTTTCTGCAAAAAAAAGATCAGGCAAAAAGTCAAAAAAGTCAAAAAGCAAACACTAACCACTTTTATTGGTGGTGTAATAGACAAACTTTCATACGAAAAGATTGCTTTCTGCATTGTTTGTGTTTTACTTCTTTGTTCGACTTATTTTTGGCTTCTTAGCCCTTACGAACATGGCACAAATAAACCAGACTTAGGGTGGTTTGATTCGCTCTATTTTTGTGTAGTTACATTCTCATCTTTAGGTTATGGCGACATACTACCAGTAGGATTTGGTAAAGTTGTGGCTTCTTTTGAAGTTCTTTCAGGACTCTTTTTAGTTGCTGTTTTCGTTGGTAAAATTGCATCAGAAAGGCAATACGCAATGCTTCGACTTGTTTATACAAGCGAGCATCAAAGACGACTTGTTGAATTTGAAAAAGAAATTGACGACTTAGAAGAACGCGTTGAAACCGCATTAAATGAACATAACCACGAAGAGCTATATGCTCTTTGTCGTAGCATATATCGCTTTATAGCGAGTATAAATAACTACCTTCTTTTCCAAGCAAATCAAGGCGACTTAGCCTCTTTTGGAAACAACTCTACACTAAGACGGCTCTATCAATCGCTTGCACAGATCCAACAGACAATTTATGATGCAATTAGAACCTATGGAACACAACCAAAGACAAAAACCAAGTTCGAGCAGATAGTAACTAGAATAAATAGCATTGCAACGACAATGATTGTTTTTCATAACCAAGACACAAAAATCAACGCATTACTTAATGAAATCCAACAGACAATCACAAATCTTGAAAAATGGAATGAATCTATTACAATGGGAACTGCTGAATTTAAGTTCAGAAATGACGTAACGGAGTTTCTACTGCTTCGCGTTAAAGAAAAAATACCAAACCCTTTAACAAGACATTTTCATAAACAAATTGCTTCTGACTTAGGGATACAAAATAAACTTGCAGAAAAGTGTATTAATATTTTGGTAAAAGATGGACGAATAAACCTTCAAACAGTGATCTGATACGACAATAAATAAATGCTTTTTCATCCAAAAGCTTTGCTTTTTAAATGTATGATATACGTGCTTTCGTTCCCAAAATGCCGCCATTCCGTCCTCCCACTGCTAGCTAAACCAACAAAAAAAGCGGCAAAAAAACCTTTCGGTAAAGGTTTTAAGCCGCGCACTTATCTTCATGCTACCTCATGCTTATCTCGTTTGAACGGGATACGTATCTCATCCGCACGGGATACTTATCTCCACGCAACGGGATAAGTATCCCGTTTCACTTTCGGGCATAAAAAAAACCGGCCGTTTCAGGCCGGTTCCTTTTTCAGATCCCGCGCTCATGCTTCCTTTGCTGATTTAAAACGCGATGATGCCAAAGTGGCTTTCAGCTTGCTGCTGGGTGTAAAGATGATCTTTACATCATCGATCTGCGAAGCATCAAACGCCTCTTTCTCAGCAAAGCCTTCGCTGCTGAAACTGATGCGCATGTAGCCAAGATCGCCCAGGTCGACACTGATGCCCAGGAGCAGGAATTTGGGTACGCTCACCACGAGGCTTTTGAGCACATTGGCAATGTCGCCAGGGCTCAGGGATGAAGCGCCCGCAATGTCGGTGCTGAGCTCATCGATACTGATCCTTCCCCTTGACGCTGGCGTAGCGTACCATTTTTTGGGCAGACTCCGATCCCTCGGATCTGCCCTTTCAATTAAATTAAAATAAAGCATAATATTTGTTGTAACCATTTGAGGTTATGAATACATAACGCTCTATTTCAGCGCATTGTATAAAATATAAATTTATTTTTCCGGCAATAAAAAATGCGCCCGCGCTGTTTTTTTATGTGCCCTGCAATGCATATATTATAGAGAAGCCACGATCCTGTTTTCATTTTATTACCACATGCTGTGGTATCACCAAAACATCCTTCCGGAAAACAAACAGCAGTGTTTAGAAATTTTTATGTAGGATGATGCAAAAGCAATTTCTACTTTCGATAGGTACGCACCAATGAAACGATCATCCATTTCTTTGCCACACGCCAACCATTATACGCAACATGAAATTTAACTTCTTTTTCTTTCTCCCCATCTTCACCTTGCTTACTTCGTGCAATGGCCAGCCGGGCACTCATACAACAAGCGAAGTAAAGGCACAACACCGCGCTGCAGGCGAAACGGTTTCAGAACCTGACAGCTGCATCTGGAGCATTTTCCAGGATAAGGATGACCACTACTGGTTTGGAAGCAATGGAAAAGGCGTGTACCGGTATGACGGAAAAACCCTCCTGCGCTTTTCAACCACCGATGGACTGCTTAACGACAGCATCCGCGGAATCCAGCAGGACAAAGCCGGCAACATCTTTATCACCAGCATGGGCGGCATCAGCAAATTTGACGGACAACAGTTCACCACGCTTCATGCAACAGCAAGCAATGAATGGAAGCTTAACCCGGACGACCTGTGGTTCTCTATCCTGGGCAAGGCAGGTGAGCAGGGCGTATACCGTTATGACGGCAAAACGCTTCATGATTTAAAATTTCCAAAACACCACATGGAAGACAGTTTTTTTGCTGCAAATGGAAAACACCCGTGGAGTCCCTACGAGGTCTATTGTATTTATAAAGACCGCAAAGGAACCATGTGGTTCGGCACATCAAGCTTTGGCGTTTGCCGCTACGATGGAAAGTCGTTAAGCTGGTTATACGAAGAACACTTAACCATGGTAAAAGGTGGCGGGTCCTTTGGCATCCGCTCCATCCTTGAGGATAAGCAGGGAAAGTTCTGGTTCTGCAACACCAGTTACCGCTACAATATCCTTCCGGCTTCAGGCAGGCACAATAGTACCTTAATTGATTATACGCACGAAAAAGGAATTGATAACCTGGCAGCGCCTGATGGAAACAAGCTCATCTACTTTCCGTCTGCCGTGGAAGATGACAACGGGGATCTGTGGATGGTGAATTATAACCAGGGTGTATGGCGTTATAACGGTAAAAAAGTAACACACTATCCTTTGCAGGACGGTGATAATCACGTGAAGCTGTTCTCCATTTACAAAGACCGGAAGGGAACCCTTTGGCTTGGCTCACTGGATGCAGGTGCTTACAGGTTCAACGGTAAAACGTTCGAGCAATTTAAGCCATAATTAACGTGGTTTCCTGATATAAAAAAACGACATACAATTAACTCTAACAGCAATTGGACAAGCATATACCGCAAAAACTATACGGACTTGATCATTTACGCGCACTGGCCATTTTACTGGTTTTTCTCTTTCATTATTTTATTTTAAGTGGCGGGCAACCGGGGTGGTTGCCGGGCTTTGCGAAATTCGGATGGACAGGCGTGGACCTGTTTTTCGTGCTGAGCGGTTTCCTGATCTCATCCGGGCTCTTTTTGCAGATCAAACAAGGACAACACATTTCTTTCAGCCATTTTTTTCTGAAACGCTTCTTCAGGATTATGCCTGCATTTTTAGTCACCTTAGCACTTTACTTCTGGTTCCCGCTTTTCCGCGAAAAAGAAAGCTTACCGCCTTTGTGGAAATTTCTCACCTTTACACAAAATATCGGGCTCAACTTAAAAGATAACGGTACATTTTCGCACGCCTGGTCGCTTTGCGTGGAGGAACATTTTTATTTACTCCTGCCGCTGTTGCTGATCCTGCTGCAATTAACCAAAGGCATTAAGCACGCCTGGTGGTTGCCCGTTGTTTTGTTCCTGTTTGGTTTTGCTGCCAGGCTATACAGTTATAAGGAGTTGTACCTGCCCACAGCTGAAGACGCGAACAGCTGGGTATATTGGTACAGATACATCTACTACCCCACTTACAATCGCCTTGACGGGCTTTTAGCCGGTGTTTCCATTGCAGCCGTTCACCGGTTCTTACCGGCAGCCTGGAGCAGGATAGCCAGGTATGGAAATACATTCATTATGATGGGCCTGCTGGTATTAACCGGTGCATTTTACCTGTGCAACGATCAGGTGACCTTTTATGCTTCTGTGTGGGGCTTCCCGCTTATTGCAGTAGGTTATGGATTCCTGGTTACCGGAGCGGTGAGCCCGTCAAGCATTTTATACAAATGGAAGTCAAAAGCAACAAGCTTTATTGCAGCAATTTCTTATGCGATCTACCTTACCCACAAAGGTGTGGTCCATATCACACAGCTGTTGCTGAACGATTATAAAATTGATCACCACCTGGTGCTGCTCATTTGTATCGTTACCTGCACAGGCTTTGCCTGCTTGCTGCACTTCACCATTGAAGATCCATTTATGAAACTAAGAATCCGGATAACCCGGCCTGATCATTTTTTGACCAAGGAAACACCCGTTCAGAAAATAAACAGCCCGGTTTAGAATTTTTATGTTGGATGATGCCAAAGCAATTTATACTTTCGACAGAACCGATCACCATGAAACGATCCCCCTCTTTGTACAACCGTTACCGGCAAACCATGATATAAGGAAAACATGAAGATCATACTGCTTTCTATGCTATTATCTTTCCATCTCTATGTATTTGGACAACCTTTAGGTATGACGATCAAAGACGCAGAAAAAAAAGGAATAACGATTCAACATTTAGACAGCATATATAAAAGCGCTGCTCATGCAGACTCCACTAAGGCGGTTTTTAAATCTCAACCAGAACAACAGGAGCTATTGAAAGCATACACCCAATTATTAAGTGACTTTGGAGACTATCTCCATAAAAACAAATTCACATGGAACAGGCCAACAAGATGCTGGAACCGCATCTATTTTGACTCAACAGGTTCCATAGACTATTTTTTATATAACTTTCTGACAAAAGATGTAAAACCCGAAGACCAGGTTCCCCTGCACAGGCAAGCTGAATTTAACCGCTTACTCAACTTATTTATCAAAGCATACAAATTCCCTTTAAAAGCAAATACGAAATTTGCGCAATGCAGCCCTGTAACGTATATGCCTAATGAGAAAAGACCAAATGAACAATAGCCGGCATACTTAAACCATGAAAAAATGAAATTAATAACATCCTTGTTCCTCCTGTTGAGCTACAATACATATGCCTGCAGCGTTTATAAGATCACGATAAACAATAGAACCTTTGTTGGAAACAATGAAGACTATTGGAATCCTGATACCAGGATGTGGTTTGAGAAAGGACAAAACGGGCATTACGGAAGCATGTATGTGGGATTTGACAACTTCTATCCGCAAGGTGGCATGAATGAAAAAGGACTGGTGTTTGACGGTTTTTCAATTAACGCCAGGGCAATGAAAGCAGATCCAAACAAACCGGCTCCCCCCAATAACCTGTTAAAGCATATCATGCAAAACTGCCGGAATATTGACGAAGTTTATAAGCTGCTTGAAAAGTACGATCTGACAGCAACGCTTATTTCAGGCATGTGGATGTTTGCAGATGCTGATGGAAACTACCTGGTG
>JAZKGM010000346.1:0-6302 GCA_040385895.1 Bacteroidota bacterium
CTATTTTATTGTGAGATCGGCAGCGTTACCAATAGGCGATTTTGGCAATTATTATTACGCTTCCAAGTTTCTGCTGCATGGCCGGTGGGGCACCTGGATCTATGATCCGGCCTCATTTAATTTAGCCATTTACAGCGAAGGGCAGCGTAACTTCTTTTTAAATTACACACCCGTTCCTCCTTTATCTGCATTGCTTTATCTTCCCTTTGCTGCATTTGATGCCGCTGTATCGAAAATTTTATCGAATAGTGTGAACGCTGTGTTGTTACTGTTCTCTTTACATCGCCTGCAAGCTTATTTTAAGGTCAATTTGTGGCTGATGCTGCTCGTTCCGGTATTGTTTTTCACCCCCATTCGCAACATCGTATATGAAGGCCAATCTTATTTCCTGCTCTTATTCCTGTTGTCGGAAGGATTGATCCGTTACCTGGAGCAGGAGAAATGGGTGGCAATGCTGTTATGGGCGCTCAGCATTCACCTTAAGGTGAGCCCGGCCTTTGTCGTGTTATTCCTTTTGTTTGAAAAAGACTGGAAAGCGTTATTAAAACTTGCAACAGTTACCGTGCTGTGCTTATTGGCCTCCCTTCCTTTTCTCGGCACCTCAACATGGACGAACTATTCCATTAACATCCTGCCCAGGTTGTTTAACGGAGAGATCAATAATACCTATTCGGTGAATTACCAGAGCATGCAGGTGTTGCTTAAAACCCTGTTCGTTCCCGACCTCATGCATAATCCGGCTGCATGGTTTAATAACCCCGTAACTTACCACAGGTTATCAGGGGCGTTTAATATTCTTATTTACGGGATCGCAGCATTGTGTGCTTTTACCAAAGTGAAACCGGAAATTAAATACTGCACCTGGCTGATGTGTGCCATGCTCGTGAGCGGGTATGGAAACAGTTTTGGCCTGCTGCTGTTAGTTATTCCTTTATTCTGCCTCCATACATACTTTACAGCAAGTAAAGGCTTGTTTATTACAATTGCCGTGGCACTGTTCTTAATTGCAAACCTGCCGCTATCCTGGTCCGCCTCTCTACCAGTGCCTTTGCAATTTCCACGGCTTTATCTATTGATTGCGCTGTTTTTTACCTGCGTCTTTTTTATTAAGCCTGTGCTTAAACCCTATTATTTTCTCACTTTGTTTTTTGCTTTTATCATCCCTGCCGATCTAAAAAAATATACACAAAACTATTTCCTGCCAAGGGAAGAGAACATACTGACCTACAACTTTAACCTTCAGGATGACTCGTTAGCTATTTTATATTTTGATGATTTGGGGCCACAACAAAAAAAGATGGCCCTGCCCTTTCATACCAAAAAAGTAACGGATCTGAAACCTGCCGGAAAAGTATTTCCACACGAATACATACCTGTATCAAAGCTCGTAAACGACAGTATAATCATTTACCTTTCCGACAGGAACAGGGGCATTGGATTTTACACCCTGAGGTATGAACTGCTGAAATAAAAGTGAAGGAAAATTCGACTTTAAATAATCCGTACGAAAGGAACGTAGGCCTTGACATCATGCGGGGAGCTGCTTTTATTATGATCTTCGGAGGACATGCCCTGCATTTGTTCACTGTCATGTTTCCTGCTATAGCAATCTTATCGCATGTTTTAAGGAACGGGATTGAAGTTTATTTTTCCCTGAGCGGGTTCCTGATCGGTAACATTATTTTCAGGCTGTTTAATGAAACGGAACATTCATCATCAAACCTGCTTCATTTTTATAAACGCAGGTGGATCAGAACACTTCCGCTTTATTACCTGGGAATCATCATTAACCTTATTGCCGGTGTTTTTATTACAGGGAATTACCATGACTTCAGCTGGAAGTTTCTTTTCTTTCTTCAAAGTTTTTCGGAAACGGGCTTTTGGTTTTACCCGGTATCTTATAGCTTGTGCATTGAAGAATGGTTTTACCTCCTCTTTCCTTTATTATTGATCCCTTCCTGTTATTTATTTAAAAACAAAGTGAAGGCTGTAATCATTTTATCGCTCATGTATATTCTTGCAGCTACCTGCATCCGCTACCACATTTTTAAAAACGGTGATCCGCATTGGGATGCCGACATGAGAAAAACCTTGCTGTGCCGAATAGATGCCAGTATTTACGGCATCATGATGGCTGCACTTTTTAACGGCTACCATCATTTGTTCTTGAAGTATCGCTTGCAACTTCTTATTATTGGTGTGCTTATGTTTTTAACGGCCGTATTTATACACATGCGTATGTATAATAGCATCATAAATTATGTGTGGTACTTCAACCTGGTTCCGCTTGCTTTTGCGCTTTGCATTCCCTGGTTCTATTCGTTTTCGTTTCGTGCAGCCTGGCTCAACAGGTTATTTACCTGGTTAAGTTTTATTTCATTTGCTTTTTATATCATCCACCTCAGCCCGGTAATGGAAGTGATCGTGTTGTTTGTACCTACCAACACCTGGACATCTGTGATCACCGCTTTTTCACTATTTACCTGTGTTTCTCTTGTACTCGCTCACCTGCTACATGTATATTTTGAAAAACCCATGATGAACCTGGTAAAACGATGAAGCTGGCGGAGAAAATAAGGTCGGGCATGCTTGCTCCTGTTTTTGCCAACGGGATCTATATGCTCCTTCCCGGGCTCATTAACCAGGTGCTGGCTTTTTTTGTGATCGGTTTCAGCGGCAGTGATTCATGGGGCAGCATTGTACAACTTCAATTGTATTATTACCTCGTTACAGCGATCACTGCCTGGGGCAACAAAGAATTTTTACTCGTTCATTTTTCCAAAAAACCTGGAATGGTCACCGGGCTCTGGCAGCAATCCCTGCTCACCCGGTTTTGTATGTTGTTATTGCCCATACTTATGCTCACGTTCATCATCTACCCGGCTGTTGTCGCCATTCACCTCTGTTGCTGGATCATGCTCCGGTATTTTACCCAATCGTTCGAAAGCGTGGCTACGTATTATAAAAAGTATAAGGCTGTGCTTATTTCTGAGATCGCTGCATGGCTCCCGGTAACGCTTTTGTTCTTTTACACGGAGCAATTACAGGTGGAACAGGTACTGCTGATACTTACACTTATCCATTTGTGCCGTGCGCTGGTGTTATTTTTTAGTTACACCCGCTTAACCAAAGGCTTGTTAAGCAATGCCATCAAACCCGCCCAGCTTGCTTTGGCTGCACCCTTTATGCTGCTGAGCCTTGCCGGTTTTTTACAGGCAAAGTCAGACCTGTACTGCATCAGTTTTATGGAGCAGAAGAACGCAACAGGCGATTACCAGGTATTGATGAGTTACGTGTCGTTATGCCTGCTTGTTCCAGGGTTCCTGATCACACCTTACACAGCTGATATCTATAAAATGACAAGTACCGCACTTCGCTCCTTCCAGCGTTGGCTCAACCTGGCAGGCACAGCGATAGGACTTGTGGGCATCAGTGTTGTGTATATCATCATGAGGTTTGTTTATCTCCTGGATTTCGATCTCATCGATTACCTGCTGGCTGGCTTTTATGTGGTACTGCCCTATTTTTATGTGCTTGGCATTTACGGAATGTACAAAAGCGGAAACCAGTCGCGGGTAATGCTGATCAGTTGTAGCGGCATCCTTGTAAACACCATTGTTTGTATTTTACTGATCCCCTTATGGGGCATTACGGGCGCGCTGGTGGCCAATTGTATGTCGCAAATTTTCCTTTTTGTTTTCTATCGCCTGCAACACCATGGAATCGCAGGAAAGGAATGACAAGCGAAACGCCTGATTGAATAAAACAGAAATGCGCTTATTTTGCGAAAACTCGCCATGCCCCGGTTGGTTAGTTGATTCTAATGAAAAATACGATCATTACATTAAGTGTTATTGCTGTTCTATCGATGGTTTTTATCGGCAGCTGCAGGCGCGATGAAGAGATCAGGCAAGCGCAGCCCATGCAGGAACCGCTTGTTATTAACCTCAAATGGAACAGGGCTTACAACAGTGAAAGCCCGCAACAGGCAGAGACCGGTTTGCAGTGGTGCTTTTCATTCCTGGGTGCAATGCTTCCACCCTCCACTTATAAAGAAGGACTTGAGTGGAAGTCACAAAATACCATCAGAATAAACATAGAAAAACTTGGGTTCAATGCAGCTGCCAAAAATGCTTTCGCAATATTGATCCCGCAACTGAAAGCTTCAGAAGAATATGTAAAAACCGGGGCAATCGACATCGGTCGTTTTGTAATGCTCACCCTGAATGCTTCCAATCATTATTATAAGATCACGGGGGCTGAAAAAAATTACCCTGCTTTCAATGCACAGTTCACTTACGACAGCATACAGGTAGCTATTGTTGAGTCTTCGGTATCTAAAGGCGAACGCCTGATCCGTTTACCAAAAGGCAACCTGGCCGCTTTATGGGGCTTTACAGCAGCCGAAGGAAGCGGCTCTTTAAAGGATGGCTCATTTACAGCGCAGGAACATGAGGTGATTTCAATTATGCCTAACGGGCAGCTGCGGTTTGCCGTTTATAACGAACAACATACATTGGTGCCCGGGGCAAACAGCATGCACACCGATGCCGGCAAGCCCGCCAAATGTTTGTGGTGTCACGAGATTGTGATCCAGCGCTCGTTCAGCGCTGTTACTTCCCTGCCTGGTTATTATCCCATTGATACCTTTGCAGCCATTGTAAAACGAAAAATGGCACTCCTCGATCAGTACCGCAACACGCTTTCATCCGTGGTTGATTTCACCAAACGCCAGGACCATACGCAAACGGAATTGCTGTACAGTTCTTTTATGGAACCATCGGCAGAGCGGCTCGCTAATGAGTGGGGCATAAGCATTGCCGCTGTTAAGGCAAAGCTTTCCGGCTTAAACACACACCTGCACCAGGAGTTCTTGTTCCTGGGTGACCTGTATTACCGCAAAGATGTTGAAGTTTTCGCTCCGTTCAAAAGCATTCGCACACCCGGTTCGGCAAGAGAGGTAACAGGCGATGAACCGGATCTGATCAGATAACCTATTTCATTTTTGTGGGTGAAGTGATGATCACTTTTTCTGAGCAAAAAAAACGGCTGTTATCTTCCGACACACATACCGAATACGAGTCATTTGCTGTTACTTTAATTTGTTTTGTTTTTTCACCATTGCTCCACAGGTAACTTTTATATCTGCCGCTGGTTTCCAGGCAAACAGTACCATTGATTTGCTGAATACTGATTTTAGGTCGGTTGATCTTAAATGGCAGTTCCGGATAATAAAACGTGCGGTAAGTGCCAACGGTATCCGGAAAAGAAACTTTTTGGAGTTGCTGACCGTTCTTGTCGAGTAACTCAAAAGTAATATTTGGCGTACCACCTTTTATTTTACCATAGCTCACCAACAGAGAACTATCTTTTTGCCAATATGCATTGCCGTTTGCCTCACTTACAATCATTTCTTTATTGCTGTAGCTTCGGGTTAAACGGGCCGTTTTCTCCTGATCGTTCACTTCGTACTCAAGCGCTCTTGCATTATGAACCAGCGAATCTTCTGTGTATCCATTATCAAACAAAACAAAACGGTTTGACCCTGTAAACCGCGCATCATGCTGACCCAGGAAAGACAGCGAATCATTCAACACCTTAAGCTGGTTTTTCTTTCCACCCATTCGCCACACCACACTGCTGTCGGATCGTTTTATTTTTACTACCTCATTAAAGTACCTTACCGAAACAATCATGTTGCCCTGCCCGTCAACATCCACCGAATTAAAATGAGTAAGGTCGATGTTCTGGGAATCTTTTAAATAGAAGGGATCCGCATCATCAACCCTGTACACATCTTTTGAGTTCCATTGAAAAACCACATTCTTATTTTCGTCCAGCTCCTGCACCACACCATATTTCACTTTTGCTGTTTTACTTCCGCGAATATTCTTTTTCATAAACAGGTTTTTCATGCTGAAGTCCTCCTGGTGTATTTCTGTTCCAATCAATAAATAATGTCCATTCTGCAGCATGAGGAAATCATGTGCATCGGTAACAACCCCATTTTTACATGATACTGAATCGGTTACGAGGAAAGTGCTGTCCATGATATAAAACTTCTCATTGGCATAATACGACATCAACCCGTTTGCATGAACCTTAAAATCGGAGGCCAGTTTGATGTGCTTATAATATACAGGATCGCCATGTCCGTCAAGAATAAGCTGCATATAGTTTGGCAGATCGCTCCCGTTCCGCATTTTATAGGGAAACAGGAAAAAATACCCTTTGTTGCTCACCTCCGCTTTCTTTTTTGATTCTGTTTTTAAAGGTTGCGCGCTTACCCCGAACAGGCATAA
>JAZKGM010000346.1:6312-9148 GCA_040385895.1 Bacteroidota bacterium
GCCGAGCATCATCAGCTGACCGCCGGAAAAGATGGAAATGGCGGCCATCAGGGAGGCCCAGCCTTTTGGCTGGGGGCCGATGAAGTAGTGCTGGGCGACCACATGGCAGACCATGCCGACCCCGAACAGGCATAATAAAAGCAGCAAAAAAACTGACCCGCATTTTAGTGCTTTAACTTTAGTGGTGCATTTATTCACTGAAGCAAAATAATAAATTAGAAATGCTAACGACTCATGCACATAAAATATAAATTTGTCTGCATGCCTATCCTCCTGTTTAATCCCAGAAGCGCAACCTATAAATACCGCATTCCCAATTCGGTGCTGCAGGTAGCTGCTGCGCTCGAAGGCAAACACGAATGGATCATTGTGGACGGGAACAGGGAAAATGATCCGCTGAAAAAGCTGCTTTCCTGTTTAGACGGATCAACTATAAAATACGTAGGATTTAGTGTAATGCCTGGCCCGCAGCTCAGGCAGGCCATCCCTTTCGCTAAAAAAATAAAAGCGCTTTATCCTCATATCACCATGATCTGGGGCGGGTATTTTGCTTCCAACCAATATAAATCAGTGCTGGAATCGGGCTTTGTCGATTATGTGATCAATGGCCCGGGCGATCATGCCTTTCCTTCACTGATAGGAGCATTGGAAAATAACCGGCCGGTTGATGCGATCGAGAATATTATCTACCGCAAAAATAATGAGATCATTAAAACCAGAAAGGCCGATCTGCTTGATTACGACAAGTTGAACCCGCTTCCTTATAAAAAGCTGGACGGCTTTTATTCCATGGAAAAATACCTGGGAAAAACATACCTGGGAAACAGAACATTGGCCTACCACAGCAGTTTCGGGTGCCCGTTCACGTGTTCATTTTGTGCCGTGGTGCCTATTTACGAAGCACGCTGGAAAGGCAAGTGCGCGCAGGGAATATATGATGATGTAAAATTCATGAAGGAAAAATGGGGCGCAGATTCCATCGAGTTTCACGACAACAACTTCTATGTTTCCGAAAAGCGGGTGGTTGAATTTTCAAAGCTCATTAAAAACGAAAACATGATCTGGTGGGGCGAAGGCCGCATCGATACCATTAATAAATACAAAGACGAATCGCTGGCGCTGATGCGCGAAGCGGGGTGCAAAATGATCTTTTTCGGGGCCGAGACCGGCAATGACGAGGTACTGAAAAAAATGGATAAGGGCGGCACACAAACCGGGGAGCAGATTGCGGCCTTTGCTGCACGCATGAAAAAGTTCGACATCATTCCCGAATATTCTTTTGTGCTGGGCACGCCCGGAGATACCCCGGAACAGGTGATGAAACAGATCGATGATGACATAACCTTCATCAAACGCATTAAAGAGATCAATCCCTATACCGAAATTATTATTTACGTGTACAGCCCGGTGCCGACAGAAGGCTCCGATATGTATAATAAAGTATTGGAAAGCGGGTTTCGTTTTCCGCAAAAGCTGGAAGACTGGCTGAACGATGAATGGGAAAATTTCGACCTGCGTAAAAACCCGCTCACACCCTGGCTCACACCCGAAATGATCGACAAGATCAAAAATTTCGAAACGGTGTTGAACGCCTATTATCCAACGGTTTCAGACATAAGAATGAAGTCTTACCAGCGAAAGCTCATTCGCATGCTTTCAGGCTTCCGGTATAGGAACAACCTGTATAAATTTCCTTACGAACTCAAAACACTGCAACGGATCTGGCAATACCGCCAACCCGAGATCCAGGGATTTTAACATGCACCGCACCATCAAATTTCTTGTTGAAAAGCTATATGCGCCTTTTTTACTGCGTTACTTAAAACGCGACCGGTATTATGAGAGCCACGGCATTAAGCTATTGGTGAAAAAAGGTGTTTTTCATCCCGGGTTCTTTTTCAGCACCAGATTTTTATTAGGGGAACTGCTGCTGTTGCCGCTCAGGAATAAGACCCTGCTCGAGCTTGGCGCAGGCAGCGGGCTCATTTCGTTTTCGGCTGCAAAGGCCAGGGCTGTTGTTACAGCAAGCGATATCAGTTCGGTAGCTATAGAAGGATTGGCAGAAAATACCGAACAGTTGAAATTACCCGTTAAGGTCCTGCAATCAAACCTTTTCGAAAACATCCCCAAACAAACATTCGATTACATCATCATCAACCCGCCCTATTACCCGAAAAAAGCAGAAACCGAAGAACAGATGGCCTGGTTTTGCGGTGCTGGTTTTGAGTATTTTCACGCGCTGTTTAAAGACCTGGGAAGCTTCGTGCAACGAAACACCATTGTTTTGATATCCTTATCAGAAGATTGTGACCTGGAGCGCATCCGCCTGATCGCGCGGGGTTACAATTTTAATTTCAGGTTACATAAAAAAAGACGCATCCTCTGGGAGCAGAATTATATATTCCGGATAGAATAGCACCATGCAAACAGAACAGGTAGCAACCACTGCTTTAACCGAACAGGAATCGGCCATCGTTTCCGTGTTGTTGTATTTCGATATGTTCGATCATCCGCTCACCCCGGAGGAAGTGGCCGAATGCAGCAAAGTTCCGTTACATGAACAGGAACTGAACCGGGCTTTAAACAACCTCGTACAAAAAAAGCTGGTGTTTAATATCGACCGGTTTTATTGCCTTAAAAATAACCCGGGCATTATTGCAAAGCGGATCAGGGGAAATGCCCTTGCAGATATTTACCTGCGAAGGGCAGGCATCGTCTCACGTTTTGTGTCCTGGTTCCCGTTTGTGAGGGGGGTGATCATTTCCGGTTCCTTATCCAAACATTACATGGACCACGGTTCAGATATTGATTTTTTTATTGTGACAGAAAAAGGCCG
>JAZKGM010000347.1:0-2593 GCA_040385895.1 Bacteroidota bacterium
CTGTACCTTAGCTTTTTCTTTCAACTTCTCTAAGGTATTGGTTATAGCTGCGGCTTCGCGTTCTGCTTCAACGGCTATCTGCTTCTGTACTCCACCCATTACTTGAGCTTGAGCTGACTGTAGCGCGCTTCTAACTTGGGCGTCTTTCTCATCTTTGATCAGACCACTTAATTTAGCATCTGCCTGTCTAGGGCTCATACCTTTTAGATCAGCCAGTTTTTCTGCTTCCTGTATGTTTCGGGCTGGATCTGTTTACAGCCTTCCTCAATTAGTTTTTGCAGGTATTTTTCGGTTTCTATTGCAAAGTGCTGATCGTTAACTTCAACGTTCAGCTCCAGGCTTCCATAATCGCTCAGCTCATTCAGATTAAACGAGCCCAAGGTAACCCATTGGTGATCAACCACTGCAAGCTTGCCATGCAACACCGATCTCTGCCACTCGTAAACGCTTATTTTATTGCGGAACATCCAGTCGTAAAGCCAGATGATCGCAGGCTTTATAAACGGAACATCACTCATGCCCACTAAAATAATGGTAACTTTAACCTGCCTGTCGCAGGCACGTTTGATCAATCGCCTTAAGCCATTGCCCGGTAAAAAGTAACTGGCAACGATGACCAGCGATTCGTGGCTATGGCGGATGGCCTGCCTGTAGCCCGCAGAGATCTGTAAACGTCTTCTGAAAAAATCGTTTTGTATAACTCGGGATAAGTATGGAAGGTTTTCTTTGTGTAATTCCGGCTTATAATTTCTATACGCCTGTTTCAACCATTGTTTGTGCAATACCTCATCACATACCTTTTTAATGTTGATGCACATCGGGCCGCTTATCTCCAATGCAAAATCGAGCCAGGGTTCTTTTCCGTGAAAACCACTGTATTTATCGGCAATATTTATTCCCCCTATCAATGCCCATTTGCCATCCACCCACACAATTTTATGATGCAGCCTGCGGCCCAGTTTTATGCCCCCTTTATAGTTAATAGGTGAAAAACGTTTGATATGGATGCCATGATCGGTAAACTCCGCACTTGTTTCCGGGTTGATCTGATCACTTGCATACGCATCAACCACCACAAAAATTTTCACCCCGCGTTTTGCCGCTTCTTTTAATGCACCAAGCACAAGCCTTCCCGTTCCATCCAGGTCGAAAATATAAAACTGGAGATGGATAATGTATTTGGCTTCTTCAATAAGCTGAAATAACCTTGCAAAATAGGGTTGCCCGCTTTGCAGTATTCTTATGCTGTTGTGGGTAAAAGCCTGTTTGGGTATGAGCGTGTATTTTGCCAATGCTGCAAAGTAATCAACTTATTAATAACTGTGTATAACAAGAAATGTTTTAAACCGCAACTAATAATTGTTTTGTATAATTGAACACCTAAATAAAAAGACTTATAATGGCGGTAAGACTCGAACACGATTTTCTTGGAGAAAGATATTTGGAGAATGATAAATACTATGGCGTTCAAACGTTGCGTGCGCTCGAAAACTTTAACATAACAGGCTTGCCCATTTCCAGAGAACCTGAACTGATAAAAGCTTTTGCTTACGTAAAAAAAGCTGCTGCGCTGGCCAACCACGATTGCGGGGTTCTTGATGAAAAAGTGACCAAAGCGATAGGCTTTGCGTGCGATGAACTGCTTACCGGAAAATACGATGACCAGTTTGTAAGCGATATGATACAGGGTGGCGCGGGAACAAGCTGCAACATGAATGCCAATGAAGTGATCGCCAACATAGGCCTCGAGTTTATGGGATTTAAAAAAGGGGATTACGACCATCTTCATCCCAACAACCATGTTAATTGTTCGCAAAGCACAAATGATGCTTATCCTACGGCTTTCCGCATTGCCCTTTACAATAAAATGAGCGTTTACATCAGCGCACTCCAGTATTTAAGGGATGCTTTTTCACGTAAGGCAAAAGAGTTCGACCACGTGTTAAAAATGGGCCGCACCCAATTACAGGATGCTGTACCAATGACCTTAGGTGCGGAATTTCACGGCTGGGCCACCACCATTAACGAAGATATCCAGCGCATAAAAGAAGTGCAGCAGTTCTTGTGTGAGGTGAATATGGGCGCAACTGCAATAGGTACACGCATTAATGCCCCCGAAGGTTACCCCGAACTGTGTGTTAAGCACCTTGCCCGTGTATCGGGCATAGAAGTTACATTGGCCGAAGACCTTATTGAAGCCACCAGCGATACAGGTGCCTATGTACAGATCAGCGGGACCTTAAAACGCAGCGCCATTAAAATTTCTAAAATATGCAACGACCTCCGTTTATTGAGCAGCGGTCCGCGTGCCGGATTCAATGAAATTAACCTGCCGAAACTACAGCCAGGGTCATCCATTATGCCGGGCAAGGTAAACCCTGTAATGCCCGAGGTGGTTAATCAAACGGCCTATTATGTGATTGGTGCTGATGTTACCATTACCATGGCTGCCGAGGCAGGCCAGTTACAGCTTAATGTAATGGAGCCGGTTATTGCATTCAGCATATTTACATCGTTCACTTATATGGGCAATGCAATTACAGGCTTGGTTGATAAATGCATAAACGGGATCACAGCCAATGAAGACGCGTGC
>JAZKGM010000347.1:2603-8573 GCA_040385895.1 Bacteroidota bacterium
CCGCAATATGGTGATGAACAGCATCGGGATCGTTACCGCCCTTAATCCCATTTTAGGATATGAAGCATGCAGCAACATTGCAAAAGAAGCTTTGGAAACGGGGAAAAGTGTGCATGACATTGCGGTGAACGAAAAGAAGCTGATCACCCAGGAGAAATGGGATGAGATCTTTAACCTGGAAAACCTCATCCATCCGAAGTTCATCAATAAGTAACGCTTATCTTTTATACATCATCAACTCATTGCGCAGTATATTTATTTCGATGGGTTTGCGTAAAAAGCCATTAAAATAACCGGCATATTTTACATTCTGCTCGGCAGTAATGTCTGCAGTTAAGGCAAATACCGGGGTTGTTTTGTTTTCGGTTACGCTTTCCCGTATTTGCTTGGTGGCCACAAATCCATCCATTTCGGGCATATGAATATCCATTAAAATGTAATCAAAACACGCTTCTTTTGCCTTTTCAAGCGCTTCCAGCCCATTTTTAGCATGTATGGTTTTAATGCCCCAGCCTTTCAGCAGCTTGATCACCACCATCGCGTTGATCATGTTGTCTTCGGCCAGCAAAACCGTTTTTCCCTCCAGGTTATTTATAATAATGTCCGGCTCTACTTCCAATAGCTCCGCTTTTTCCAATACTATTTCAAAATAAAAACGCGAACCTTTGCCCGGTTCACTTTCAACGCTAATAAAACTGCCGTGCAGTTCAACCAGTTTTTTAACAATGGCCAAACCAAGGCCCGATCCTCCCTGCCTTCGTGTAGTTATAGAGAACGGTTGAAAAAAACTTTCAAATATCTGCTCTTTATGGATGGGTTTGATCCCATGCCCGGTATCAGCAACCGAAAAACGGATCGCATCCTTATTATTTTCGGTAAACAGCCTTTGGACAGTAATATTCACTTCACCCGCATCGGTGAACTTAATGGCATTACTGGTAAGGTTACCTAAGATCTGGAGCAGCTTGGTCTGGTCCATATTATATCCCCCGCCCAGCTTTTCTTCTATATTAAGCTTTAGTACCAATCCTTTTTCTTTGGCCAGGCCATCATAAATATTTTTAAGATGATTAAGGGTTGCTTTTAATTCTACCGGCTTTAGCTCCAGGTTTGCCTTACCCGAATCAAGCTTGGTAAAATCAAGGATATCATTGATAATAAGCAACAGGTTATTTCCCGCAAACTTTAATGAATCAATAAGCTGCTTTTCTTCATCATTCGTTTTATCGCTTAGTAACGAAGCTATGGTGAGTACCGCATTTAAAGGCGTTCTTATTTCATGGCTCATGGTAGAAAGAAACTCCTGCTTAATAATCGCAGCCTGTTCTGCACGGTTCTTCTTCTCCATGATCTCGGCCTTTTCCTTTTCCTTTATTGCTTCCTGCTCCAGTACACGCATTTGGGAAAGCAATTCATAGCTTTCAATGATCTTAAGCGATTGCGTATTAATTACGACTTCCTTTGTTTTAAAATAGTTCTCCAGGCAAAACAGGGCCTGGCCGATATCACCAAGGTTCTTATAAACCTCATACAATAAATAATAGCACTTAAATTTAACCATCACGATATTAAACCGTGTGCTGAAATCAATGCCTGTTCTCAGGGTTTCAAGGGCCTTATCGGTTAAGCCCATTTGCACATATAAGGCGCCCAGCTTGCAGTAGGTCATCCCCGTACCAAGCCGGTCTTCCATTTTTTCATGAATGGCCAGCGCTCCTGTAAAATCAGTCACGGCCTTATCATGCTCACCGGCTTTCATAAACACTTTACCTCTTCCGTACAAAGCAAAAGCCAGCCCCCGTATATCACCCGTTTGCTCTTTCAGTTCAACAGAACGGCTGATCATGGCCATTGCCTTTTCCGTTTTTCCCTGCTTAAGGTAAATCCCCGACAAGGGGTTATATGCATTCGATTTAAGGTTAAAGTCATTCACTTTCTTGGCCATGGCAATGGCTTCTTTATAAGAAAGGATCGCATTTTTTATATCCCCGAAATACTCATAAATGGTTCCCAGCGATTTCTGAACACGTGCCTGGTTATGGTAATCCTTGTATTTGCGGTACACGGCCAGGCAGTCAATTAAATTTACAAGACCTAAATGGTAATTATCTGTTTTATAATGTACCCCCGCCAGGTTATAGCGTGCATCTGCAACACCCTTTTCGTCTTTCAGGTCGCTGAACAGGCGCAAAGCCTCATTACTGAACTTTAAAGACTTATTGTGCTCCCCGCGGATCATTGCTATTAACGCCAGGTGATTAAGCGATTTTGCAACGAGTGAGAAATTTTTAAGCTCGTTACTTATTTCAAGGGCTTTTTTTGCCAGGTCGTTGCTGCGTTTTAAATCACTGGTACGGCACGTATATGCCACATCAAGCATCGCTAATACTTCAGTTATCTTTGAGGGATTGGGCACGTTCATTGTTGTTCCTGTGCAAGTTAATATTTAATTGAACGGCATTGCATAATTATGCTGGGCAGCTGTAACGCCTATATGTATGTACACTGGCTAAAAAACATCTACGATAAGATTTCAACCCGGGTTTACATAAAAAAACCTCCCGGAGGAGGTTCTTAAAAATCTATTAAATACGCTTATTCAACTTTTACCAGGTAAACAAGGGCCCTTAACCCTTTTAAACGGGGATCACTCGAAGTGATATCTTCCGTTAAGGTTCCACTCTTATCTATATGCATTTTAATGGGTTCAGTGCCGCATGAAGGCTTTGGGCGGGTTTTGTTCAGGCTGTCGTTCCTGTAAACATTATTCTTACAAAACAGGCTTAATGTATAGGGAGTGACAGACCATTTGCCGGTAATAATGGTTCCGCAGCAGGTGTAGGTAAATGAAGAATCTTTGTTTAGCTCCAGTTCATTCCCGATAGAATACACGCTTTTCTCCACCAGGCTCAAATAGTATCGCTGTATGATATTATAAGACCTGCTTTTATAAGAGCCCGTTAAAGTATCATGGCGGCTGCAAGCACATAAAAATGTACCTATAAAGAGAATCATTGTAAACTCGTGTTTAAAAGGCATGCGATTTCAATACTTAGGATGAATCTATTTATTTTTCACCAGATAGGTAATTACCTGCAGGCCCTTGGAGTGTGGACCATTTGAATCAACCTCTTCTGTTAATCCGCCATGATCATCAATATACATTTTAATCGGCTCAGTACCACATGTTGGAGGCCTCACTTTATTAATACTGTCATTTTTGTGTGTATTGGTTTTACAAAACAAGTTCAGGGTGTCTGCCGATGCGGACCAAATACCCGTGATAACGTTTCCACACGTTGAGAAGGTAAACGTTGAATCTCCCTTTAAGCTCAGACCTTCTCCTTGAGTGAACAACGTTTTACTCACAATCTGAAAATATGCGCGTTGAATTATATTATAAGACCTGCTTTTATAAGAACCGGTTAAAGAAGGTTGATGATCGCTATTACAAGCAATCAAGATGCCTAACCCACACAATAATATATAAAGTTTAAAAATCATTTTTTACTTCTAATATCGTTTTATTCGTGTACAAGTTAATATCAGAACGGACACTGGCAATAATAGATTGAAAACGCGTATCCGCACCTAGCAGACTCGCTTCATAACATATTTCTAATAATACAAGTGCCTCAGCGGGTTCAATCGCGATCTGGCTATCATAAGCAACCACATCAAAGTTACTCAACTTATTAAAAAAATCAGCACCATACAAATTATACATGTTCAACGCCATTTCTAGGCTGATGTTATTTTGAAGAAAAGCAGATGAATAGTAATAGTCATCAATGTATTGCATGCCTTTGGATGAGTTAAGTAAAAATGAGTTTCTAATCTTATACAGATAGTCCATGTCGTTTTGGGTCACGGTGTACCCATTCAGATCAAGGATCCCGTTTACATTATCGCTCGGGCATTTGCTTGATTGACACCTGGCTGTAGTAGGTCCATTTTGTTTTTCCTTATACATGCACCAGCCATCTATAGCTTCGGAACAATCAAAATTATTAGAACATGGCCCCGGTCCTTTACCACCTCCCAGGCCTCCGCTTGGGGCTGCGGCCTCATAAGCAATTCCCAGCTTCACCTGGAAAACCGTTGGATAAGGGTTTGGAGAGAGTTTGGTATGATCCAACAAAATAACCATCTTCTGCGCATGAAGCGCCTTGACCTGGTTAATTTTATACATATCAACCTTGCTTACAAAATTAGTGATCCCCGAAAGGGTTGTTTCTTTAACAAACACGTTGCTTTCATTGATCCACAATGTAGCATGGGTAACAACATTTGCCCCATGGTAAACCAGGATAGCACTTGGTGTAGCAATTGATAAATCGGGCATGGCTTCGGTGTAAAACAAGGCTAAAGCAATAACCTGTTCGCCTTCGGGTGGGTTAACCGCGCGGGTGGTGCTTAATGCATTCATTAACGAGCCTACCGTGGGGTTTTCATTAATGGAAATGAGCGAGGATTGGACCTGGTCCGGGTTGTTTGTTGCATCTTCAATGGTAACATACGAAGTACCCGAAATGGCAACAACGCTGGTAAGCACCGGTCTTTTTTGCCTGCATTCACTGCATTCTTCCATGGTGTTTTTACATGCTGCAAAAAAAACAGCAAGAAAAGCGAGCATTAAAATTTTTGTTTTCATATTCTTTAGTTTGCCTTCTCCATTTATTACCGGGCTATCGAAGGACTTATTACTCCTGAGCCGGCATTGCGCAAATGGATAACAGAAAGACATGCGTTTGAATAATCCATAAATCATAGTACCAGCTCACAGCAACATATAATGAATTCTCCAATTTAGTTAGGCAAATTTGCCTAATAATAAATTTATCACTGCGCCAAATTGCCTTGGTGATTAAGGCCGGAAAGTCTAAGCTGTTAACACTTGTCGGAAGTAACATCCGCGAGCAAAGAAAGGCTCAGGGCTTAACACAACAACAATTGGCATATGAATCGGGACTGGAACTAAGCCAGGTAAACAGGATAGAATTGGGTAAGATCAATACAAGTGTGCTCCAGATCGCCAAAATATGCAAGGTGCTTGATATTAACCCGGATAAAATATTTAATTTTAATATTGATGAAGTTGAAATAGAGTAACTACCTTAAATTTCTTCTTCAAAATCCGCATAAAAAAAGCCTCCCGAAGGAGGCTTTCTTGAAAGATAATATCTTATTACACTGATTTAGGGCGGTATGTATTGGCATTTGATGCCGACTTGTTAGAAAGCTTTGTTGGTTTGGGGGTAACCGTTTTAGCGGCAGTTTTCTTTGGAGCAGCTTTTTTGGCAGCAGCCTTTTTAGGTGCTTTTTCTTCGCTGCCATCCGTTTCCTCTTCTTTTTCGGCAGCAGCTTTTTTAGCTGTTTTTTTCGCGGTCTTTTTAGGTACTTCTTCCGCGTTTGCTTCTGTGGTTTCGCTTTCTGCCTCTTCGGTTTCCAGCAGGGTGCCGAAGTCGAGGCTGTCTTTCAGGGCATTGAACCAGTTCAATAATTTCTTAATATCCGAATCATAAACGCGCTCACTATCAAGCTTGATCGTGTCCACTAAATATTTGCGTTGTGTTTTGTTATCGTCTTTGCCCGTAGGAACTTTTCCCTTTTCATTCAGCTTAACAAATACTTCTGCAATGCTCATGTCGCCATCTTCCGTGTACATTGAAATATCTTCAAGAACAGAAACTTTATCCTGGATACTTGTTGGAAAACGTTTTTTGGTATCCAGGCTCTCAAGGATCAAACCTGTTTTTGTGCGGCCGATGATCTTGTGTAACCCGCCAATGCCTGATATTGCAACTATTTCTTTTAACTTCATCTGTATTTGCTTTAAAATTTAAGAATGGCAAATGTAGCATTTTTTAGAAAATGCCAAACCCTTCGTGTTTATCTCTTTTTTTCAACACGATATATTTGCACCCCGTGTACAAACACCTCGCACTCATTATTTGTTTACTGCTGTTC